>CAYVHP010000125.1:0-27319 GCA_964451265.1 uncultured Caulobacteraceae bacterium | reverse complement strand
CGGAGAGCGAGTGGAAGCGCTTCCGCCTGGGCCTGGCGCCCGCCTCGCGCACGGGCTTGAAGGACCATCTGGTGCAGAAGGGCGCGCGCCCGGCTGAGTTGGTCGAAGCGGGCCTGCTGATCGCGCCGGAAGACGGCGCCGCCCCCTATGACCGCTTCCGCGACCGCATCGTCTTTCCGATCACCGACGCGCGCGGCCGAGTGATCTCCTTTGGCGGCCGGGCGCTCGATCCTGAGGCCAAGGCCAAGTACCTCAACGGCCCGGATAGCCCCCTGTTCGACAAGGGCCGCACGCTTTACGGCCTCTACGAAGCGCGCAAGCTGCTGGCGGCCGGCGGGGAGGGCGCGCCGCTGGTGGCGGTGGAGGGCTATATGGACGTGATCGCCTGCCAGAGGGCGGGCATCGCGGCGGTGGCTGGCATGGGCACGGCCCTGACCGAGGACCAGATGGCCCTGATGTGGCGCTATCATCCCGAGCCGACCCTGTGCTTCGACGGCGACGGCGCGGGCCAGCGAGCCGCTTCACGCGTGATCGACCGCGCCTTGCCCCTTCTGCAATCGGGCCGCTCTTTCCGCTTCGCCCTGGTCACCGGCGGCAAGGACCCGGACGACGTGCTGCGCGAGCATGGGCCGGGCGCTCTGAAGGCCCAGTTGTCCCAAACCACTCCCTTTGCGGAGGCCCTGTTCGTGCGTGAGCGCGATTTGGAACCTCTCGACACGCCCGAGCGCCGTTCCGGCCTTAAGGGGCGGCTACGGACCGCCGCCGGCGCCATCCAGGACAAGGATCTGGCGCAGGCCTATCGCGACGATCTGTTCGCGCGGCTGGACACTCTGTGGGCCAAGCCCGTTGCCGTTGCCGGTCAAAGCCAAGCCTATCAACCCAGGCGGTCCATGTCCGGCCGGGGCTTTGAACGGCCCCAGGCGCCCGGACCGCCCACCGCCGAGGGCCGCGCCGCCGCGCGCCGCCTGGCCGTCTCGCTCGACCCCATGGCCGCCGCCGTGGCCAAGGGCGCCATCGATCAGCCGGCCTGGCTGGACGATCATCTGGAAGCCTTGCAGGTCCACGGCCTGGGTCAACCGGCGCTTAATGACCTGGCGAGCGCCATTGTCCGCCTACGGCTGGAGGCCGATGTCCTTGACAGTGAGGCCTTGAAACGCCATCTGGCGAGCAACGGCTTCGGCGCTTTGTTGGGTGAAATTGATCGGGCCGCCCGGACTTCCGGCGCGCCCTTCCTGGATTCAGATGATTCACCCCTCGCCGCCAGGTCGCAATGGTCGCACGCCTTCGAGGTTTTGATCCGAATGGCCGCGTTGGAAGAGGCTCTTTCGTCCGCCAAGTCGGAACTGACCGATTCCGCCGACGCGGTCGCGTTCATGCGTCTGAAGGGCGAGCGGGATGCGCTGAGACGGGCGATCAAGACGGGAACCGTCTGGTCTTCCCGGCTATCGATGGAGGCGGGAGCCTTTGAATAGGGCTGCAGCGGGACATGGGTCTCGCCGCGGCCGACTTTTTGCATGTTCGGTAGAGCCTTGTTTTCGTTAAGCTGGGTCCGATCGAAGCGGAGAACTGAATGAGCACCACGACGGCCGAGCCGACCGAATCCGCCACCGACGGTCCCTTGCTCGATCTGACCGATGCGGGCGTCAAGCGCTTCATCAAGCAGGCCAAGGCGCGCGGCTACGTCACCATGGACGAGCTGAACAAGGTCATGCCGTCGGAGGAAATTTCCTCCGAACAGATCGAAGACACCCTCGCCATGCTGAGCGAGATGGGCGTCAACGTCGTGGAGAACGACGAGGTTGAGGGCGAAGGCGAGTCCGAGGGCGGCGAAGTGGCCGTGCGCGAGGAATCTACCGTCACTGTGGCCGAAAAGCCTGAGAGCTTTGATCGCACCGACGATCCGGTGCGGATGTACTTGCGCGAAATGGGCTCGGTGGAGCTGTTGTCGCGTGAGGGCGAGATCGCCATCGCCAAACGGATCGAGGCCGGCCGCGACACCATGATCCGCGGCCTGTGCGAAAGCGCCCTGACCTTCGAAGCCATCATGGTGTGGCGCGAGGAGCTGGGTTCGGGCCGCATCCTGCTGCGCGAAGTGATCGATCTGGAACAGACCTACGGCGGATCGCCGGGCGCCGCGCCAATGCCCAACGAGGGCGCCGACTCAGTCGAGATCGGCGAAATTCCCCCGCCCGTGGTCGAGGCCAAGGCGCCGCTGGAAGACGGCGCCGAGCCCGCGCCCGCCGCAGAGGGCGAGGGCGACGACGAGGACGATTTTGACGACGGCGCGGGGCCTTCGGTCTCCGCTATGGAGGCGGAACTACGCGAAGGCGTCATGGCCACGCTGGACGCCATCGCCGCCGAGTTCGAGGCTTTCCGCAAGCTGCAGGAGCGCCTGGTTGAAAAGCGCCTGTCCGGTCAGGATCTGCCGGAAAAGGACCGCAAACAGTACGAAACCCTGTCCAATCTGATCATTCAGCACCTCAAGACGCTGAAGCTGAACAACAACCGCATCGAGGCGCTGGTCGAGCAGCTCTACACCATCAACAAGCGCCTTATGGCCCTGGAGGGCCGCCTGCTGCGCCTGGCCGACAGCTACGGCATTTCGCGCGGGGAGTTCCTTAAGGCCTATTTCGGCTCCGAGCTGGCGCCGGACTGGACCGAAACGGTCAAGCAGCACGGGGTGCGTTGGACCAAGTTCGCCGAGAACGACTACGGTCAGATCACCGACATTCGCCAGGAAATCGCCGTCCTGGCCACCGAGACGGGCGTGCCGATCGACGACTACCGCCGCATCGTTCAGACCGTCCAGAAGGGCGAGCGCGAGGCCCGTCAGGCCAAGAAGGAAATGGTCGAGGCCAACCTGCGCCTGGTCATCTCCATCGCCAAGAAATACACCAATCGCGGCCTGCAGTTCCTGGACCTGATCCAGGAAGGCAACATCGGCCTGATGAAGGCGGTCGATAAGTTCGAGTATCGCCGCGGCTACAAGTTCTCCACCTACGCCACCTGGTGGATCCGCCAGGCCATCACCCGCTCCATCGCCGACCAGGCCCGCACCATCCGTATCCCGGTGCATATGATCGAGACGATCAACAAGATCGTCCGCACCAGCCGCCAGATGCTGCACGAAATCGGCCGCGAGCCGACCCCGGAAGAGCTGGCTGAGAAGCTGGCCATGCCCCTGGAGAAGGTGCGCAAGGTTCTCAAGATCGCCAAGGAGCCGATCAGCCTTGAGACGCCCATCGGCGACGAGGAAGACAGCCACCTGGGCGACTTCATCGAAGACAAAAACGCCATCCTGCCCATCGATGCGGCGATCCAAAGCAACCTGCGCGAAACCACCACCCGCGTGCTGGCGTCCCTGACGCCGCGCGAAGAACGCGTCCTGCGCATGCGCTTCGGCATCGGCATGAACACCGACCACACCCTGGAAGAAGTCGGCCAACAGTTCAGCGTCACCCGCGAACGGATTAGGCAGATCGAGGCCAAGGCGCTGAGGAAGCTGAAGCACCCGAGCCGGAGCAGGAAACTGCGGAGCTTCTTGGACAGCTAGGGCCGACGCGTCCCAGGATGCCGATGCGCGACGGTTGGCCGCCGCCGAGGCTGATATTGCCGCCGGGCGAACGGTAGCCAACGCCAAGTTCATCGAGTGGCTCAAGACCTGGGGGACCTCCAGCCAAAAGCCGGCGCCATTTTCCTGGCGCAAGTAGTTTGGACGCGTGGCGCGTTTGAGCTAGACTTAATCTATGCATCTCGAAGTCGAGCAGGAAGAAGACGGTCGCTGGCTGGCCGAGGCGACCGGTTTACCGGGGGTCATGGCGTACGGCTGCTCACGTGCGGATGCCATCGCCAAGGTTGAGACTCTGGCTCTACGCGTTCTGGCTGACCGGTTGGAGCATGGCGAGCGGGCGCCTGAGCTCGATAGGCTGTTCACCGCCGCGTGACGGCTTGGGGATCAGTCAAGGCTAAGCGCCTGCTGGCGGCCTTGCTTCAGATTGGCTGGCGAGTGAAGCGTAGCTCAAGTTCGCATAAGGTTCTGGCCCGGCCGGGGTTTCCCGATTGGGTTTTCGCATTTCACGACGGCGAGGAGATTGGCCCTCGCATGTTGGCGCGCATCGCCAAGCAGACCGGTCTGACGCCTGGTGACCTATGAATTCTGATGCGTTCCCCCGATGCTGCGCCGCAATTGAACCCTTCGTCGCAAACTCCTATATGGACACCCTCGGCAGTTGCCGCGTGAGGACTTGATGCTGGTCACCATGATGAAGGCGAAGCTGCACCGGGCGACGGTGACGCAGGCGGACCTCGAGTATGAGGGCTCCATCGCCATTGATCGCGACCTGCTGGACGCTTCTGGCATCCTGCCGCACGAGCAGGTCGATGTGCTCAACATCACCACCGGCGCCCGCTTCACCACATACGCCATCGAGGCCCCGCGCGGCTCGCGCACCGTGGGCGTCAACGGCGCGGCGGCGCGGCTGGTCCAGGCGGGCGACAAGGTGATCGTGGTGACCTACTGCCAGATGGACGCTTCGCAGGCGCGCAACTACGCCCCGCAAGTGGTGCTGCTGGACGAGGCCAATCACGTCAAATCGGCGGCGTGAGGGCTGGCCGCCCAGGCTTGATCCTCCTGCTCGCCGCGGCGAGCGCGTTCGGCCTGAGCGGGTGCGAGCGCATCGAACGGTTGATCCACGGACCGGGCTTTGACACCCAGGTGCTGGACGCCCAGCTTGATCGAAGCATCGGCGGACCAGACACCTGCGCTCTGATCGTGGACTCCAAAGACGGATCGGAGCTTTACCGTTATGGCGATCATGCCGTGTGCAACCGGCCCCTTGCGCCGTGCGACACCTTCAACGCGCCTATGGCCCTGATCGGGCTGAACCGGGGCGTGGTCAAGCCCGATACGGTGTGGCCCTGGGACGGCTCGGACCAGCCTTCGGCCTACTGGCGCAAGGACTCCAATCTGGCTCTGGCCTTCCAATGGAACACCCCCTGGTGGTGGCGCAAGCTCTCCGCCGGCGTCGGGCCCGACCGCTTCGCCCAGGACCTGTCCGCCTTCGGCTATGGCCAGGGCCGCCCGGTCGGCGATCCCCTGGCGTTCTGGCAGGGACCGGCGGCGGGCGGCGGGCTGTTCATTTCGACCCACGAGCAGACCGTCTTCCTGCGTAAGCTTTACGCCGGCGCCTTGCCGGTCTCGCCCGCCGCCGCCCAAACGGTGGAGGGCCTGATGGCCGGACCGACGCGGGGGGGGACGAGTATTAGCAGCCTAGTGGCCAGCTGCGCCTCCATCGCCGACAATTCGCGCAATCTCGGCTGGTGGATCGGGCGCATTCAAAGCGCCAAGCGCGACGTGATCTTCGCCATCTCCATTGAGGGCCAAAACGCCCTGCCGGGTATGGAAATCCGCAGCCGAGTCACGCCCATTCTCGCCCAAGCCGGCCTGTTGCCCGCCGTGTGAATGGACCGCTGTGCGGTCAGGAAATTGAACCACCAAACCCATCCCCTATCGTCATCCCACGGGCGTCCGCAGGACGAGCCGGGGGACCCAAGCGAGGATTGCGGTTGAACACTCGCTTGGTCCCCCCGGTCCGCCGTTCCGGCGGCCGGAGGATGACGACGTGTTTTTTGCTTTCGAGCTTCGTCGGTTGATATTTTGGCCCCGGCCTTACTTCGCCAGCTCATAGACCGCCGACACGTCAATTCGCACGTTCAGCTCTCCAGGTTCCACTGGCGTCGGCGCGGCCGCCTTGGCCATAGCGAACACCGGACGCGGCTGCATCGGTTGCTCGCCGCCGCCCTCACTCAGATTGACCAAGCGCACGATGTGATAGCCGCTGGCTTGGGCGTAGAGATCGGCCTTGGCGGCCAGGGCCTTGACCGCCGCTCGCCGCGCCTCGTT
Source organism: uncultured Caulobacteraceae bacterium (assembly GCA_964451265.1). Taxonomy (GTDB): domain Bacteria; phylum Pseudomonadota; class Alphaproteobacteria; order Caulobacterales; family Caulobacteraceae; genus BOG-938. The sequence continues at coordinate 21,417 of CAYVHP010000125.1, read as the reverse complement.
CTCGGCTGCGTCCGAGTCCTTCAGGCCAAAGCTGACGCCGTTGATCTGGTTGGCGCCCGCTCCGCCGACCGCGTCGATCACCGGACCCAGCTTGGTCAGGTCTGTGACCGTGACGCGAACATCGTTGGACGCCTGATAGCCGCTCAGCTTAGGGGGCAAGTTCTGCACATTGACGTATTGCGGACCCAGGCTGAGGTTTGAGGTCTGGATGTCCCGCTCGCCTAGCCCAAGGGCGCGCAGGCTGGTGAGGACGGCGGTCATCCGCTGGGCGTTGAGCCGCAGGGCTTCGGCGGCCGTGGCCGCTTGGGTGCTCACGCCCAGGGTGACGGCCGCCATGTCCGGCTGCGCCTTGGCTTCGCCATAGGCTTGCAGACTCAAGGTCGTGGCGCGGAACGCCGCATCCGCGTCTGCCCCCTGCGCCAGGGCTGGACCGGCGGCGAATATTAAGAAGGCGGCGGACAGGGCGGCTTTCATGGGGAATCCCTTCAGTAAGAAAGCGAATGGGCGGTCTTTATAGTCCGTTACAGTCAAGCTTACGGCGGTTGAACCGCAGATGAATACCGGCCGGAGAAAAATCGTGGTCGCGAATATTGAAAAATTCTCACGACGTTTAACGGCGTCGTTACCCTGATCGCGTCTAATCGCCGCAGGAGAAAACGCATCGGCGTAAAAACGGGCTGCGCGGCCGTGATCGCGCGCACTATTAGCCGGGTTGAGTAGGAGTTGGCAGAGCATGTTGGCGGCGGAAGAAGTCTCCAAGGCGATGGCCTGTTTGCGCGTCCTGATTCACGGGATGGAGGGCAAGCCCGCCACCGCTGAACTGAACGCCTTGATCGGCAAACTGATCAACGCCTTTCTGGAAACGCGCTGGATCTGGCCGCGCCAGTTCGAGCCCTTGAACGCCTACGCCTTCATTCTGACGGATCCGCGCGCGCAGGTTCTGGACAAGAGCGCCCTTCAAGCCCTGTCGCGCGAGCTTCAGCTCAAGCTGTTCGGGGTGTCGGGCGCCGGGGAAGTGGCGCTGGTGGTCTATGAGGGCGACGAGACGGAGGTGCACCGCTTCGCCAACCTCGACGCGCAGGACCTGGACAAACTGGCCAGTGGCCAGGGCGGCGTGCACCCGCCCTTCGCGGGACTGTTGAGCAAGGTCACAGCCAAGGGCGCCACGCCCATCGCGCCGGTGGTCAGCTTCTGCACCCCGCGCTTTGAGCGCAATTATGAGCCGGTCTATCGCGGGCTGTACTTCACGCCGGGGCAGCGGTTCTTCGCCAATGTGGCGCTGTGCAAGCCGCTGGGCGCGGTTGCCCTGCGCGACTTCCTGGCCGGCGCTCATGTCCTGCCGGGCGTGGCCACCGAGGAGTTTGACGAGGCCTGCGTGGAGAGCGCGGTTGAGGCCCTGGGGCAGGGCGCCGTTGAGGGGCAGCTCTATGTGCCGCTCAATTTCTCCTCCCTGATCCGGCCCGCAGGACGCCTAGCCTATGGCGAGTTCATTTCCCGCCTGCCGCGTCAACACCGAGCCAAGCTGGTGGCCGGAATCTATGAAACCCCGCGCGATCCCTCTTTCTTCGCCCTCAGCCAGATCAGCAAATGTTTGGGTCCGCATTTTTCGCAAATCAGCCTGCTGGTTTCTGATCCGGCCTTTGAGATCGAGAAGCTGGCCCCCGGCCTGGTGGCCAGCGTCTGTCTTGTTCTGCCCGATGCGGATCAACCGGCCCGTTCGGCGGCCATTCGCCGGTTCATGAACAACCGCGACACCTTCAAGCGTCGGCAGATTTGGCCGGGCATCACCGGGGTGTCGAGCCGCGCGGATCGGGACCTCTGTCTGGAGCTGCGTGTGCCGTCGATCAGCGGTCCGGCCATATCGGACCTGACGCCCAGCCCCATCGGCGCCGTCAAGCGCGAGGTCGACACCCTGCCTCTGCGCTCCGCGGTGTTTTAGGTCGAAATTCCGCCCCAAACGCCGGAGGGGATGAACACCTGTCCGTCCATCAGCATCCGCGCCGTGCGCAGCAGGGCCGAGCGCTTGACCTGAATCTGGCCGTCGGCATCCAGGTCGACATCCATGGCCACGGTGAAAAAGCCTGTAGGATGCTCCACTTCCAGGCTCTTGACCGCCTTCACATCGGCGATCCCGGCCACCTCGGCGGCGACCGAGCCGGGCGTGACGCAGGCGGTGGCGACACTGACCGCGCCGAACACGCCGATAGCCTCGTGCACCCGGTGCGGAATGAAGGTGCGGGTGCAGATGGCGCCGCCGTGCTGGGCCGGCGCCACCAGGGTCATCTTAGGCACGGTCTTTTTGGTCACGTCGCCCAGGTTCATCATCGGCCCGGCCCTTAGCCGTACAGCCTCGACCTTGGCCTTGAGCTCGAGGTTGGCCTCCATCGCTTCGGGGCTCTCATAGCCGGTCAGGCCGAAGTCGGCCGCGCGCATCACCACCACGGGCATGCCGTTGTCGATCAGGGTGGCCTCGACCCCTTCGATCACGTCGCGGGCGTGGCCTGTTGGCAAAAGGGCGCCGCAGTTGGAGCCGGCCACATCGAGGAAATCCACCGGGATCGGCGCGGCGGTCCCGGGCACGCCGTCGATGCGCGCGTCGCCGTCATAGCGCGGCTTGCCGCTCGGGGTCTGGACCTGGGCCACCGCGATGGAGGCGGTGTTGAGCATATTGATGCGCACCTCGGTGACATCACCCGTGGCCTTGACCAGACCGCGCTCGATGGCGAAGGGGCCGACGCCGGCCAGGATATTGCCGCAGGGTTGGCTGTCGGACACCAGGGCCTGGTCGACGAACACCTGCAGGAACAGATAGTCGACATCCGCATCCGGACGGCTGGGCGGGCTGATGACCGCCACCTTGCTGGTCAGGGGGTGGGCGCCACCCATGCCGTCGATCTGCCGCTCGTCGGGCGAGCCCATGGCCGCCATCAGCACCTTATCGCGCAGGGCAATGTCCGCCGGCAGATCGTCCTTCAGGAAATAGAGGCCCTTGGACGTTCCGCCTCGCATGACGGCGCAAGGTATGGCGGTTTGCATCGTCTAGCCTTCGTAGGGGTAATCGACATACTTCAGGCCCTTGGCGGCCAGCCGCTCGCGGAAGCCATAGACGTCCAGGCCCAGTTCGCCCGCCTCGAAACGCTTGCGCTTGCCCTCCTCGTTGGCTTCACGCGCGTTGCTGGCGGCCAGCACCTTGGCGGCCTTCAGGCGCGGCACGATCACCACGCCGTCGTCATCAGCCACGACCAGGTCGCCCGGTTCAACGTAGGCGCCGGCGATGGTGAAGGGCAGGTTGACGTTGCCGATGGTCTCCTTGACCGTGCCCTGGGCGAACACCGCCTTGGACCAGACGGGAAAGCCCATGTCGGTGAGGACGGCGATGTCGCGCACCCCCGCTTCAATGATCAGGCCGCGCACGCCGTGCGCCTTCAGCGAGGTCGCCAGAAGGTCGCCGAAGTAACCGTCCTCGCAAGGGGAGGTCGGCTTGACCAGCAGGATGTCACCGGGCTTGCACTGCTCAATGGCCACATGGATCATCCAGTTGTCGCCGGGCGCCACCTCGCAGGTGATCGCCGTGCCGACGATATGCGCTGGGCGATAGATCGGCCGCATGTAGGAGGCCAAGAGGCCGGTGCGGCCCTGGGCCTCATGCACGGTCGCCACGCCCAGGGCGGCGAAGCCCTCGACAATGTCCTTGTCCGTGCGGGGAGTGTTGCGAACGACCACGCTCATGCTGCGAATTCCTCTGTATCAATGTCCATCTGGTTGGCGGCGTTGTAGCGCGGTCCATGGACGGTGTTGCGGTTGATGATCTCGCCCGCGCGCGCCAGCACAGAGGGATCAAGGTTCAGGGCGGCGGCCCCGGCGTTCTCCATCATATGGGCAATCTTGGCTGTGCCCGGTAGGGCGATGATGTGCTCGCCTTGCGCCAGCACCCAAGCGATTGCGAGTTGGGCCACGCTGCATCCGGCCTCGCTCGCCAGGGCGCTGAGCGGCTCCAACAGTTTCAGGTTCGCCGCGTAGGTCTCGCCCAGGAAGCGGGGCATGCCGGCCCGAATATCTCCCGGCTCAAGGGCCTGGGGCGGCGTGGCCGACAGAAAGCCGCGCGCCACCGGACTGAAGGCTACAAAGGCCACGCCCAGGTCGCGGCAGGCGTCGAGCACGGCGATCTCAGGGTTGCGCGTCCACAGGGAGTATTCGGTCTGCATCGCCATGATCGGGTGCACGGCGTGGGCGCGGCGCAAGGTGGCGGCGGACATTTCCGACAGGCCGATTCCGCGAATCTTGCCGGCCTGCACCGCGAGCGCCAACTCACCGACGCTGTCCTCGATCGGCGTATTGGGATCCAGCCGGTGCAGGTAATACAGGTCGATGACATCGGTCTGCAGGCGCTTCAGGCTCGCGTCTAAAGCCTCGCGCACGGCCTGCGGCCGCCCGTCGATCACGCGCTTGCCGTCGGCGATATAGAGCCCGCACTTGGACGCCAGGGTGAACTCACTCCGCCTTGCCTTGAGCGTCTCCCCGATCAGGCTCTCATTGGCTCCGCTGCCATAGACGGTGGCGGTGTCCAGCAGGGTGTAGCCGACGTCCAGCGCCTTGTTCAGCAGGGCCTCGGCGTCAGCCCGGGTGGGCCTGCCGCCATAGCCGTGCGACAGGCTCATGCAGCCCAAGGCGACGGAGGAGACGCTGAAGGGTCCGAGGGGGCGGGTTTTCATTGACGTGTTCACCCCACTCCACTCGTCCCCGCTCTTGCGGGGGCAATTGCAAATGGCAGAGAGCGTGCCTGATCGGCTTTTCCTCCCCTGTGCAGCATAGCGAAACGGGGGAGGGGGACCGCCCGTAGGGCGGTGGTGGGGGCTCTATCGCGGCAAAACGCCCCTTCCACCACACTTCGTGTGGTCCCCCTTCCCCGCTTCGCAGGGAAGGAGATGCAGTCGAAGAGCCAACCCCAACTCACATGCGATAGCCTTGCGAGGGTGCGGATGAGCGGCGGGATAAACAACGGTCTCATCCCTTAAAGCAGGCTCTTCTCGATGCGGTCCAGGGTCTGCATGGCGGTCAGGCACTGGGCGACGCTGGCGTTGGGCTCGCGGCCTTCGCGGATCGCCGCGATGAACTCGCGGTCCTGCAGCTCGATGCCGTTCATGGACACATCGACCTTGGTCACGTCGATGGGATTTTCCTTGCCGTCCACCAGGTCGTCATAGCGGGCGATATAGGTGCCGTTGTCGCAGATGTAGCGGAAGAAGGTGCCCAGCGGCCCGTCGTTGTTGAACGACAGGGACAGGGTGCAGATGGCGCCGCCCGGAACCTTCATCTGGATTGACATGTCCATGGCGATGCCCAGGTCCGGATGGTGCGGGCCTTCCACGCCGCGCGCCACGCTGGCGATCTCGCCGGTCTGGTACTGAAACAGGTCCACCGTGTGGCAGGCGTGGTGCCACAGCAGGTGGTCGGTCCAGCTGCGCGGCTTGCCCAGGGCGTTCATATTGGTGCGGCGGAAGAAGTAGGTCTGCACGTCCATCTGCTGGACCTTCAGTTCGCCCGCCTTGATCTTCTTATGAATCCACTGGTGGCTGGGGTTGAAGCGGCGGGTGTGACCGCCCATAGCCACCACGCCGGTCTCCTGCTGAACCCGCACCAGACGTTCGGCGTCGGCCAGGCAGTCGGCCACCGGGATCTCGATCATGACATGCTTGCCCGCGCGCATGCATTGCTCGCCCTGATCGGCGTGCATTTGCGTCGGTGTGGTCAGGATGGCCGCTTCCACGCCGGGCCGGGCCAGGCCTTCGGTCAGGTCGGTAGTCCAGTGCGGAATCTTGAACCGCTCGGCCACTTCCTGGGTCGTGCCGGGGCTGCCGCCCACCAGGGAAACCACCTCCACGTCGGGAATCTTGGCCAGGGCTTCCAGGTGTTTGTCGCCGAAGGCGCCTTGTCCGGCGACCAGAATCTTCATGCGGCGGCCCTTCCTTTGCGGTGTTCGTGAAATTCGTGGGTTTCCAGAATGATGGCGCCGACGGCCGTGGAGGACGCGGGCACGTGGTAGAAGCGGAAGACCTCGTCGACCTTATCGCCCAATGCGCCGCGCATCATCAGCCACATGACCAGTTCGATGGCCTCGTTGCCGGCGTCGCGCATATATTCGACGGCTGGGATTTCGGTCAGTTTCTCCGGGTCCTCGGACAGGCCGTCCAGGAAGTCCGTGTCGAATTTGGAATTGATCAGGCCGGCGCGGGGACCTTGAATCTGGTGCGACATGCCGCCGGTGCCGAAAATGACGACCTTCAGGTCCTCGTCCCAGCTTTCCACAGCCTTGCGGATCGCCTTGCCGAGGTTGTAGCAGCGCTTGCCGGAGGGGGCGGGGTACTGCACCACATTGACCGCCAGGGGGATGACCCGGCAGGGCCAGGCCTTGGGCTGGCCGAAGGCCACGCTCAGCGGCACGGTCAGGCCGTGATCGACTTCCATCTCATTGATGATGGTCATGTCGAAATCGTCGATGATCAAGGACTGGGCGATGTGCGAAGCCATCTCAGGATAGCCCTGCACCACAGGCACCGGCCGGGCGCCCCATCCTTCGTCCGCAATGGGAAATTCTGCCGCGCAGCCTATGGCGAAGGTCGGGATGATCTTAAAGTCGAAGGCGTTGACGTGGTCGTTGTAGACGATGATGGCGACGTCAGGCTTGACCTCGTCCATCCAGCGCCGAGCGCCTTCGTAACCGGCGAATAGCGGCTTCCAATAGGGCTCGCCCGCCTTGCCATTGTCTAAGGCGGCGCCGATGGCGGGTGTGTGCGATGTCCCCATGCCCGCGATAATCTTGGCCATCAGTCTTCTCCCCGCGCCTTCTTGGAGCGCCAGCCGTCGATGGAGCGGCCGCCCGCCAGCATCATATTGAGGTATTCCTCCTGGCTCATGCCGGTCATTTCCGCCGCCATATGCTGATAGGAGTGCTGATCGGTGAAGGCCAGCTTGGCCAGGGCGTAGGACACGCCGCCCAGGTCCAGCAGGGTGTTCCAGTCCCGCTTCATCACGGCGGTCTTCTGTTCGGCCGTCACGCCGAACCGGTCCAGATAGCCGCCTTCGTCAGCCAGGAACGCCTGGCGATTCTCCGCCTTCATCAGCGAATAGAGAAACTGGTTCAGCTTGTAGCCGATGCGCGAACGCTCGGCGTCGAACACCACTGTGCCCGGAATGTCGTGGTACTCATGCACGGGCTTTTTGCCTTGGGACTCGCTCACGGCGGCCTTCCTTTTTTCAATCCTTGGGGCGCGTCGAGGCGTCAGCTCCAGTAAAGCCCCATGGGGTTTTCCACCAGCAGCTTATGCTGCAACGCCTGCGTCGTGGCGATGCGCGGGATCATATCCACCAGCAAGCCGTCATCCGGCATGACCTTGACGTTGGGGTGCGGCCAGTCGGCGCCCCACAGCACGCGGTCCGGAATATGCTCCACCATGGCCTTGCCGTAGGGGACGAAATCGTCCCACGGGGGCGGCTGCTTAGACAGGCGCTCGGGGCAGGTGACCTTGACGAAGAACTTATCGTCCGCGCCCACCATCTGCATCAGGGCGTCAAAGCCGGGATTGTCGCTGATGGGTTTGGACACGTCCGGCACCGCCATATGGTCGATGATGATCTGCACCGGCAGGGATGAGAGAAGGGGCTTGAGCCGCGCCACTTCGTGGATCTCGAAATAGACCACCAGATGCCAGCCTAGCTTGGCGATGCGGCGGGCGATGTCCTGATAGACCTCATGCGGCAGTTCATCGGCCAGGCGCGGTACGAAGTTGAAGCGCGCGCCCATCATGCCCGCGTCGGCCATGGCCTTCAGCTCGTCGTCGGTGATGTCCGGCTCGATGGTGGCGATGCCCTTGGCCTTGCCGTCCGAGTGGATCATGGCGTCGACGATGGAGCGGTTGTCCGGCCCGTGACAGCTGGCCGTGACGATCACATTGCGTTCAAAACCCAGGAAATCACGCAGGGCGAACAGCTTTTCCTTGGGCCCGTCGCAGGGGGTGTATTTGCGGCTGGGATGGTAGGGGAACACGTCCCCAGGCCCGAACACATGGCAGTGCGTATCCACCGCGCCGGGCGGCGGCTTGAACTTGGGCTTGGACGGATTGGGATTAAACGGCAGATAGTTGGAATCCATCCCGGCGGCTCCTGACATTGGACGTGCAGTCCTAATCCAGGAAGGCGCAGATCGGAAACCATCGAGGCGAGAAAAATTCATGGGGGAGGATGCGCCGGCTAAGGGTTGGTCGCTGGGCGTGGCGGGCAAGCTCTGGTTCCAGGTGCTTGCGGCCATGCTCGTGGGCTCGGCCTTGGGCTGGCTCAAGCCTGACCTGGGCGCGGCGATGAAGCCCCTGGGCGACGGATTCATCGCCCTGGTGCGCATGATGATCGCGCCGGTGATCTTCTGCACCGTGGTGCACGGCGTGGCCGGCATGAACGACATGCGCCGGGTGGGGCGCGTGGCGCTGAAGGCGATTATCTACTTTGAGGTGGTCACCACCTTGGCCCTGGTGTTCGCCCTGCTGGGCGTGAACCTGTGGCGGCCGGGCGCGGGCGCGCAGCTGAGCCTCCATGCGAGCGATGCCGGCATGGCCGCCGCCTACGCTCAGTCGGGTCATCAAGGCGCGGGGGACTATCTGCTGCACCTCATCCCAACCAGCTTCGCCGGCGCCTTCGTCCAGCCGGATGTGCTCCCCCTGCTGCTTGTGTCCGTGCTGTTCGCCGCGGGACTGGTTCTGACCGGAGAGCCCGCAAGGCCAGTGGTCGATCTGATCGGCGCGCTGTCTAAGGTGGTCTTCCGCATCGTCGGCCTGATCATGTGGGCCGCACCGCTGGGCGCTTTCGGCGCCATGGCCTTCACCGTAGGGCGTTTCGGCGTCTCGTCCCTGGCGTCCCTCGGCTCCTTGATCGCGGAGTTCTACCTCGTCTGCGCCCTGTTCACCCTGGTGGTGTTCGGGCTGATCGCCCGGGCGGTCGGGGTCAGTCTGTGGCGGTTCCTCGGCCATATCCGCGAGGAGCTGTTGCTCACGGCGGCGACCACCTCTTCGGAAACCGTCCTGCCTCAGCTGATGGCCAAGTTGCGCGCCCTGGGCTGTGACGAATCAGTGGTCGGGCTGGTGGTCCCCACAGGCTATTCCTTCAACCTCGACGGCACATGCCTCTACCTCGCAACCGCCTGCATCTTCCTGGCGCAGGCCACCGGCACGCCCCTGGGTCTGCCCCAGCAACTGGGTCTGATGGCTGTGTTGCTGCTGACCTCCAAGGGGGCGGCAGGCGTTGCGGGGGCGGCCTTCGTGGTGCTGGCGGCGACCCTGTCGTCGACTGGCGCCGTGCCTGTGGCCTCGGTCGCCCTGGTGCTGGGCGTGCACCGGCTGCTCGCCGAGGCCTTGACCTTTGTCAATGTTGTAGGCAACGCCCTGGCGACTGTCGTCGTGGCTCGCTGGGAAAAGGCCGTGGACTTACCAACCCTGCAGGCCCGGGTCGGCCTTAAGACGTATCGCGGAGCGTAGGACTTCAATGATCATCGATTGCCACGGCCACTACACCACCGTTCCAGAAGCCCACGTCGACTGGCGCGAAGCGCAGAAGGCGGCGTTCAAGGCCGGAGGCGACGTCAATCTGGCCTATCCCGACATTCCGGATGATCTGATCCGCGAGACCATCGAAAAGAACCAGCTGCGCCTGATCAAGGAACGCGGCGCGGACATGACGGTGTTCTCGCCCCGCGCTTCGGCCATGGCCCCGCACGTGGGCAATGAGGCCGTCAGCCAGGCTTGGTCGATCCACAACAACAACCTGATCAAGCGGGTGGTGGACCTGTTCCCAGACTATTTCGTCGGCGTGTGCCAGTTGCCGCAATCGCCCGGCGTGCCGATCAGCCACTCTGTCGCCGAGTTGGAGCGCTGCGTGCTGGAATTGGGCTTCGTCGGCTGCAACCTCAATCCCGATCCGTCCGGCGGCCACTTCACCGCCCCGCCCCTGACCGACAAGGCCTGGTATCCCTTCTACGAGAAGATGGTCGAACTGGACGTGCCGGCCATGGTCCATGTGTCGGGCAGCTGTAACCACGCCTTCCACGCCACCGGCTCTTATTATTTGGCCGCAGACACCAACGCCTTCATGCAGTTCCTGGAAGGCGATCTGTTCCGCGACTTCCCGGACCTGCGCTTCATCATCCCGCACGGCGGCGGGGCGGTGCCCTACCACTGGGGCCGGTTCCGCGGCCTGGCCGACATGCTCAAAAAGCCGCACCTGCGCGAGCATGTGATGAAGAACGTCTATTTCGACACCTGCGTCTATCACCAGCCGGGCATCGACCTTTTGTTCGAGGTGATCGACGTGGACAACATCCTGTTCGGCTCAGAGATGATCGGTGCGGTGCGCGGCATCGACCCTGAGACCGGCCACTTCTTCGACGACACCAAGCGCTACATCGACGCCCTGGCCATCCCGCCGGACGACAAGGCCAAGGTGTTCGAAAAGAACGCCCGCCGGGTCTACCCGCGCCTGGACGCTATTTTGAAGGCGCGGGGGCTGTAGTCCCTTCTCCTTCCCTGTGCAGCGAAGCGAAACGGGGAAGGGGGACCACGCGCAGCGTGGTGGAAGGGGTAATTCTTTCGTCCAGGCCCCTTCCACCGCCTTGCAGGCGGTCCCCCTTCCCCGCTTCGCAGGGAAGGAGAAGGTGGCCTATTCTCCCTTTGCCCCCTCCACCGCACACGCTGGCGCCGCTACCGGGTCAAATCCCCAGTGCCGATAGCGCTTGTCGTCGATGTGGAAGCGCACGCCCTCGTAGAAGCCCAGGCCGATGTCGGCCTCCTTGCCGTGCGCCTTGTGCGTGCGGCACAGCACATCCATCAGCTTGGGTCGGTCCAGCGACGCATCCAGCGGTTGAAGGTCGAGCGCCCAAAAGCCTAAGTGCGCGCTCTCCTTGGCCCCCTGGGCGCAATGGTTGAGGGGGCCGTCGCGGAAGCCCGACATAACCTCGACGGGCCCCACCGCCGGCTTCACCCGCTTCTGAATCCAAGTCAGCGTGCGCGCCACGCGAGGCCAGTCGGCGGCGGGGGGCACGGAGAAGGGCTCGCCGCCGCAGGCCTGCCAGTCGCTGGCGGTGCGCAGGACCTGATAGCTCGGCGCGACCTGGTCCAGCTTTCGCCTGCGCAGGAAGGCCTTGAACCGCGCGGCCCGACCGGCCCGTCCCGGCTCGACCCTCTGCCACAGGATGAAGCCCTGCTCGGTCTGATCGATGGCTGTAAGATTGGGCCAGGGCGCCAAGTGTGGGCGATGGGCGCCGCAGAGGCTGGGGCGGGGCAGGTCGTCGAAGGCCGGGTCCGGGCACAGGGCGCGAAGCCGCGCGGCGAGGTCTTGAAACAGGTCTGGCCGCCCCAGGGTCAAGGGCTCGGCGACTTCCGGCATGATGACTTCGGCAGGCTTCGGCAGACCCAGCCTGCGCGCCGCCTCGGCCGCTAAGCATGCCCGCCGAGCCCGGCGCATGGCGGGCGGCGAAAAGCCCGCCACGTCCAGTTTCTGCTCCAGCTGTTCAGCGTTCAGCCGCCACTCGGCCGCGCAGCCTTTGGGCCCTGCCGCCAAATGCAGCGCGACCGCTAACGCCGCCAGCATGAGGTCTCCTCTGAAATGTCGTCATCCCGCCGTGAAGCCGCGCGCTCCAAATGGCAGGATTAGCTACTTCGGGGCGAGTTGCACCGAGGTGACCCAGCCGCGATTGCCGGTTTCGTCGTCAACTTCCCACCAGATGCCGTTCTTCTGGCCCGTGGGATAGACCGTGTCGCCCGCGTTGAAGCTGCGCACGATCTTGGCGCTGGGCGCAGGGTCGCCGCGCATCTGGATCGGGGATTTCACCAGATAGCTCTGCGAGGGCGCAGCCGCAGCGGCCTGGCCCGGTTGGGCGGTGCGCATATAGCCCACGAGGTTGGTGAAGGCTGTCAGATAGGCCTGGGCGATCACCTGGCCGATGGGGGTGTTGGAATAGCCGCCGCCGACGCCGCCCAACATGCCGCCGAAGCCGCCGCCTGCGAAGGAGACGTCGGTTTTGGAGGACGTGCCTTCAGCCACATATTCCTGCTCAGTCGTGCGCACATTGACCAAGGTCAGCAGGACACGCGCGGTGGATTGCTGGGTGCGGATGCTGCCGACAACGGCGCCGAACGGCCCCAGTTGGTTGCCTAGCAGACTGCCCAAGGCGGCGCCGCTGCCGCTCTGGTTGGCGTTGGCGTCGGCGATGTCGGGCACGATGGTATAGTCGGCGGCCTTGATCTGGCCTGCGCCTACGTTGGAATTGCGTTGCAAATCGCCGCCGAGATCGCGCTCCACTTCGCGCATCTGCAGGCCTGCGCCGCGGTCGACGATCCTCAGGCAATTGGATTGCGACGCCATAAGTTTGATCAGCTGCTCGGGGCTGCTCAGGCCGTAGCGAGTCCACCACTGGTTCGCCGGCGGCGCGATGGATGCGGTGCCGATGGGGGTCGCGCAGTGAGGCACGTCGGTCGGCGGCGGTGGGGCATGTGAGAACTGAGCGGCGGCCGGCATGGCGGTCAAGGCGAACGCGCCGACAGAAATCAGCGGCGCGAGATGTTTCGATTGCATGGTTCCCCCGAGAGTAATGCAACGCGAAGCTACGCTGGGCGCGCGCACGCTTCAAGCGTGTCGGGGAACGGCGTCAGCTGGCCATGCTGAACCGGGGCCGCTCGCGCCACAGCCATTCCTCCTCGTCCTCCAGCAGCGAACGCGGTGTCGGCGTTTGGCCTATGCGCACGATCTGGGCTTCGCGTTCGTCCCAAATGATGGAGATTTCGGTCAGGCGCTTGTAGGTCTCGCCCAACAGGCGGCGCGTCTGGGCGTCCACCTTGTCCAGGTCCGACACGCTCAGGCGAACCCGGCAGCCGCCCACGGCCTCGCGTTGATCAGCCAGGCGCAGCACCGCGTCGATCATGGCGGGCGAGGGCAGGGCCCGGGGGATGGACGGCCCGCGCTCAAAGGTCGAGGTGAAGACCGGGCGGGGATATCGGCGGTAGCGGGCGGCGAGGGCGGGCATCGGGAAAGCTCCATGCGTTCGATGGAGCCACTGTCGGCGTGCATTGCGACAGAATCGGTCGTATATAGAACAAATGCGGCACGAAAAGGCGTCCCTCCTGCTCGACCTCGCCCGTCGCCTCGCGGCCAGCGCCGAGGGCTTGACCCTGGACGAGATGGCCGAGGGCGTCGGCGTGGGCCGGCGCACCGCCGAGCGCATGCGCGACGCCCTGTGGGGCCTGTTCCCCCAGATGGAGGAGATCGCCGAGGGTGCGGCCAAGCGCTTCCGCATTCCCGGCGGCCTGGACGGCCTCTATCAGAGCCCCACCGCCGAGGAATTGCTTGAGCTGGGCAAGGCGGCGGCCCAGCTACGCGCCTCCGGCGCCGAGCCGCGCGCCCGCGCCCTGGAAAGTCTGGAACGCAAGGTGCGCGGGGCCACACGTGGGGCGGCGCTGCGGCGGATGGCGCCCGACATCGAGGCCATGGCCCGGGCCGAGACCCACATCGCCGTGCACGCCGGCCCCAGGCCCTATGAGGACGAGGCCATGATCGGCGCCCTGCGTCAGGCGCTCATGGCCATGCGCCAGGTCAGCTTCGTCTATCTCGGCGGCTCGCGCCCCGGCGAGCGGCGGGTGATGACGCCGTTCGGCCTTATGTTCGGCCGGGCCAACTATCTGGTGGCCGCGCCCGAAGGTTCAAGCGAGCCGCGCAACCTTCGCCTGGACCGCATCGCCGAGCTTCAGGTGTTGGACACGCCCGGCGCCCCGCCGCCGGACTTCGACCTGGACGCCTACGCCCACCGCTCCTTCGGCATCTATCAGGACGCAGTGCAGGACGTGGTGCTGCGCATCTTGCCCGCCGGCGCCGCAGACGCTCTTGTCTGGCGCTTCCATCCGACCCAATCGGTGGAGCGCCAAGCCGACGGTTCGGTCATCGTCCGCTTCTCCGCCTCCGGCGCCCTGGAGCTGGCCTGGCACCTGTTCACCTGGGGCGACCGGATCGAGGTGATCGAGCCGGAGGGGTTGCGGGAGATGCTGGTGCGCGAGCTGGAGGGGGCTTTGGCGCATCATCGGGGGGTGGGCGTCGTTTCCGCCTAACCTAATGGGGCAAGTCATCTGGCCATTGTTGCGCGCCATGAAGCACACGCAGGATGCGCACCACATCCCCGCGAATTGCATAGACAATGACGTAGGGCAGGCCCGTTACAACGAGTTCACGAGTTCCCTTGACGCGTCCGGGCCGTCCGCTTTCGGGGAAATCGATTAGCTGCAAAGATTTCGACTTGATTGCGTCATCGACCTTATCCGCCGCAGCAACGCTGTCTTGGGCGATGTAGTGATAAGTCGCAATACGATCATGGCGTGCGACCTGTGACCACGTAACCTTCACATATCCCCCGACTCGCGGCGGCGTGCTGCAGCGCGTATCCCTGCCATTTCAGCTTCTACGTCTTCATGTGGAATATCCGGCCGCGTATCGTCGAGGGCTTCCTGCACCTTGGCGCGGAACCACGCATCATGCGCGGCGGCGTCCGTTGTCAGGCCAGCTGGTAAAGCGCCCTCATTGGCGATGCGCGTCAGCAGAATGCGAACTGCGTCGGAAACGGTTAGGCCCATTTTGTCGAGGACGACGCCCGCACGCTCTTTGATGACGGCATCTACGCGCGTTTGGACGGGAACAGTGGAAGCCATAAGCTCATCTCCTTGGGGATGAAGTATATTGCAATTGCAATACAAAAACAATTGCCTGTCGTAGCCAGCAAGTAGGCCTCCGCCGGGATGAGCTGGATATTTGAACTAGCCCGGCGGATAGGCATGCCGCTTCCCGCCGGGGTCCTCCACCTCATCGTCGTGGACATAGCCCGGCCCCACCGGTACCTTTCCATGCCCGCTAGGGATATCCAGCACGTAGGTCGGCTGGGCGATACCCGACAAATCCCCGCGCATGGCCGCCATCAGGGCCTGGCCCTCGGCGATGGTGGTGCGCAGATGGCTGGTGCCTGGGGCCAGGTCGCCGTGGTGCAGGTAATAGGGCTTGATGCGGGTCTCCACGAAGGCGCGCATAAGAGCGGTCAGGGTCTCCACATCGTCGTTGACGCCTTTGAGCAGGACGCTCTGGCTGACCATGGGCAGGCCCGCGTCGATGAAGCGCGCGCAGGCGGCGCGGGCGGCGGGGGTCAGTTCGCGGGGGTGGTTGGCGTGAAGGGCGACAAACACCGCCTTGCCGGGGACCTTTAGGGCGCCGACCAGAGCGTCGGTGATCGCCTCCGGATCGGCCACGGGCAGGCGGGTGTGGATGCGGATGACCTTCACATGGTCGATGACGGCGATGCGCGCGATCAGGGCCTTCAGCCGCCGGGGGGATAGGATCAGCGGATCGCCGCCGGTAAGGATAACCTCCCAGATATCCGGCCGCTGCGCGATATAGGCGAGCGCGCTGTCCAGCGCCTCGGCCGACAGGGCGCCCAGCCCGTTGGGCCCGACCATTTCGCGCCGAAAACAGAAGCGGCAATAGACCGCGCAGGCGTGCACCACCTTCAGCAGCACGCGGTCGGGGTAGCGGTGCACAATGCCCTCGACGGGGCTGTGAGTCTCATCGCCGATGGGGTCGGCGCTCTCGCCGGGCGCAGCGATCAGTTCGGCGCCGGACGGGATGAACTGGCGGGCGATGGGATCGTGCGGGTCGGACGGATCGATCAGAGCGGCCAGGGCCGGAGTGATCGCCACGGCGTAACGGGCCGCCACCTGTTCCAGTTCGGCCAGGCGTTCGGGGGGGACAAGTCCCGCGTCTGCCAGGGCCTTGGGACTGGTCAGCACGGTCAAGTGCGCGCCTCCGACACGGGGGACCACAACACCTGTTCGATATGTTCGGCGCCGGTCGCCAGCATGACCAGCCGGTCAAAGCCCAGGGCCGCGCCGCTCGCCTCGGGCACATGGGCCAGGGCGGCCAGGAAGTCCTCGTCGATGGGATAGGTCTCGCCATAAAGCCGTTGCCTTTCGGCCATGTCCGCCTCGAACCTTTGCCGCTGAACCACCGGATCGGTCAGTTCGGCGAAGGCGTTGGCCAGCTCCACCCCGCAGGCATAGAGCTCGAACCGTTCGGCCATCTTGGGCGCGCCGGGTTTCGGCCGGGCCAGGGCCGCTTCGGGGATGGGGTATTCACACAGGATCGTCGCTCGGCCGTTGCCGATGTTGGGCTCGATCTTGTCCAGCAGCACACGGCTGAAGATGTCCGACCAAGTGTCGTCATCGGCGGTGCGTACCCCGGCCGCCGTGGCCTGGGCGTTCAGGCTCTCGCGGTCGGTCTGGCCGCCCTCGCCTACGGTCGCGAGTAGATTGATCCCGGCGAAGCGGTCAAAGGCTTCGGCCAAGGTCAGCCGCTCTGCCTCAAGGCGTGGATCCACCGTGCGGTCTCGGAACGTGAATCGCTGGGCGCCCGTTTGCTCCGCCGCCAGCGCCAGCAGCGCGGCGCAGTCATCCATCAGCACGTCGTAGGGCTCGCCCGCCCGATACCATTCCAGCAGGGTGAACTCCGGATGGTGCAGAGCCCCGCGCTCGCGGTTGCGCCAGGCGCGCGCCAGTTCGAACAGCCGCGGCTCGCCGGCCGCCAGCAGCTTTTTGCAGGCAAACTCCGGCGAGGTTCTCAGGTGCAAAGGAGTGCGCGCACCATCCGCCGCCACGGCCTGCGTGGAAAAGGCGTGCAGGTGGGTCTCATTGCCCGGAGAGACTTGCAGGGCCGCGGTCTCGACCTCGACGAAATCGCGCGCGGCGAACCAGGCGCGCACGGCCGCGGTGATCCGGTTCCTCGCCAAAAGGCGCGGGCGGCGTTGCGCGTGGATGTCGGGTCGCCAGGTCGGGGTCACGGGGCTCGGGTCGGCTGGGCTGGAGGTTTGGCCGCTTATCATATAGGTGCGCGGGTCAAAGCCACTTAGCAGAATCATGCGGACGGTCATCGCCCGCCGAAATTTGAGGAACAGATACCGTGAAGGTCCAGGCCAGTTCGCTGCGCAAAGGCGCCGTCGTCGATATGGACGGCAAACTCTATGTGGTCCTCAACGCCGAGAACATCCATCCCGGCAAGGGCACGCCGGTGACGCAACTGAACATGCGCCGCATCTCTGACGGGGTGAAGGTGTCCGAACGCTACCGCACCACCGAGCAGGTCGAGCGCGCCTTCGTCGATCAGCGCGACCACACCTTCCTCTACAGCGACGCCGAGGGCTTCCACTTCATGAACCCGGAAACCTACGACCAACTTGTGGCGACGCCGGAGGTGGTGGGCGATCTGGCGGTCTATCTGCAGGACGGCATGACCGTGATGCTGTCGACGCACGAGGGCTTGGCCATCGCTCTGGAGCTTCCCGCGCGCGTAACGCTGGAAGTGATGGAGACCGAGCCGGTGACTAAGGGCCAGACCGCGTCCGGCTCCTACAAACCCGCCATCCTGTCCAATGGCCTGCGCACCATGGTCCCCACCTACATCACCGCCGGCACCCGCATTGTGGTGCAGACCGAGGACGGCTCCTACTACGAGCGGGCCAAGGACTAACCTGCTGAGCGCAATCGCTTTGTCTGTTTTCGACCCATAGGCCAAAAAACGAGTCTGACAGGAAACGCCATGCTGAAGACCATCGCCGCCTTTGACCGTATCGGCGAGGAAAATGCTTTCGCCGTCCTGGCACGGGCCACCGCCCTGGCCGCTGAAGGCCGCGACATCATCAATCTGGGGATCGGCCAGCCTGATTTCCGCACCCCGGAACATGTGGCTGAAGCCGCTATCAAGGCTATCCGCGACGGCCATCACGGCTATACCCCGGCGACCGGCATCCTGCCCCTGCGCGAAGCGGTTTCGGCCGATCTGCACAGCCGCTACGGCGTCACCGTCTCGCCCGAGGAAGTGATGATCATGCCGGGCGGCAAGCCCACCATGTTTATGGCCATCCTGATGTTCGGCGAGCCGGGCGTTGAAATCATGTATCCGGATCCGGGCTTTCCCATCTACCGCTCGATGATCGAATACACCGGCGCCACTCCGGTGCCGATCCCGATCCAGGAAGGCTATGGCTTCAGCTTTTCGGCGGAAGAAACGCTTGATCTGATCACGCCGCGCACGCGCCTGATCATCCTCAATTCGCCCGCCAATCCCACCGGCGGCGTCGCCCCTCGGGCCGAGCTAGACGCTCTGGTGGCGGGCCTTGAGAAATGGCCGGACCTCGCGATCCTGTCGGACGAGATCTATGACCGGATCATCTATGACGGCGAGGAGCATATCTGCATGCTGTCCTATCCGTCGCTGCGTGACCGGATGATCCTGCTGAATGGCTGGTCCAAGACCTACGCCATGACCGGCTGGCGCCTGGGCTACGCGGTATGGCCCGGCGCCCTGTACGATCAGGCGCGCAAGCTGGCGGTGAACCTCTATTCCTGCGTCAACGCGCCGACCCAATATGCCGGCATCGCCGCCCTGACCGGGCCGCAGGATGCCGTCCACCACATGGTGGCCGAGTTCGACAAGCGCCGTAAGCTGGTGGTGGAAGGGCTGAACAAGCTGCCCGGCGTGTCCTGCATCACGCCCAAGGGCGCCTTCTACGCCTTCCCCAACATCAGCAAGACGGGTTGGAAGGCCAAGCCCCTGGCGCGCACGCTGCTGGATGAAACCGGCGTCGCCCTGGTCGGCGGACCGGACTTCGGCGTGCTGGGCGAAGGCTATGTGCGCGTGTCCTACGCCAACTCCAGCGAGAACATCTCAAAGGCGCTGGACCGGATGGGCGATTTCCTGGCGAGCCACCCGGCTCGCTGAAGTCGGGACAGCGCCTAAGCCGCCTCCAGCCGTCCCCACTTCACCCGCCGCCAGGCGCGTTCGTGCAGATAGTAGAGCACGATCTTGGTCAGGGCCTCGGCCGTGGCGATGGAAACGGCGTATTTGGCGCTGCCGGTGAAGATCAGGCTGAGGACGAAGGTGTCCAGGCTGCCGAAAAACCGCCAGCTCACCGCCTTGATCAGCGAGCGGATGTGGGCGTCGGGCGCCCAGCGCAGTAATCGCCAGGCGCGTTCATGCAGGTAGAATAGAAAAATCTTGGTGCCGATCTCGGTGGCGGCGATGGCGCCGGCCCAGCTGGCGTGGCCGGTGATGAGCCAGCTCCACAGGAAGGTGTCCACAGTGCCGATCACCCGCCAGGACACCGCCTTGGCCAGGGCGCGGCCGTGGGAATCCGCCCCGCCGATTTTTGCGATGATCGCGGCCGGAACGGCCTTGGTCTGAGAAGAGTCGGTCGGGTTCATGCAGGGACAGTCCTTCGATCCCGCCTTATCCACTAGACCGATAGGCTTTGCCAGCCTTCAGGTTTTCAGGCGATAGCCGGTCTTGAACATCCAGCCGGCGATCGACAGGCAAATCCCCATGAAGATCAAAATAGCCAGAAGGCTGAAGCTGATCTGCACGTCGGCCTTGCCGAAGAAGCTCCAGCGAAAGGCGATGATCAGATAGACCACCGGGTTGAACAGGGTCACTGCCCGCCAGATCGGCGGCAGCATGTTCAGGGAATAGAAGCTGCCGCCCAGGAACGACAGGGGCGTCAGGATCAGCAGGGGCACCATCTGCAGCTTCTCAAACCCGTCCGCCCAGATGCCGATGACAAAGCCGAACAGGCTGAAGGTCGCGGCGGTCGCGACTAGGAACAGCACCATGAACAGCGGATGGTCGATGCGGATCGGCACGAACAGGGCTGCTGTGGCCAGGATAATAAAGCCCAGGATGATCGACTTGCTGGCCGCCGCGCCGACGAAGCCCAGCACCACCTCGATGAAGGAAATGGGCGCCGACAGCACCTCATAGATGGTGCCGGTGAACTTAGGGAAATAGATGCCGAAGGAGGCGTTGGACACGCTCTGCATCAGGGTCTGCATGATGATCAGGCCCGGCACGATGAAGGCGCCGTAGGCCACGCCGTCCACGCTGGACATGCGCGATCCTATCGCCCCGCCGAACACCACGAAATACAGCGAGGTCGAGATCACCGGCGCCAAGATGCTCTGCATCAGGGTGCGCCATGTGCGATGCATCTCGAACATATAGATGGCCCGAACGGCGCGCCAGTTCATGCGGGCTCCTTGTTGGTGTCGTGGACCAGGCTGATGAAGATGTCCTCCAGCGAGCTCTGGTGCGTCTGGAGGTCCTTGAACTCGATGCCGAGCTCTTCCAGACGGCGGATCAAGGTGGAAATGCCCACATGGTCCTGTTTGACGTCATAGGTATAGACCATCTCCGAACCGGACTTGGTCAGCTCCAGCGGAAAATCCGCCAAGCCCTTGGGCAGGGCTGTCAGCGGGGCTTGCAGCTGCAAGGTCAGCTGCTTCTTGCCCAGCTTACGCATCAGCTCGGCCTTTTCCTCCACCAGGATCAATTCGCCCTTGCTGATCACCCCGACCCGGTCGGCCATCTCCTCGGCCTCTTCAATGTAGTGGGTGGTCAAGATCACAGTCACGCCGGTGGAGCGCAGCTGGCGCACCAGGGCCCACATGTCGCGCCGCAGCTCCACATCGACCCCGGCGGTGGGTTCGTCCAGGAACAGCACGGCCGGATCGTGGGCCAGGGCCTTGGCGATCATCACCCGGCGCTTCCTGCCGCCCGATAGGGTGATGATCTTGCTGTCCTTCTTGTCCCACAAGGAAAGGTCTCGCAGCACCTTCTCCACTCGCGCGTCGTCGCGCGGCTTGCCGAACAGGCCGCGCGACAGGTTGACCGTGGCCAGCACCGTCTCAAAGGCGTCGGTCTTCAGCTCCTGGGGAACCAGGCCGATCAGGTTGCGCGCAGCGCGGTAGTCCTTGGTGATGTCAAACCCGCCCACCGTGACCTGGCCGGTTGAGGCATAGGTCAGGCCGCAGACAATGCTGATGAGGGTGGTTTTGCCCGCGCCGTTTGGGCCGAGCAGGGCGAAAATCTCGCCCTTGCTGATCTCAAGGTCCACGCTCTTGAGGGCCTGAAAGCCGCTCGCATAGGTCTTGGACAGATTCGAAATGCTGAGGATCGCCGCCATGGCGCCAACATAGCCACCCACCCCCGCCGATGCGAGGGGCAGGCTGCGCTTTAGTTTGCGCCCTATGCGGCGCTCGGCCCTTTTATCTGCTCAATGCTCATGGCTGAGAGGGCAGTGATCCCATTCGTTCGCCCTCTGTGAGGGTGATGAACGAAGGACGCCCGCAGCTTAGCTGTGGGCTGGGGGCGCGCCCGTCACGTGACTGGACTGCACCCCTTCGGCGAGACAAATTAAATAGGGACAGTTGTTGTTGAGGCTGTGGTCTGCGGGATCGCAGTCCACAGCCTGGGTTGGGCGGTTTCAAACTCCGTAGGCGACAGGTAGTCCAGAGCCGAGTGCAAGCG
>CAYVHP010000124.1:0-7723 GCA_964451265.1 uncultured Caulobacteraceae bacterium | reverse complement strand
ATCAGCTCGCTGTCCTGGCACCCGGGCGGCAGGGCCTTGAGGCGCGACAGCAGGTCTTCCAGCGCGGCCCGCTCTTGATCGGACGGAGCGCGGAAGCGCTTACTCGGGCGAACGAAGTCCTCGTAGTAGTTGAGCGCGCCGGAGGCCATCCGCGCCAACATGGGCTGGTTATCGGGCGTCGCGCCGGGGATGTAGCGGGACAGGAAACCCCACAGGATGTCCTGATTGGAGGCGTTGGCCGCCGACACCAGGTTCAGCATAAGGGAGAAGGACACGGGCGAGCCCTGGGTTGGCGGGGCGCCCGCGTGGATGTGCCAGGCGGGGTTGTCCAGCGGGTTGGGGGCATTGTTGGCGCCCTCGGCAGCCGGCCGATTATAAGCGTCCAACTGCTGCAGATATTCGTCCGCCGCCTTGGGAATGACGTCGAAGAACAGCCGCTTGGCCGAGCGGGGCGACTGGAACATGTAATAGGCCAGGCTTTCGGGCGCGCCATAGCGCAGCCAGTCCTCCATGGTCAGGCCGTTGCCCTTAGTCTTGGAGATCTTCTGGTTGTTCTCGTCCATGAAGAGCTCGTAGTGGAACCCTTCGGGCGGAACACCGCCCAGCACCTTGCACACCTGGTTGGACAGGCGAACGCTGTCGATCAGGTCCTTGCCCGACATCTCATAGTCCACGCCCAGCGCCGTCCAGCGCATGGCCCAGTCGGGGCGCCACTGCATCTTCACATGGCCGCCGGTGACCGGAACCTCGGTCAGGGTCCCGTCCTCGTCGCGGAAGGTGATGGAGCCGCGATCCAGGTGCCGCTCCAGGGTGGGGACCTGCAGCACCTTGCCGGTCTTGGGGCTGATCGGCAGGAAGGGCGAATAGGTCGCGCGCCGCTCCTCGCCGAGCGAGGGCAGCATGATCTTCTGAATCGCGTCGAACCGCTCCAGGGCGATCAGCAGCACCTTGTCGAAAGTCCCGTCGCGATAGCAGTCGGTGGACGAGACGAAGGTGTAGTCGAAGCCGAAGCCGTCGAGGAAGGCGCGCAGGCGGGCGTTGTTGTGATGGCCAAAGGAGGCGTGCTCGCCGTAGGGGTCGCGCACCACGGTCAGGGGCTTGTCCAGGTCCTCAGCCAGCATCTCCCCGTTGGGCACATTGGGCGGGACCTTCCTCAGTCCGTCCATGTCGTCGGAGAAGCTGATGAGGCGCGTGGGGATCACGTCGTCAGTCAGGGCGCGGAAGGCCGCACGGACCATGGTGGTGCGCGCCACCTCGCCGAAGGTGCCGATGTGCGGCAGGCCCGAGGGACCGTAGCCGGTCTCCAGCAGCACAGGCGTCATCAGGGCCGGAAAGGTCGCGGCCGCTTCGTCGGTCTTGCCGGCGTTGATCAGCGTAGCGGCCAGATCGCGGTCGCCATCGCTCTCCAGCCGCAGCCTGAGCATGCGCGCCAGCAGATTGCGCGCCTGCTCGAAGGGCCAGGACTTGGCGGCGTGCGCTTGGTGGGAGAGGCCTTGGAACATGGGGGAGCGGGTTACAGGAGCGGAGCGGTCTGAGCAACGACCGCGACCAACCTTTTCTGTCATCCTCGGGGCGCCTGAAAGGCGAGCCCGAGGACCCAGCAGCGAAGAGCTCAACGCGCGAGTCTGCGCCAAGCTTTAAGCCTGGAGCGGCTGGATCCTCGGACAATCGCTTCACGATTTCCGAGGATGACATGGCTTTTTTGATATTCGGGTTTTCCGCGCACTCGGCCGTCAGCCGCCGCACCAGATCTGCGCCACCCGCAGGTCACGCCGCAAAGCATCGGCGGCGCGGCCGTAGTTGTCGGTGGTGATGGGTTCGCTGTCGGCTTGGGTGATGGGTGTGACCTTGGCCAGGGCCATGGCCTGGCGGATGGCGGAGATCGGCGCGGCCGCCATTCGTCCCCGGCGCGGGGCTTCGCCGATTAGTACGCCCTGAACCCGGCCCAGACCGTCCAGAACCGGCGCCCCTTCCAGGCCCACGAGCGGGCCCTTCAGCCCGTCGGTGCGACCGATCTCGGCCCAGTCCAGCTCAGGTTCGGTCGGGTTGAAGCGGCGATGGTCGCCCTTGAACGAGGCGCCCAGCAGGCGGACGGCCGCTTCTCCCGCCTGGCCTTGGGGAAAGCCTGCGATGAAGCTGTCTTCGTGGCCGTGAGCGCCCGGCGCGATAGGCAGAGGCGCGGCGCCGCCCTCCGTCGTCATCACCGCCAATTGCCCCCCGGGCACGGCCGTGACCTTGGCCTGGGCGCCCCGGCCCGGCGCGAGCACCACCGCGAGGGTGACGCAGTCCTTCACAGCGTTCTGGGCGGTCAGCCAGACGCCGGGCTCGCCGATGGAAAAGGCGGTGGCGAACCGGCCGCTGTCAGCGGGAATTTTCAGGATCTTGGCCCCGTTGAACGGAGACAGGGGCGACAGGGGCGTGGTTTCCTCACCGGGCACAGGCGGCGGCGGGGCCGGCGCGTCGGCCTTGATGCGGCGGGTGTCGGCGGCGAACAGCAGGATCGCCAACGCCGCAGAGTAGATCAGCCAATCGGGCAGGTTGGACAGGCGCGCCACCCGCTAAACCTCTTTGCCGAACATGCTCTACCCCGCGACCGCCGCCGCCAGGATGATGGCCACGGCCAGCTTGGCGCCGGTCAAAACAGCGGCGGCGGACACATCGCCCTCCTGCACCCTTTGCGGCAACCCTGCCAGGATGGCGTCGACCACGCGAAAAATCAGCAAGGCGGTGAGCGATACGGCCGCGCCCCACAGGCTCAGCTCCATCAGGCTGGTGGAGGTGAGCATGGCCACGGCCAGAGGCCCGGCCAAGGCCAACAGCACGCCGCCGAAGGACAGGGCGGCGGCGGGATTGCCCTCGCGGATGTGGCTGATTTCATGGGCGGGCGAGAGCAGGGCGTGCAGCGCCGCCGCCACGATCAGGATGCCCAGCGTGGTCCCGGCATGCAGCAGGGCGATGGGAAAGCCGTTGGCGAAGGCCTGGATCTGGGTCGACATGCGCGGCTCCGACGGCTGAGGCTGCCCGGTCTAACATGGTCAGAACAAGACCAGCTAGGCCATGGGGTCTGTGGCTTGGCGCCGCAATTCGCTCGCGCGGGTCTTTTCGCTTTCCGACTTGAGCTGGCCGCAGGCGGCGAGGATGTCTCGCCCGCGCGGCGTGCGGATGGGCGAGGCATAGCCGGCGCGGTTGATGATCTCGGCAAAGGCCTCGATGGTGGACCAATCCGAGCAGGCATAGGTGCTGCCCGGCCAGGGGTTGAACGGGATCAGATTGATCTTGGCGGGAATGCCTTTCAGCAGCCGCACCAGGGCCTTCGCCTCCGCCGGGCTGTCATTGACGCCCTTGAGCATCACATACTCAAAAGTCACCCGCCGGGCGTTGGACAGGCCCGGATAGGCCTTCACCGCCTCCAGCAACTGCGCGATCGGGTAGCGCTTGTTCAGGGGCACCAGCTCGTCGCGCAAGGCGTCGTTGGTGGCGTGCAGGGAGATGGCCAGCATGGCCTGGGTCAACTCGCCCGCCCGCGGGATCTCAGGAACCACGCCTGAGGTGGACAGGGTGATCCGCCGCCGCGAGATGGCCAAGCCTTCGTTGTCGGAAATCACCTCAATGGCGCCCGCCACGTTCTCCAGATTGTAGAGAGGCTCGCCCATGCCCATGAACACGATGTTAGACAGCTGACGATCAGACTGTGGCGAGGGCCATTCGCCTAGATCATCCCGCGCGATCTGAACCTGGGCGATGATCTCCCCGGCGGTCAGGTTGCGCACCAAAGGCTGGGTGCCGGTGTGGCAGAAGGTGCAGTTCAGCGTGCAGCCGACTTGGCTGGAGACGCACAAAGCCCCAGCCCGGCCTACGCCCGGGATGAACACGGTTTCGGCCTCGATGCCCGGGGCGAAACGGATCAGCCATTTGCGCGAGCCGTCGCGGCTGACCTGGCGTTCTACGACCTGCGGACGCGCCAGGCTGAAACGGTCGGCCAGCACGGCGCGCGTATCCTTGGCGATGTCGCTCATGGCGGCAAAGTCGGTCACGCCGAAATTATGCACCCAGCGCCAGATCTGGGCTGAGCGCATCTTGGCCTTGGACGGCTCGCAGGCGCCGGTCTGGATCAGCGCAGCCCTCAACTGATCACGCGTCAGTCCGGACAGGTTGAGCGGACCCGCCTCCTGGGCTTTATCGGCATGGGGCGCAGCGCGCGACAGATCGAGGGTGACGCCCAAGACCGAACCTTCCTGTGGGTGAAAGGCCAGTCCTAGCAGATCACGGGCCTCGCGACAAAAGGCAGACAGCTTGCCGTCAGTGGGCCGGCGGCGGCCGTACGATGGCCGGCCCGAGGTTGGCCATGGCCTGGCGCGCGTCGATGGCGTTGGGCGGCTTGGCGCCCTTGCCCATGCGGATTTCGGCCGAGGCCTGGTAACGGTCCATCTCGGTCGCCTCATAGCGGTCTGCCCAGAACGGACCGTCGAACCAGGGGTCGTAGCCCCGCCAGCCGAGCCTGCCGCCGTAAAAATGCCAATAGGGCCGCCAGCCCCAGCCGTAGGCAAAGCCTACGCCGGAGGCATAGTAGGGATCGACCGAATAGGTGGTCTTCTTGTCCAGGGCGCGATGGCTGTCGATGAACCAGTCATTGCCCTGGCTCACGGTCAACTCGGAGGCCCGGTACAGCAGATATCGCTCGACGGTTTCGCGCGAGGTCAGGCTATTGCCCGAGAAGCTCACCCGCCAAAGGTCGTCATTGAGTTTTTGTTCCGAATAGCCGAAGGCAGAGCCGGGACCCAGCGTCAGGGGCTGATAGGGCGTGGCGGTCTCGCACGCGGCCAGTGCGCCGCCCAACGCGGCCACGGCTGCAAGGGTCAGCAACAGGCGTTTCATGACCAAATCTCCCAACGGTCCCGCCGAGTTTACAGGTAACGACCGGATTAGGGCAATTTTCGGCCCGAAGTCGCGTTGCGCTCCAAACTTCGTCAGTCTTCGGCAGGCAAATCGGAACGATCGCGGGCCGCGTGGCGCACGCCGATGACGACCACTTCGTCATCTAAGACGCGGTAGAACACCAGATAGGGATAAGGCATGACGACGATGCGGCGCATTCCGCGCCCTATGACGTCTGTGCCTGCGTGAGGATGACGTTCGACAAAGCCGATCATCGTCTGCAGACGGTGACGAACCCTTTCGGCCCCTCGAGGCGAACGCTCCTCCAAGTAGGCCAATACGTCCTGGAGTTCCGCAAGGGCCTGGGGCGTGTAGCGGAGCTTCAAAGCCCGTATTTGGCCCAGACGCTGCGAACCTGCTCGTCCGGCGCACGCTCTCCGCGATCAGCTTGAGCTATCGACGTCCTGAATGTGTCCATCTCGGCATCGGAAATTTCAATGCCGGGCTGTTGCTCGTTCGCTATCTGCAGCAGCAGGCGTGCGACATCGTCTTGCGTCGAGGAGGGCAAGGACCGGGCAGCCTCCACAGCGTGGTCAAACAGAGCAGTCATGGCGCGAGCATGGCCGGAAAACGAGGCAAAGCCAAGATGCCTGCCCCTAGTGCAGCGTCGCGTCGAACTTGGCGATGGTGAGTTTGGCCGGGGTGACCAGGCCGGCGCCGCCGATGGACACCGAATGGATCACCGCGTCGATCTCGCGTCGCCAGAAGTCTAGGAACTGGTGAATGCGGGGAAAGTTCGGGGCTTCGTCCACCGTCTGCCACAGGAAGCTCTGTAACAGGCTGGGGTGGGCGGGCATGTAGTAGAGCACTTCGGCCGTGGTCAGCCGGCGGCCTTGCAGCTGGGCATAGAAGTCTTGGTCGACGTAGTCGTCACGCATGGTCTCAACCTCCAATTTGATTGAACCTCCCTGGACCCATCCTTCATGGATTTGTCACAGGAGGCAACCGCCAAGGTTGATAATTAGTTCATAAAAATCATGATATTAGCAGCAGACAAGCGTGACTGCTGATAACCCATGCTCCACCGCGCAGCGGGGGAGCTGGCAGCGAAGCTGACTGAGGGGGCGCAAAATGCGCACGCCCCCTCCGGCCCGTTCGGGCCACCTCCCCCGCTGCGCGGTGGAGGACTTAAGCGTCCCGTTGGTCCCGCTTGGCCGCCACGCGCAAACGCAGGGCGTTCAGCTTGATGAAGCCTGCGGCGTCGCGGTGGTCATAGGCGACCTTGCCTTCCTCGAAGGTGACCAGCTCCTGGTCGTAGAGGGAATAGGGGCTCTGGCGGCCGATCACGGTGACATTGCCCTTGTAGAGCTTGACGGTGACCCGGCCGGTGACCAGCTCCTGGCTCTTGTCGATCAGGGCCTGCAGCATCACCCGCTCGGGCGAGAACCAGAAGCCGTTGTAGATCAGCTCGCCGTAGCGCGGCATCAGGTCGTCCTTCAGGTGCCCGGCCCCGCGATCCAGGGTGATGGACTCCATGCCCCGGTGCGCCACCAGCAGGATCGAGCCCCCCGGCGTCTCATAGACCCCGCGCGACTTCATGCCGACGTAGCGGTTTTCCACCAGGTCCAGCCGGCCCACGCCGTTATCGTGGCCCAGCTGGTTGAGCTTGGTGAGCAGGGCGGCGGGCGACAGCTTTTGGCCGTCGATGGCGACAGGATCGCCGCGCTCGAAGTCCATGGTGAAGACTGTGGCCTTATCAGGCGCGTCCTCCGGCGCGATGGTCCGCTGATAGACGAATTCGGGCGCTTCGACCGAGGGGTCTTCCAGCACCTTGCCCTCGGAGGAGGAGTGCAGAAGGTTGGCGTCGACCGAAAAGGGCGACTCGCCGCGCTTGTCCTTCGCAATGGGGATCTGGTTCTGCTCGGCGAAGGCGATCAACTGTTCGCGGCTGGCGAAATTCCATTCGCGCCAGGGGGCGATTACCCGGATGTCGGGCTCCAGGGCGTAGTAGCCCAGCTCGAAACGGACCTGATCATTGCCCTTGCCGGTGGCTCCGTGACAGACCGCGTCGGCGCCGACCTTGCGGGCGATGTCGATCTGGGCCTTGGCGATCAGGGGGCGGGCGATGGAGGTGCCCAGCAGATACTGGCCCTCATAGACGGTGTTGGCGCGGAACATCGGGAACACATAGTCGCGCACGAATTCCTCACGCAGGTCCTCGATGAAGATGTTTTCCGGCTTGATGCCCAGGAGCAGCGCCTTCTTGCGCGCGGGCTCCAGCTCCTCGCCTTGGCCCAGGTCTGCGGTGAAGGTGACGACCTCGCAGTTATAGGTCTGCTGCAGCCATTTCAGGATGATGGAGGTGTCCAACCCGCCGGAATAGGCCAGGACGACTTTCTTGACGGGCGCGGCTTCGGCCATCGGGCGCGATCCTCAGATTCAGCGGAAAAGCTGCGCGCCTTTAAGGGCGGATCGGCGCGTGGGGCAAGGGGTGAGTTCGCCGATCCCCCAATCCGCTGATCCGGTCGCGCTCAGGATCACCGCTCGGGCATTGGTTTCGCACGCCATGGTCCGCCAAGACGGGCGGGTTGAAATCGCGCTTTAATGTCGTCGCTGCTGGGTTCTCGGGCTTCGCTGCGCGAACCCGAGAATGACGAGCTAAAAATTCCGGTTCCAAATCCGATATATTAAGTAACGTCTTCCTCGGGGCGGCCGACGGCCGAGCCCGCGCGACTGTCTTGACGGTCAAGCGTTTTGCCATGGTCTGCGCTCTCTTAGGATGGCGTTGAGGATGGTGAGGAGCTTTCGCGCAACTGCGATGAGGGCCTGTTTTGGCTTTTTTCCAGCC
>CAYVHP010000123.1:0-8299 GCA_964451265.1 uncultured Caulobacteraceae bacterium | reverse complement strand
GACGCGGCGACCGGCTTTGGCCTGGTCCGCGCGCTCGGCCCCCTTGGGGCGCCCTCGCTGCCGCTGGGCGACTCCCGCGAGGTGATGGCCGGGGACAAGCTGATCGTGGCCGGCGGCGGGTTGGCGCGGCGCTCCATCGTCGCGCACCTGATCGCGCGGCATGAGTTCGCCGGCTATTGGGAATATGTGCTGGACGAGGCCCTGTTCACAGCGCCGGAGCACCCCCTGTGGAGCGGGGCGGCCCTGATCGGTCCCACCGGAAAGCTGGTCGGCGTCGGCTCCCTGCGGATGCTGCAGGAGACGGCCGGCGGCAAGACCTCGGCAATCAATATGATGGTGCCCATTGAACTGCTGCCCCCCATTCTGGACGACTTGAAGGCGGGCGGGACCGGCCGTCCCGCCCGACCATGGCTGGGCGTGCTGGCGGAGGAAATCAGCGGTCAGGTCGTGGTAGTCGGCGCCGCCAAGAACGGGCCGGCTGATCGCGCCGACCTGTCGCAGGGCGACATCATCGTCGCTGTCGCGGGCGAGGAGGTCGGCGCCCTGGCCGAGTTCTACCGCGCCGTCTGGGCCCTGGGTCCGGCCGGGGTTGACGTACCGCTGACCCTGGCCAGGGACGGGGACGTATTTGCCGTCACAGTGCGCTCACGCGACCGGCGCGCCTTTTTGAAAACACCGAAGATGCATTGAGCGCGCAGTTCACCGGGTCAGGTTCTGCCGCGCCGGCGACTGCGGCGCGTTGATGGTCGGCTGCTGACTGGTCACCTGCCCGCCCGGACCGGACAGCCCCGGCGCTTGGATGGCCAAAAGCGCGAACAGGGCCAGGGCGGCCAAGGCCGTCGAGATGATCAAAACCCACAACACGTGGCGACCACGCAGACCCGCGCGCGCCTGGGTGGCGCGCAGGACCGGAGCGTGTCGGCCGTTTCGCGGCGCATGAACGAGGGCCATGGCATACTCCTGAAATGTCGGGCGCGCCGGGTCCGGCGGCCTCTGCTGACCAAACGCAAGGGCAGATAGGGTGTTCCACGCGCCGGGCGCCGGAAAAGCGGAGGTCGGCCGATATAGCTCTGCGGAGATGCGCCCGGGCCGTTAAGGCCTCAAAATTCCCGCCCGGGAACTCTTTGGCCGCTGCTGCATTGTGTTTCAAATGTCAGTGAGATGCCCACCGTGTGCTGGCGCGGGGGGACTTGGCGATGGGGCTAAGCCATGTCAAATCCTAGCCCAGGCGCCGCGACGGCGCTGAGGGTCCATCTAAGCGAAATCGTCTCGAAACGCCCTCGGGGTCCGTGTGGATGAGTTGCGTCGCCTTATCCAGGGCTGTTCTCGTCGCCATCCTGATAAGCCTCGCCCAGGGTCCGGCTCACGCTGAACCCGCCTCCCTCGCCGCCGAGGTCAAGGCGACCTATTTGGAAAAATTCGGCGATTTCGTCGAATGGCCGGACGCCGTGTTCGCCGGGCCAAGCGATCCCATCCGCCTATGCGTGATCGGCTCGGACCCTTTCGGCGCTGTGCTGGACCAAGCCTCCCACGGTCAGCGGATCGGCGCCCATCCCCTGGTGCTGGTCCGCCTGGACAAAATCGAGCGCGCTCCACCCTGCCATATCCTGTTCGCGGCCGGCTCATCAAAGCAGAGCATAGCCGACGTCCTAGACAAGGTGCGCGGCGCGCCGGTGCTCACCATCACCGACGGCGCCGGCAATTCGGCGGCGCACGGCATCATCAACTTCGTCGTCGTCAGTGATCGCATTCGTTTTCAGATCGACGAAGCCGCCGCAATGCAGAGCGGATTGGCGATCAGCTCCAAGTTGCTGAGCCTAGCGATCAAGTCGGTGGGATAGATGGCCAATCCGTCAATCAAAGCCCTGACTTGGTTGAGCCGGCATAAGCCTTCGGCCCCGCTCGTGGCGATCTGCGGCGCCATCATGCTGTTTTGCGCCGGCCTGGCGGTCGCCAGCTTCAACGAGGTGGCGTTCCGCGCTCAGGCCATTCGGGAATCGAAGGTCCAGGCCCAGATGCTCGCCGCCAGCGTAACGGCCGCCCTGGCTTTCGAAGACGCCGGCGCCGCGCAGGAATATGTGGAATCGCTTCACGTTAATCCGCAGATCGAGACCGGCGGCGTTTACGACGCCCATGGCCGCCTCGTGGCGAGCTATACGCGCCCGGGCGCCGAGCCTCCCGCCCGGCGGGCGCCGCCCACTCTGTCGCGCGATGACGGGCGCACCATCGAGGTCAGCGTGCCGGTGACGCTAAAAGCCGAGACGATCGGCTCTGTCTTCTTGAAATCCAGCGCCGAGCCGTTCTTCCGAACAGCCAACCGGTATGCCGCAATCGGCATTTTAGGATTGATGGCCGCGTTGATGGTGGGCGCCTTGGCCGCCGCCAACGCCGGCCAGCGCCGGGCCTACGCCGCCCTTGAGGAAGAAGTGGAACAGCGAGAACGCGCTGAGGAGGCCTTGCGGCAAAGTCAGAAGATGGAGGCGGTCGGGCAACTGACCGGCGGCGTGGCCCACGACTTCAACAATCTGCTGATGGTCGCCTCCAGCGGTCTTTATC
Source organism: uncultured Caulobacteraceae bacterium (assembly GCA_964451265.1). Lineage (GTDB taxonomy): Bacteria > Pseudomonadota > Alphaproteobacteria > Caulobacterales > Caulobacteraceae > BOG-938. The sequence goes on along the minus strand of CAYVHP010000123.1, from coordinate 5,743 downwards.
TGTTGGATCGCACCGAGGACCCGCAAAAGCGGGAGTATTTGAAACAGGGTGTGCGCCAAGCCATAGAGCGCGGCGCCAGCTTAACCCGCCAGCTTCTGGCCTTTTCGCGACGCGCGCCCCTGACCTCGCAGGTGGTGGATCTTCGCGCTCAGATCGAAAGCATGCGGCTGCTGCTCGACCGGTCGCTGCGGGAAGACATCGACGTCCGCATGGAGGTGGACGAGCGGCTATGGCCCGTGGAGATCGATCCGGGCGCCCTGGAGGTCGCGGTGGTCAATATCGCCCTCAATGCGCGCGACGCCATGCCTACGGGCGGGACGATTACCATCCGCCTGACCAACCGGCCGGGCATGTCCGACGGCGAGCTTCAAGGCGACATGGTGGAGCTGGCGGTCAGCGATACCGGACAGGGCATGGAGCCGGAGCTGGCCAGTCGCATCTTCGAGCCCTTTTTCACGACCAAGGAGGTCGGCCGGGGCACGGGGCTCGGCCTGGCCCAGGTCTATGGCTTCGCCCGCGCCTCACGCGGGGGCGTACGGGTCAGGAGCAAGCCTGGAGAAGGCGCCACGCTATCCTTGTTCTTTCCGCGTTCCCATTCTCCCGTTGCGGCTGCGCCGAACGACACCCCCCCCGCACCGGAGGAGGCCGGCGCTCGTCCTCTGAAAATCCTGCTGGTGGAAGACGACGACGCCGTGGCCGCCGCAGTCAGCGAAATGCTTACCTGCCTGGGCCACGACAGCCGGCGGGTGGTCAACGCCGACGCCGCCATGGCCATGCTGGATGCCGGGCCCCCTGTTGACGTCGTCCTGTCGGACATGGTCATGCCCGGCAATCTGGACGGCATCGGCTTGGCGCGCGAAATCCGTCGCCAATATCCCGGCCTGCCCGTCCTGCTGACAACGGGTTACAGCGAGGCTGCGGAGCAGGCTATTGGCGAAGGATTGATCCCCTTGGCCAAACCCTACACGGCCGAAAACCTCGCGACTCGATTGGAAAGCGTAACCCGCAGCGGCAGCCGGCCGAGCGCGTGATCTCGGTCAGGCGTCACCCAGGCCCCACCCAAACCCAGAATTGGTATGTTGATCAGCGACGGCGTGCGACTGTTCTGAGAACCCCTCCTTCTCAAGGGGGCAGGCGAATTGCATCTGAGTGAAGTTGCCGGCTCGGCTAGACCTCCTTCCCTGCGCAGCGGGGAAGGGGGTGATGATGCGATGGCCAACGATTTGGCCATCGCGAAGAACGCCCGAAGGGCTGGGACGAAGTGTGGTGGAAGGGGCGTCTTGGCGCCACAAGAGCCCCCACCACCGCCTTTCAGGCGGTCGTTCGGCGCATGCGCCTTACCCCCCGTTTCGCTACGCTGCACAGGGGAGGAGACGCCAATCCCGGTGGCGCTTTCCCATATGCAAATTCCCTGCCTTAAGGGGAAAGGGGGCTCACATCTAAAACTTCAGATGCAGCCCGGCATAGACCTGGCGCGGCGCCGCGCTGGCGCCCGGCGCCGGATATTCCTGGTGGCGGTCGTGCAACAGGTTCTGGCCGGCCAGCGACAGCTGAATCTTTTCGGTGACGTTCCAGGCGATCCGCCCGCCGAGCTCCACATAGGCCGGGACGGCGGGGTTCGGCAGAGCGTCGACATATCTCAGATCAGCATCCAGCGTGACGTCGCGGCCTAGGTTCATCGAGGACTTCAACGAGGCAAGATGATGGGGATCGTCCCCCGCCTGGACGGCGCCCAGCAAGCCGCTGGCGCCGGGCTCAAACGTAAACGTTTCCCGCATGACAGTGATCGACGCGCTGAGACGCCACCAAGAGGCGGCCTGGAAATCCGCCCAGCTTTCTAAGCCCCACACCTTGCCGCGCATGCCATTGCCCCAGGCCAGGGGAAGGAAGCCGCCGCGCTTAGGCTCAATGCTGCGCAGGTCTTCATAGACATTGTAGTAGGCCGATACGGACACAGACAGCCGTGAGCTCTGCTCGAACCGGCCGCCAAATTCATAGGCGGCCAATTTTTCGGGCTCAAAGCTGGACGCGCCTGTCAGAAACACCGTTGGCCCGACCTTCTCCACAACGTCCCGGTCGAACGGAGTCGGCGCGCGGACCGCGTAGGACGTCGCAGTCCACAGCATTACCGTGGAGCTCGGCGTCCAGGTCAGGCGCACATCGGGCAGGGGCGTTACCCCGATATAGGGATCGCTCTCCAGCTTCAGCCCGGCTGTGAATTTAACATTGAGCGGGAGCGACAGCGTGTCCTGGGCGAACAGGTTTCCCAGTTGCAGTGTGCGGCTGGCCGGCGCGAACGTCAGGCCGCCCTTGCCGACGATATCGTAACGGCTGGACCTCAGTCCCGCGCCCCAGACGATGCTGTTGCCCCTCCAAGTGAAGTTGTGCTGCACATCAAGGTCATAAGTGTTGAGATCGAAATATCCGCCGGACGATGACCCGCGCCGCGTGTGGTCGTAGTAGGTCTGAATCTGCAACGTCGATCCGCGCCCCAGATCGCGGGTCCAGCGGCCCAGCAGGTTGGCGCCGGTAATAAAGCCGCTTCCGGGGTCCTCCACGCCGTTGTAGCCGTCGCCCTGAACGGTGATCTTATCCGCCGCATCCCCCGCCCAATCGACCCGGAAACCCAATTGCGGTTTAGACCAGCCGTCCTCCAGCTTGGCCCCGGCGAGCGTCCTGGTGTTCGCGCTGTTCATCGCCATGGCGTAGACGCGATAGGTCAGGGCTTCCCCAACCTTGCCGCCATAGCGCAGGCTGGCGCCGCCGCCTTGATTGCCGGCGTAGGCGTTCAGATCGCCGCCTTGGGTTTGGCCGGCATCGCGCGTGACGATATTGATCACGCCGTTCACGGCGTTAGCGCCCCACAGGGTGGCGCCGGGTCCGCTGATGACCTCGATGCGGTCGATGTCGTTGGGCGGGACGTCCTGAACATCCCAATAGACACCCGAATAGAGCGGGGAATAGACGGTGCGACCGTCGATCAACACCAGCAGCTTGTTGGAGAAGTTCTGGGCTGCGGCGCTGCCGTTGAACCCGCGCGCTGTGACCACGAACTGGCTGGCGCTGGTTTGGTAGACTTGCAGATTGGGGGCCAGCCGCAGGATATCCGGCATGCTTTGTGCACCCGAACGGACGATGTCGTCGTGGGTGATGACGAAGATCGAGGCCGGCGCCTGATTGAGACCCTCGGGTGTTTTGCTGACCGACGACACGTCGATATTCGCCAGCTCGGCGATCGACATATGCTTCAAATCTTCCAGAGATTGGGCGCGCGCGGGTAATGCGACCAGCGCCAGACCGGCAAGCGCGACGGCGCCGGACGTAGTGGCGAGACGATTTACCCCGCACATCCTCAATTCGATCCCCCGCTTTGAGTGCCTAAACCCCGATGTCTAAATTTGGTTCCCCGGTCGTTAGGAATAATTGTTGCAGGCCTGCATTCTCAAGGGCGCCCTTGGAAACGCCGCCCGAACGCCCGGCGCGATTAGCGGATCGCGCGGATTGGCCTATATCCGGAGCATGAGCGACGACCGCGTCATTTCCGACGGTTCCGGCCTGCACGGCATGGCCCTGATTCAGGACGAAGCCCGGCGCCTGCCGGATGCGCCGGGCGTCTATCGCATGCTGGGCCAGGACGGCGAGGCGCTCTATGTGGGCAAGGCCAAATCGCTCAAAAAACGGGTGACCCACTACGCCCAGGGCCGGTTTCACACCCAACGCATCGCCCACATGGTGCATCTCACCTGGGCTATGGAGTTCACCACCACTCGCACCGAAACCGAAGCCCTGCTTTTAGAATCCAACCTGATCAAACGGCTGAAGCCCCGCTTCAATGTGGTGCTGCGCGACGACAAGTCCTTCGCCGAAATCCTCATCCGCCGCGACCATCCCGCCCCGCAAATCCGCAAGCATCGCGGCGCTCACGCCGTTGTCGGCGACTATTTCGGACCCTTCGCGTCAACCTGGGCGGTGAACCGAACGGTCGGCGCCCTGCAAAAGGCCTTCCTCCTGCGCACCTGTTCGGACAGCGTCTATGACAGCCGCACGCGGCCCTGCATGCTGCATCAGATCAAGCGGTGCTGCGCGCCATGCGTCGGTCTGGTGTCCGCCGAGGCCTATGGCGAATTGGCCGACGCCGCCCACGATTTCATGACGGGCAAGAGCCGCGCGGTGATGACCGGCCTGTCGCAGCAGATGCAGGCCGCCTCCGAAGCCCTGGAGTTTGAGACCGCCGCGCGCCTGCGCGACCGCATCCGCGCCCTGGCGGCCATATCCATGGAGCAGGGGGTCAACCCCGAGACGGTGCAGGAGGCCGACGTGTTCGCGGTCTATGCCGAAGGCGGCCAGGCCTGCGTCCAGGTGTTCTTTTTCCGCGCCGGTCAGAACTGGGGCAACCGGGCCTATTTTCCCCGCGTGGATAAGGACGACGAGAGCGGAGACATCCTCGACGCCTTCCTCGGCCAGTTCTACGAGGACAAGCCGATCCCGCGGTTGATCCTGCTGTCGCACCCCGCCCTCAACCAGGCGCTCCTAGCTGAGGCTTTCTCCCTCACCTCCGGCCGCAAGGTGGAGATCGCAACGCCCCAGCGCGGGGAAAAGCGGCAGTTGGTGGAGCAGGCCCTGAGCAACGCGGCCGAGGCTCTAGGTCGCAAACTGGCGGAAAGCTCGGCTCAGACCAAGATCTTGGCGACGGTGTGCGAGGCCTTCGGCCTGGAAGCCGCGCCCGAACGGATCGAGGTCTATGACAACAGCCACATCAGCGGCACGAACGCGGTGGGCGGCATGATCGTGGCCGGCCCTGAGGGCCTGCAGAAGTCCCAGTACCGCAAGTTCAACATCCGCTCGCAGGACCTGGTGCCCGGGGACGATTACGGCATGATGCGCGAGGTTCTGCGCCGACGGTTCGGGCGCCTGGCCAAGGAAGAGGAGGCCGGCGAAGACCCTGTTCGGCCCGATCTGGTCCTAGTGGATGGCGGCGCCGGCCAACTCTCCGCCGCGCTGGAGGTCATGGCCGATCTGGGCGTGGATGACATCGTGGTCGTCGGCGTCGCCAAGGGTCCGGACCGCGACGCGGGGCTGGAGCGGTTCATCATGCCGGGCAAGCCGCCCTTCATGCTCGAGCCCAAAAGCCCGGCGCTCTACTACCTGCAGCGCCTGCGCGACGAAGCCCATCGTTTCGCCATCGGCAGCCATCGGGTCCGGCGCACCATGGAGATGAAGAAGAACCCGCTGGACGACATCGACGGCATCGGCGCCGGCCGCAAGCGGGCTTTGTTGCACGCCTTTGGGTCGGCGCGGGGGGTTTCGCGGGCCTCGGCGGCCGACCTCGTTAAGGTCGAGGGCGTATCGGCCGCGCTCGCGCAGCGCATTTATGACTATTTTCACCGGACATGACTCGCCACGTTGGGGCCTGGGGCGGCGTTGACCCTGACCTGACGCCCGATGGCCCAAAGCAACACTCGCCCAGCAGCGCAAAATCCCGGTAAGCTGTCTTCATCGGCTGACTCAGCCGTTCTGGAGGCTTCATGACGTCCGCGGTCAAACACATTCCCAATATCCTGACCGGCGCTCGCGTGGCGGCGGGAGTGATCAGCTTTTTCCTGCTGGCCGCCGCGGCGGGGGGCGTGCCCTTCCTCAGTGAAAACCTGACGCCCGAGATGCAGTTCGGATTAGAACGCTGGGCCCTGGTCGCCTTCGTGGTGGCCGCCAGCACGGACTTTTTCGACGGCTGGCTGGCGCGCAA
>CAYVHP010000122.1:0-16352 GCA_964451265.1 uncultured Caulobacteraceae bacterium | reverse complement strand
GGTCCACGTCCGTGATGTCAAAATACACTTGTCTATCCGGCCCGGTCGCCTTGCGCGGACGCCGGCTTTTGGCGTCGTCCGTCATGACTCAAGCCCGATTGCGCCCGGGTTGATCAGGCCTTTGGGGTCCACATGAGCCTTGATCGCTTCCAGCAGCGAGCGGGCCGTCGGCTTCAGATTTTCCATATAACGATAGGTCTTGCCAATTTGGAGGTGGGCGCAGCCTTGATCCATCCAGAACTGGGTGAGGTCTAGACGCAACTGGCGCATGGCCTGTGCCGCCTCCGGGGACGGACCGTTGACCGGCAGTTTGGCCAAGTGCCCCGGAGCGATCACGCGCTCATGGTAAAGCTCCCGTTCGCCGGGCCAGTACAGCATGGGCTCCAGCAGGATTGCGCTGCTTGAAATCGCGAAGGCGACATAGCCCCATTCGATGCCCAGGCGCTCAAACAAGGCCGCCCGTTCGTCGAAGAAGCCGTAAAGGCTGTCCGCCAGAGCCACCGCGCGCGAATGGGGCGCGATACCGTGGCTCGGCGCCCATCGCTCGCCCTTGGGGCCGAGGATGTCATTAGGCGGCATAAACGGCGTTCCACGCACCGCGCGCGGCACCGTGGGTTCGACCTCGACGCCCTTATGGGCGATCGAACGAATTTCGTTCAGCGCGAAATCCACCTCAGCCTGGGTGCGGCCGTCCACCGCAATATTCATCGCGTAATCGACGTCCTTCAGCGCCCGGCGGCCCGAAACCGCCATACGCATGGCGTCTTTCAGGCCTGCGGCCAAGTTGCGCCCGGCCTTGACCACGCCGACCAGGCGCTTGACGTCCCGGCTCAGGTCGCTGTCCCACAAGCGCATGCCCCAGATGTAGGGGTCGGCGCCGTAGCACTCCGCAGCCAGACCACGGCGCGACACCTCGGACATGGCGTTCAGCAGGTCTTCGTGGTTGGTGAAGGTGAAGGAGGCAAATCCGCTGCATTCCGGTGTTTTCAGCAGCCGCAGCGTGGCGCGGGCTTTGAAGCCCAAGGCGCCGGCGTCCTGCAGAAAAATGCCCCCCAGGTCAGGGCCATAGTTGCGGAAGAACGGACCGGCGTTCTGGGCCGCAGCCGCCGATCCGGTGGACAGGATCGAGCCGTCCGCGATGACCACGTCGAGGCTCAAAAGAGAATCCGCCGTGCTCCCGTACTGGGTCGATCCCAGAAAGACGCTGCCCTGCGACAGGGCGCCGCCGACCGTGGACATGGATCCGGACATCGGGCCGAAATAGGGTGTGCGCAAGCCCAGCGGCTGGAGCGCCTCATACAGCGACTTCCACGTCGCGCCGCACTCCACCGTGACATACATGTCAGTGGCGTTGATCTCGACGATGCGGTTCAGGCGCAGCATGTCGACGATGACTGATCCGCTCTTCACGGGCAGAAAGCCGGCCGTGTAGGACAAGCCGCCGCCACGCGGAATGACTGGAACCCCCCGCTCGGTGCAGACGCGAACAGCCCGCGCCAATTCCTCGACCGTGCCCGGCCGGATCACCAGGGCGGCGTCCACATCGGCGCGCCGATAGACGTCCGTGGAATAGAAGGTCATGTCCTTGGCGTCGGTCAGGACATGCTCGTGTCCAAGCAGGGCCACCAGGGCGTCGACCGGCAAATCTAAGGGAGCCAGCGTACTGGTGCTCATACGAAAACCATCAATTGGAGAAGGGTAAGCGCGCGGCGGCTCAACGGCGCTGCGCGCCGCGATAGCCGACAAACGCGAGCTGTTCGGCCATGTAGGCCGCGCCGATCGGTTGCAGGAAAACGTCCTCGGCGGCAAAACCGGCGTCAACGCAGGCTCCCATCCAATCGAGCGTCCCGCTGCCGCGTTCGAACGGCTCGTTGTTGTGGTGGCTGTTCCACTCGGCCATGAATTCCTGGAACGGATCGGTGGGCCAGCCGACGAGGTCGTTGTGCACATGCACGCCGCCCGGGGCGAGCAGCCGGTAGCATTCGCGAATGATCTGCTTGCTCAGCTTTTGCGGAATCTCGTGCAGCAGCAGGTTGGACAGAACCAGGTCGAAGCTGCCGTCCTCGAAATTTGTGTGGCCGGCGTTCTGCTGGGAATAGTGGACCGCAACGCCCAAGGCTTCGGACCGAGCGTGGGCGTAGCGCAGCATGGGCGCCGCAATATCGACGGCGTAGATTTCCGCGCCCGGAAAAGCCTCGGCGAGCGGCAAGGTGGACATTCCGGCCCCGCAACCGAGATCGAGGATCCGGCGGGGCTTCAGTTCAGGAAACCGCTGCTTGATGCAACCGATCGGGCCTTCGCCCAGGGCCTCGTTGCGATCTCCCAGGCCGCCGTAGGCGTAAAGATAAACGCCCCGGTCATAGACCGCCCCGGCATAGACGTCGTTGGGGCCGATCTCGTTATGGAACGAGCCCGGCATCACATGAATGTCCACCTTGGTGGCGTAGTCCGGAAGCTCAAAGCTGGGGTCCAGCGTCAGCGACCCGCCTGCCGAAGGGATCTTGTCTGCGGCCAGTGCCAACGCCGGCAACTGCCGCTCGATACTTTCGCCCACCGTGTCCCACAAAAGCTCCTGGGTGGCCCGGTTCAGCAGCGAGAAGGCGCGATAGTAGGGGTCCTTATCCATGAGCGTCTTGACCTCGCGGTAAGACTGCGGCTCACGCCCCATGGCCTTCTTGAAGGCCGGAACCTGACGGCGCCGATAGGCGACTTCATTTCCGGCATAAAGGTCGCTCACAAGAAACCGGCGCATGGCCGCCAAGAATTCTTCGCGGCCCAACTCATCGGTTGTGGGCTTCGAGAGCAGGGCATGCGGGTATTGGGGGCTCATAATCCCTCCTAAACGTAGCCCTAAAAGACTAGACGCTTTGGAGTGGGCGACATCCGCCCGCCAACCGCTGTCCGGTATTCGGACATGGTCCAAGAAACGCGAGGAACATTGGTTAGTGTCCACGCGACAAGCGCCGTCAGCCCTTGATCGCGAGCCAATCCCCAGGCGGGTTAAGGGCCACGGCCACTGATTTGATCTCCGTATAGGCCTCAATGCCGTCGCGACCGTTTTCCCGGCCCCAGCCCGATTGCTTGAAGCCGCCCACCGGAAGGTCCGCCCCGCCCACATGGTGGCCGTTGATCCACACCTGGCCCGAGCGAATGAGGGCGGCCAGTTTGTGGGCCTTGCCCACGTGTTGGGTCCAAACGCTGGCGGCCAATCCGTAGCGGGTGTCGTTGGCTAGAGCCGCGATTTCCTCCAGATCGTGCGTCGCATAGGACATGACGCTGAGCACGGGTCCGAAGATCTCTTCGCCCACGATGGTCATAGACGGGTCGGCCCCCGTGAATACGGTCGGCTGGATGAAATAGCCGCGCTCGCCGCTGCGCCCGCCCCCGGCCGCCAAGGTGGCGCCGGCTCTGACGCCGGCCTCCAGGTAACCGGACACGCGGCGGAATTGAGTTTCCGACACCAGCGGACCGATCTGGGTGGACGGATCAAATCCGGAGCCGACCTTAATCGCCCGGGCCCGCGCCGCGATGGCGTCGACCACTTGGTCGTGAATGGATTGGTGGATGATCAGCCGTGAGCCTGCCATGCAGGACTGACCCGAATTGAAGAAGATGCCCGTGGTCGCGCCCTTGATCACCGAGTCGACGTCGGCGTCGGGCAGCACCACCATCGGCGACTTGCCGCCCAGCTCCAGCGTAACGCGCTTGAGGTTTCCCGCCGCCGCCTGGACGATCTTGCGCCCCACCTCCGTGGACCCGGTAAAGGCGATCTTGTCCACCTCTGGGTGAGCCGACAGGGCCGCGCCGGCGGTCTCGCCCAGCCCCGTAACGATGTTCACCACCCCGGCCGGAAAGCCCGCCTGATCGATCAGTTCGCCCAACCGCAGGGCGGACAACGGCGTTTCTTCCGCCGGCTTCAGCACCACGGTGCAGCCGGCGGCCAGGGCCGGCGCCAGCTTCATCACCGCCATGATCAGCGGAAAATTCCACGGGATGATCTGCGCCACCACGCCGATGGGCTCGCGATTGGTGAAGGCCTGATACTCGCCCGGATCGCCGATCGATGTGCTGATGCCATTCAGCTTGGTGGCCCAGCCGGCGAAATAGCGCAGCAATTCCGACGCGACGGGCAAATCGACGGCCCGCGTGTCGTGCATCGGTTTGCCGTTGTCGTAGGTCTCCAGTTCGGCGATCTCGTCCGCGTTCTCGATCAGTAGATCGGCCAGCCGCCAGATCAACTTGGCGCGGGTGGCTCCGCTCATCCGCCGCCAGGGCCCCGCTTCGAACGCGCGCCGAGCTGCGGCCACGGCCAAATCGACATCCGCCGCCTCGCCCGCCGCCACTGTAGCGATCTGATCTTCGGTCGCGGGATCGAAGACCGCGATCTCGCCACGGTTCAGCGGATCAGTCCACGCCCCATCGATGAGCAGTCGGTGGCGTCGGCCCAGAAATGCCGCGACCTTGGCGCTCGGCCGTCGTTCGCCGGGAATGTCATACATGGAGGGCCACCGTCATTGGGTCGTAGTCAAAGATTTGGCTGTTTTGCGAAGGAGAACGGGTGACGCTGCGCTGTTGCGGCTCATCGGCCTGGATGATCTCGCCCTGCTCGATGGAGCGCATACGAACCGTTTCCACGCGAGGCATGCGAACGGATTGAAAAGTCCGGAACGCGGCCGGCAAGTCCGGCGCCGCCTGCAACGCGCGCGCCAGGACCACGCCGTCTTCGATGGCCAGGGCCGCGCCCAGACCCAGAAACGGCAAGATCGGGTGCGCCGCGTCGCCGATCAGGATCACGCGCCCGGCGCTCCATTGGCTGATCGGCGGGCGAACGAACAGGCCCCACTTGATCAGATGGTCGGGGGGCGCCTGATCGATTAGGCCCACGACGCTCGGATGAAAGCTTGCGAACTCCCGGCGAAATTCCTCGACCGTCGCCGGGATGTTCCACCCCTCCTCGCTCCAGCCTTCCCGCTTAGCGATGCCGATCACATTGACCAGGGCGCCGCCGCGAATGAGATAGCGATTGAACACCCGCGAGGCCCCGATCGACACCACAGCATTGCCGCCGCCCATGAACGGCTCGGCTTGCTCGCGTGGCACAAGGCATCGGAAGGCGATCTGCCCGGCAAATTGTGGCGGCTCGGCATCGAGGATGCAGGCCCGAACGCTGGAACGAGCGCCGTCCGCCCCGATCAGCAGATCAGCCTCCGCTGCGCTCCCGTCCGCGAACCGCGCCTGAACGGCTGAGCCGCTCTGGGACAGGCCGGCATGCTTTTTGCCGCACTGCACCGCCTCCGGGTCGTGGGCGCGGACCGCCGCGAGCAGAATGGCGTGCAGGTCGGCCCGGTGAATATGACGCGCGCCGTCAAATCCCAGATCAGCCGGCATTCCACTATTGAATGCACCCGCCAAAAGCTCGCCGGTGCGGTAATGGACGAAGGCGATGTCCGGAATGGGCAAGGAGGCGGCCAGCACCTGTGGCCCCACGCCCAGGGCGTCCAGAACGCGTCCCGCGCCTGTGCTGACGGTGATTCCCGCCCCCACCTCGGCCAGCGCCGGCGCCTGTTCATAGACCCGAACGCGCCAGCCATCGCGCAACAAGGCCAGCGCAGCCGTCAGGCCGCCCAGACCCGCGCCGATGATCGCGACCGAGCCCTGACTCATGGCATTGGGCATGAGGCTATTATTCGGCGGCTATGGGCGGGACCGTGGCCCATAGCGGCTGCTTGGGTGCGGGCAGACCGGTTTCCAACTGAGATCCAGCCCGCAAATCGTCGATCATGGGGCCGTAGTTAAACAGGGGCGTGACTGAGGGTCTATTGCCCCTGATGTCGCGCCGCAGCGACGCCGTCGCCGCCTCATTGACCACGCCGTCATCATTGACCACCACGCCGTAAGACAGAGCCCCCTTGGGCGTCACAAGGCCTTGCAGGACCTCCAGTCCGACCAAGGCCGGGTCTCGCTCCAGAGGATCGCCCCAGCCGCCGCCGCCCCAGGTGATGAAGTGCAGCATGTCTCCGGCTTCCACCGGCAGGTCCTCGCACTTGTTGCTCACCACGGTTTGCGAGCCGTCAGCGCGTTCAAGGATCTTGCGCGCCCGGGCGCCGGGCGCGCCGCCGTTGACGCCCCAGGGATAGGTGAACCACCGGTCATCGTGGATCGCGATCAGGCCCGGCTCCAAGAACCGGTAGGACATGATGATGCCGTTGCCGCCACGGTGCAGACCGGCGCCGCCGGAGTCCGCCACCGTCTCATAGCGTTCGATGCGCAAGGGGAAGTAGCGTTCCAGGAACTCGTTGGGCACATTGGTGAAATTAGGCCACAGGGAATGGCCGTCCGGCCCGTCGCCCAAGGGCCTGCCGGGAATGCCGCCAAAACCGATCTGGAACAGCTGGAACCATCGACCGTCCTTGTCCCGGCCCGAATAGAACAGGTGGGGCGAGGAGGAGAAGCCGGCCGCATTGAGGAACTGCGGGGTTTTCTGGCCCAGCAGCCCACCCAGAATGTCGAACAGCCGGCCCAGGGCGTGCGTGCGCCCTGACAGCGCCGCAGGGAACCGGGGCTTGAGCAGCGACCCATCGGGAATGCGCACGTCGATCAGGTCGTAGTAACCATCGTTGAACAGGATCTGCGGGTCGAACACCATGATCATGTAGATGCCGAAGAACATCCGCATCATGTTCTCGTTGAGCAGGAAATTGATCGAGCCCGCGCTCTGCGGGTCGGTCCCCGCGAAGTCCAGCACCACCTTGCCGTTCTCGCGCCACATGGTGCAGCGGATCTTGTAGGGACCGTAGCCCATGCCGTCGTCGCAGACATAGTCCTCGAAGCTGACCGGATCGTCGCCGATGGAGCTGTCGATCAGGGCCTTCATCGCTCGATAATTGCGCGCCAGCAGTTCCTCAGTGGCCGACACGAACACGTCGTCGCCAAACCGCTCGCACATCTCGATCACCCGGCGCGAGGCCACGCGGCAGGCCGCGATCAGGGCATTAAGGTCCGCCTTGCACCACTCGGGCGTGCGCACCTGGTGCATGATCAGCTTGATCAGGTCTTCGTTGTAGACGCCCTTCTTCCAGATCTTCACCGGGGGGATGCGGACCCCTTCCTCGAAGATCGAGTGGGCGTCGATGGGCATGGAGCCGGCGACCTTGCCGCCGATGTCGGACTGGTGGCCGAACATCGAGGTGTAGGCGATCAGGCGGCTGTCCTTGAACACCGGCAGCAAAACCAGCCAGTCGTTGGAGTGGCTGATCGCGCCCTGCACCGAATAGGGATCGGATAGGAAGATCATATCGCCCTCCTCCACCGTGCCGTCGAACCCATCCAGGAACGGACCGATATAAGAGCCGAACTGGCCGACGATCATACGGCCCAAGTGGTCCGCGATCAGCGGAAAGGCGTCGCCCTGCTCGCGTATACCGGGCGACATGGCCGTGCGGACCAGGGTGGTGTCCATCTCCACGCGGGCGTTGCGCAGGGCGTTCTCGATGATGTCCAGAGTCACCGGATCGATAGCAACCTTTGAGAAGGGCGTGTTGTTCGTCTGAATGATCTGCGCGCGCATGGCCGTGATGTCCTTCAGACCGGGTTGATCAGGATGTTGCCGTGAACGTCCACCGTCCCGGCATGGTCCATCTCGATGAGGGTGGTGGAGTCCATCTCGATCACAATGGCCGGGCCGGGGATCACATCCCCGGCTTCAAGCCGGGAGCGGTCGTAAATGACCGCAGCCTGCACCGCGCCGTTCATCCAAAGCTGGTGATCGCGAAGCTTAGCCTGCGCCGGATCGCCGTCGCCCTTGGGCAGAGGACTGGACGGCAACTGCACCACCGCGCCCATGGCGGTGGCGCGCAGATTCACCAGTTCGTGTTCCGTGTCCATGTTGAAGGTGAACAGGCGGCGGTGTTCCTCGTCGAACCTTTGGGTCAACACGGCCAGACCGCCGGCATTCAGCTCGGCCTTGGTCACCGTCATCGGCACCTCGAAGGCCTGGCCGGAATAACGGACGTCGATCTCGAACGCGGTCTCGATCTCGGCCTGGGCCACGCCATCAGCCGCCAGGTCGGCGCGGACCTGCGCCTCCATCTCGTCGAGCAGAGCCAGTACCTGCTCAAGGCTGGTTTCCGAACATCGCTTAGACAGCGAGCGCGCCGTCTCGGTGCGCATGCGGGTCGTCGCATCGCCCAGGGCGCATAGAACGCCCGGAGACACCGGCGACACCGCCGGATAGCTGCCCATCAGCCGGGCCACCGCGTTGACGTGCAGCGGACCCGCGCCGCCAAAGCCCATCAAGGCGAAGGAGCGCGGGTCATAGCCTTGCTGAACTGAGATCATGCGCAGGGCGCCGAACATGTTCTCATTGACGATGTCGATGATGCCGCGAGCGGCCTCCATCAGGCCGATGCCAAGCTTGTCGGCGATGGTCTGCACCGCCGTCTCCGCGCCCGCGCGGTCCAGCTTAAAGCTGCCGCCCAATAGGTTCTCGGGCAGATAGCCCAGCACCACATTGGCGTCCGTCACGGTCGGCTGGGTTCCACCCTTGCCGTAGGCCACCGGGCCGGGCACAGCGCCCGCCGACTGCGGCCCCACGCGCAGGGCGCGGGTCAGTTCGGGCACATAGGCGATGGAGCCGCCGCCCGCGCCCACGGTCTTCACGTCCAATGAGGAAGCCCGCACGGACAGGTGCCCGACCTCAGTCGTGCGTACGCGCCGGGGCTCGCCTTTTTCGATCAAGGCGACGTCGGTGGAGGTGCCGCCCACATCCAGCGTGAGAATGTTTTCCAGGCCCGCGTTCTTGGCGACCCACAAGGCGCCCGTCACCCCGCCTGCGGGGCCGGACATCAGCAATGCAACCGGATGCTCTTCGGACTTGGCCGACGACATTAGACCGCCATCCGACCGCAGCAGTGACAGGCTGCCGGTCATCTCGACCTTTTCCAGCCGGGCGCGCAGGTTGCGCACATAACGGCCCACCACGGGGCGCACCGCCGCGTTGGCCACGGTGGTCAAGGTGCGCTCGTACTCCTGCATCTCGGGCAGGACCTGGTGCGAGAGCGACAACGGAATATCCGGCATGATCTCGCGCGCAAGCTCGGCGACGCGCAGCTCGTGAGCGCCGTTCAGATAGGCGTTGATCAAGGACACCGTCAGGGCCTCGACGCCCTTGGCCTTCAGCTTTTCCAGCTGACGGCGGATGTCGTCGTCATTGATCGGCCGGACCTCGCGGCCCTGAGCATCGATCCGGCCAAAGATCTCCACGGTGTCCTGCAGCTTGGCCAGGGGCTCGGGCTTGGGCCACACGATCCATCCGGCTAGGCCGCCGGGCACAAAGCTGCGGGCGATCTGCATGATCTGGCGGTAGCCCTCGGTCGTCACCAGACCCACGCGCGCGCCCTTGCCTTCAAGCACCGCATTGGTGGCGACCGTCGTGCCGTGCAGGAACACGGCGATCTGGCTGGGGCTGATGCCCACCTTGGCGCACAGAGCGTCCACGCCGTTGAGTATGCCCTCGGAACTGTCATGAGGCGTGGACGGCGTCTTGTGCCGCCAGAAGCCGCCCGTCGCTTCGTCCAGCAACAGCAGGTCGGTAAATGTGCCGCCTACATCCACGCCCAGGCGATAGCCCATGCTCGCAACCTTCCGCCCATAACGTCTCACGCCCGGAGGCGTGCACAGGTCGGCGATGCTAGGGGCGAAGGGCGGCGGGCGGCGGGCTCAATGCCGGTTTATCCGCTATATGGACAAATCCGGCGGCCCGCGATGCAGCGCTCGGCGCAGCGCCGCCCGGCTATCGTCCCGCGCCTTGCGGGAAACCAGGGCGTAGGGATCATAGTCAAAGGCGTGGAATGCGCCGGGATAGAGGTGCAATTCCACACTCACGCCCGCGCTCATCAATCGCCGCGCATAGTCGAGGTTTTCCTGGGCCAACAGGTCCAAGGCGCCCGTGGCTATAAAGGTCGGCGGAAGCCTGGACAGGTCCAGAGCCCTGGCCGGCGCGGCATAGGGCGAGACCTCATCGCTCCCCGCCTGCCCCCTGAGAAGCGCCGCCCAACCGAATTGATTGTTGTGCGCGGTCCAGATGAATTCCCCCGCATAGGGATGGGGCGGCTCGGCGGTGCGGTCATCCAACATGGGATAGATCAGGTGCTGAAACGCCGGCCGATGCTCAGCCCGGTCCCGCGCCAGCAGGGCAAGAGCCGCAGCCAACCCGCCGCCCGCGCTTTCGCCCATCACGCCGATGCGGGCCGGATCGACTCCCAAGGTCTCGGCGTTGGCCATCAGCCAGGCCAGAACAGCGTAGCAATCCTCAATCGCGCCGGGAAACGGCGTCTCGGGCGCCAGCCTGTAGTCCACCGATACGACGCAGCAAGACAACTCGGCGGCCATGATGCGGTGTTGACGGCGGTCGGCGTCCGGCGCGCCGAAAACGAAGCCGCCGCCATGCATGTGCAAAATACAGGGCAGAAGGCGGGTTTCAGCTTGCGGCCGGTAGATCAGAACATCCACGTCCGGCGCGCCTTTTGGGCCGGGCGCCGAGCGGCGGGTCATTTGGACCGCCGCCTCGGTATCGGGCAGAAGCTGAGACTCCTGGCGGGTGGCCTCGCGCACCGCCTCCAGATTATCCGCCGACAAGACCAGCGGGGGAAAGCCGTCGAGAAATCCCAGCAGATCCGGGTCGACCAGATGGCGGGTGGAGGTCGTCATCCCCTGCCCTGGCGCGTCAATGTTCGAAGGCGGCGGCGTAGTCCGCCACCATCTGCGCCCAGCGCTTGGGCTCGCTCATCATCTGCATGCCGGTGCCGTCGGAGAAGACTTCATATTTGAAATCCGGCCGCTCCTTGGCCAGCCGCTGGTCCAGGTAGTGGATCATGTCGTGGCCGTCGGTCAGGATCAGCGCAGGCGCGCGAACTGCCTTGAGATCGGGCTCCATATCGTAGTGGTAGACCGCCCAATGGCCGATGTCCGGCCCCATCATGAACATCGACAGCAGCATCCAGGTGCGGTTGCGCAGCTTTTCCGGCGTGTTCGGATCCGGATCGCCCGGGACTGGATAGGTGAAGAACTTGCTCAGATGGCTGCCGTCGGCTTTGGGCGTTCGCTCATAGTCCGGCTGGGCCAAAGCCGCCTCGGACTCCGCCTTGGTGAAGGCCGGATTGCCATGCAGCACCAAAGCCGTCACCCGCTCGGGATGGCGCGCGGCGAAGGCGACGGCGAGCAGGGAGCCGGTGTGGTGCCCCACCACAATGGCCTTGTTGATCTTCAGACCATCCAGAACCGGAACGAGGTCGTCCGCCAACTGCGGAATGGTGGTCCCCATGGGGACCGGGTCCGACATGCCATAGCCGGGCGTGTCCACCGCGATAGAGCGGTAGCCCAACGCGGCCAAAGCGTCTTGAATCTCAGCAAACTCCACCATCGACATCCAGGCCTGGTGGATCAGCAGAAGCGGAACCTTGGCGTCGCGCGGTCCGATATCGCGATAGCTGACCTGGCCCATGGGCGTGGAGACATAGCCCTTGCCGCCGGCCATCACCCCGGCGCCCAGCCAAGTCTCGGCGGCGCGGGCGGGCTGCGGCGCCCCCGACAGGATCATGGCCGAAAGGAAGGCGGCTGCGAGGGCGAGCGAACGCAGAGCCATCGTGCTCAGGCGGCGAGGTGGACTCATGGTCGGTTCACTTTCCAATGTTGAGCGACGATCACAATTTCACGTCCAGAAAGGCGACGCGCGAGGTGTGCGCCGTGAAGTCCTCGCGAATAGCCAAATGGACCGGCGCGGCGACATAGGCTTGGTAGTCGGCGACACTGGCGAAATCGCCAACCACCTGCCACTGCATCTGGATGGGATCGGACGACGGTCCCGTGCAGGGCTGCACGAGATAGCTGCGCACCATGGGCAGCTTTCCCATTTGGCGAATGGCCTCGACGTTTCGAGTTCGATCCTCGTCCATCGTTCCGGGCTTGAAGTCGAACATGACGGTGTGGCGAACCCCGACGCCGGCGGCGTCGGCATACTTTGGTGGAAACACGCCACGAATGTCGCATTCCACCTGGTTGCGGCAGAAGGAGGCCAGCGTGTCTCTTGCGCTGCTGAACTGATCTTCCCCGCGATCCGGCCCATCGGCGGCGGACTGCACCATGTAGATCCACTCGAACCGAGTAGGAAAAGGATCGGGGATGAAATTTCGACCCGCCATGAAGCCCTGAGCGCCCTGCGCCGAGGCTTTCAAGCCGGCGACCAATTCGGCCGCCTTGTCCGCAGAGACATCGTCCTTGAAATTGAACAAACGCGTCCTCAGGCGGGACAAGCCCATAGGCTCCGCCGCCGATGCGCCGGTGAAGGCCGCCAAGCCCATCGCACCGCCCAGGGCGAGCACATCACGACGATTTTGCATGCCGATCCTTTATCGTTTGTCCGCCCAGTGACATCTTCAGCCTACGACGTCGAAAATAGCTCCAGCCGCACCCCGTCCGGCGCCTGGATCGTGCAGGCGCGGCAAGTTCCGTAAGGCGCGATGGCCATCGACTGAACCGCGCTGACCTCGGCCCCGCGCGCCGTCAGGTCGCGCGCCAGCCCATCGATATCGTCCACCTGAAACCGCAGGGCGACGATGCCCAGGTTCGGCGGATGGGCGTTGGCGGCGAAGTCGCGGCCCAGGGCCTCGGGGATGCTGATCAGCTCCACCGCCCCCTCGCCCGCGTCACCGGCGGCAAACCCGCGAATGTCCACCGCCGTCTGGCGAGACAGGCTCCAGGGCAGGCCCAGGACGTTGGGTCCGTCGGCGCCGACTGTGTTGCTGTTTGACGCTTCGGGCATGGCCAGGGTCTGGCTGAAGAACGCCTTGGCGGCGGGCATGTCGCGCACCGTGATCGCGGCGTTGGCCAGTCTCGACCACTGCTTCAGCTCACTCCAGCCCTGCAAGGGCGGCGAGATGCGCTGAATGAAGGACAGGCGCACGCCGTCCGGGCTGGATGGGGCCCACTGGATCACGTCCACCCCATAGGTCGTGTAGCGGACCGGGTCGGAGGGCGCGCGCCAGCCGCGGGCGTGCAGGGCCTTTCGGGTGGCCTCGATATCCACCACTCGCAGGTCGAGCGCTTGGATTCCGCCGGACTCCCACGCCTGATCGTCCGGACGGATGGGCTGTTGCTCGACCCCCTCCACCCGCACCAGACGCATATAGCCCATGCGCGTGCCGATGTTGCGCATGACCACCTGCTCGCTCCGAGCCTGAGGCGGCAAAGCCCAAAACGCGTTGAGGGCGGAGTCTGGCGGGCCGCGATGGGCCATTTCCCAACCGCCCACCGTGGTGAGGGTTTCAATCCAGGGCGCCGGATCGGCGACAATGACGACGGCTTCGCGCCACCCCTTCATCCGGCTACGCGAGGCGCCAAGATCAGCGGCCTCGCTCACAGGCGCGAGCGTTCCCATCGAAAGTCCGCCGGCCAGCAGCGCGCGCCGCGTGAGCTGGGCCTGGTTCAATTGACCAATTGGCCGCCGTCCACCGCCAGCAAGGCCCCGGTGACGAAGCTGTTCGCAGGATCAAGCAGGAAGGCCACGGCCTGGGCAATGTCGGTAGTCTGACCGATGCGGCCGATGGGGTGCTGCTTGACCAGCATGTCGATCAGGGCTTGCGGGTCCTGGCCCTCGCGCAGATTGCCCCACAGCATGGGCGTGTCGATGGCGCCGGGCAGCACGGCGTTGACCCGCACGCCGAACTTGCCGCCGGCCTTGGCCGCCAGCCGGGTCAGGCCCAGAACCGCAGCCTTGGATACGCAGTAGGCGCCGCCGTCGCTCAGCATGATGTGCGCCAAGCCGGAGGAGAAATTGACGATGGAGCCGCCGCCGGTCTTGGCCATGGCCTTGATAGCGAAGCGGCAACCCATGAACGAGCCGTCCAGATTGGTGTCCATGTGATAGCGCCACTGCGCCAGGGTCATATCCTCAAAGGGGATGCCCGGCGTGAACACCCCTGCGATATTGACCAGCCCGTTCAGCGCGCCGTGCTCGGCGACGACCGTGTCCACCAGTTTGGCCCAGCCCTCCTCGGAGGTGACGTCCAAGGGCGCATAGCCCGCGCCGGACGGCAGCGCGTCGCTCGGCTTGTCCTGGCGATCGGTCACAATTACCCGCGCGCCCTTGGCGAGGAGCTCCTTCGTGACCTGCAGCCCTATGCCGCCGAGCCCGCCGGTCACAACTATGGTTTGATTGGCAAAGGACATGTCGATCCTGTGTTCTGTGCGCGCTTGGACGCCCCCAAGGGCGAGGTTTGATCCTATCGATTTGGGCAATTTGGCAGCCGGCGACGCGCCTGTCGTCCGATATACGGACAAGGCGCCCGGTCAATTTGGTCTTGACCACCAAGGCCGATAGGCTTTGCCAATCAATGGAGTTAGCGGCAATTGACCAGCGTGGCCGACGTCGATCCCAAGCTTCTGTCCGAATCCGGATCGATTGAGGGCGCTGAACCGCCGCCGAAAGCCATATCCACCGCCACATTCTTTGGCTTCAGTCTCGGCATGGTCGGTGATCGCATCTTCCGCGACGCCCCTGCCCTGCTGCTGCTGTTCTACATGACCAATTACCTGGCGATTCCGCCGGCCATGGCCGGGATCGCTATCTTCGTTCCCAAGCTGCTCATCATGTTCGTCGACCCGATGGTGGGGGTCATTTCTGATCGGCTGAACACCCCCTGGGGCCAGCGCCGACCTCTGATGTTCATCGGGGCTCTGATGGCCAGCCTGAGCATCGTGATGTTCTTCCACGTGCCTCACTTCTCCAGCGCCCTACCCCAGGCGATCTATATGAGCGGCATGATCTTCGTCGGGTTCACCGGCTTTTCGTTCTATTCGGTGCCCTATCTGACCATGGCCTCCGAGATCGCTGCGACCGATCAGGAGCGGCGCAAAATCATGTCGTGGCGCGTCGTCTTCATGGCGATCGGCTTGACCATCAGCGCCTTTGCGGCGGGCTTCGCCCAATGGCTCGGCGGAGGGATCAAGGGCTACGAGATCATGTCGTGGGCCTTTGCGGGCATTTGCCTGCTGACCATGATGTCGACGGTGGCCGCCACCGGCCGCGTCGCCACATCCCATGGCGTCACAGAACGCATTTCCTTGCTTGACCAGTTCCGCACGGTCGCCGGCAATCGGCGCTATATGAGCCTGGTTCTGGTCAGCTTCGCGCAGAAAACCGGCGAAGGTGTCGGCTATACCGCCTTCCCCTACCTGTTCACCTACGTCGTGCACCAACCGCTGAGCGGCTTCGGCCTCGTGGTGCTGGCCAGCACAGCCGGCCAGGTCCTTACGCAACCGCTTTGGCTCAAAGCCAGCAAGCGGTGGTCGGGACCGACGATCTACACGGTCGGCGTACTGGGCTGGTGCGTGAACCTGCTCCTTTGGCTGACCATCAAGGATCAATCGCCCCTGTGGCTTATTCCCATCGGCCTGCAGGCGGGCGCCGCGGCCGGCGGTTTCCTGATGGTCACCTTGGGCATGCTGTCCAACACCATGGCGGCCGATGTCGCGGAGACCGGCCTGAACCGTGAGGGCGTCTACAGCGGGTTCTGGCTGGCGGTGGAGAAACTGGCCTTTGCCTTTGGCGCCCTGGTGGTCAGCGTCGTGCTCGGGCTGTTCGGGTTTGTGGAAAGCGCAGACGGGGCGAAGATTTATCAAACGCCCATGGCCATTCTGGGGATCGCCGTCGCCTACTGCGGCGTCAATATGGTGGTCTATCTGAGCAGCATACTGGCCATGCGTCGCGTCCAGGCGCCTGCGGCGGCCTGATCGGCCAACACGTCCCGCCTCACCGCAGTGCGGGCAGTCTCGCGGCGGCGCTATGATCCGCCGAACAAGATGGCAGACCGGCAGGGTCAAAAGCGCCGAGCCAGGGAGGGTCCCCATGAAGATCACAGCAGCCGTCCTGGACAAGATCGGTGCGGTTGGCCCTTTCGCCGAAACCCGCCCCCTGCGACTGGCCGAACTTGAGCTGGGTGATCCGCGCCCGGGCGAACTGCTCGTCAAGATCGACGCGGCAGGGCTGTGTCATTCGGACCTGTCCGTGGTCAACGGCGACCGTGCTCGTCCGACGCCGATGGCGCTCGGACACGAGGCCGCCGCAACCGTAGTCCGCTCAGGCGATCCGGACAGCGGCTTTACCCCGGGCGACCGGGTAGTGCTGGCGTTCCTTCCGGCCTGCGGCCAGTGCGCCGACTGCGGCTCGGGCCGCGGGTTCCTCTGCACGCCCGCCGCCCAGGCGAACGGTGCGGGACGCCTATTGCGCGGAGGCCATCGGCTGCATGAGGGCGATCACGACGTCTATCACCATCTGGGCGTGTCGGCCTTCGCCACCC
>CAYVHP010000121.1:0-8600 GCA_964451265.1 uncultured Caulobacteraceae bacterium | reverse complement strand
AGCAAGACTGGATTGCGTTCGGCCAATGAGCCGGGCGTGGGACGCGGCGTGGCCTTGGCGCCGCCCCTCTCGATCATGTGCAGCACCTCGTTGACGTCGTCGAAACGGTCCTCGGGCCGCACCTGCACCGACCGTCGCAGGACATAGGCCAACCAGGCGGGCATGTCGGGGCGCAGCCCGACGGGGTCTGCGGGACTGTCGAAGCCGGGCCGCTGAAAGGCCTGCAAGTCGCTGAACGGAAAGCGGCCGGTGAACATCCGATAGAGCGTCACGCCCAGGGCGAACTGATCGCCGGCCTCAGAACCCCGCTCGCCTTTGTACATCTCCGGCGCGATGTAGCCCTGCGATCCCGGCGTCTGGGCGCCTAGGGGATCGTCGATCCCCGCAATGCGCGCCACACCCAAGTCCAGCAGGCGAACGGTCCCCGCCTCACCGACCAGGATGTTTTCCGGCTTGATGTCCCGATGGACCACGCCCAGCCGATGCAGGGCGATCACCCCCCGGGCCAGCTTGGCGGCGATGGTCAGGCCCTGGGCGTAAGGCAGGGGGCCCCCTCGCAGGAGGGTCTCCAAGGTTCGTCCCTCATAGAAGGGCATGACCGTATAGACCTGGCTCTGGCTCTCGGGCGGCAGTTGGAGAATCTCCGCCACATAGGGGCTCTTGACCCGGCCGCCGATCAGCATTTCGCGAACGAAGGTCTCGCGCGCCCCCCGTTCGGTCAGGGTTTCGAGCTTAGGAAACTTCAGGACAAAGCGATCTTCGCCTGACGGTCCGCCCCGGGCCAGAAACGAGCGGCTTTGCTCGCCGTCGGAAAGCTGACGCTCAAGGGCAAACCCGTCGATGCTATCGCCAACCGACGGCGGGGCGTGGACAGGCAGGTCCGCCGCCAGGGCGGCCAAACCCCCGTGGTCGGGATCAGGCAGGGCCACGATGTCGACCACCACGGCGCTGACATTGTCATCGGACCCGGTCGCCAGGGCGGCCTCGACGATGGCGGCTGCATCGCGATCAGGCGGTGCCCTGCGGCCCAGCAGCTCCTCGAGGACCTGATCAGACACAACGCCGTGCACCCCGTCGCTGGTGAGCAGCAGGCGGTCGTGCGGCTCCAGCATGTGAACCGCATAGTCCAGCCGGACGGTCGGCTCTATGCCCACGGCACGGTACAGGATGTGGCTCTGACCGGGTTGGCGCAGAGTGTGGTCAGTGGTGAGCCGGGTCAGGGCGCCGTCGCGCCATAGCCATATGCGGCTGTCTCCCACATGCAGGATGTGGACGAAGCGGTCGCGCAGCACAGCGGCTGAAAACGTGGCGGCCGCGCCCTGCATGGCCGGATCGACCCCCGCCATGCCGTTCAGCCAGCGATTGAAACCGCCGAGCGCCTTGTCCGCCGCCACCGCCACGCCCAAGGTCGGCGGCAGGCTATAATAGGCCTCGATGAAGCTGCGGCAGGCCAGCTCCGCCGCGATGCGGCCGCCCTTGGCCCCGCCCACGCCATCGGCCAGGGCCACCACAACGCCGTGGGTGACCCGCTCATCGGGGGTGGCTTGGCAGGCCGCGACGAAATCCTGGTTGCCCTCTCGCCGCCCGGTGCGGCTCGCCAGACCCACCGCTATGCTCAAGGCGCCCGAGGGCTTCATCCACATTTCGAGGCCTGCCGTGATGGATCGGCGAAAATCGTCCAGGATGCCTTCGGGCGCCGACGCATGGATTGATCGTGCCGCGATCAGGGTCAAAGGGAAAGGGCGCCCGTCATGGCGCTCAATCCCTGAAGACCACGGTCTTGTGGCCGTTGGCGAAGGCGCGGCCTTCCAAGTGGAAGCCGACCGCGCGGGCCAGCACGCGGCGCTCGATATCGCGGCCCTTGCGGATCAGGTCCTCGGGCCGGTCGTTGTGGCTGATCCGCTCCACGTCCTGTTCGATGATCGGCCCTTCATCCAGGTCGGCGGTGACATAGTGGGCGGTGGCGCCGATCAGCTTGACCCCGCGCGCATGGGCCTGGTGATAGGGCTTGGCGCCCTTGAAGCCGGGCAAGAAGCTGTGATGGATGTTGATGCAGCGGCCTGCCAAAAAGCGCGCCAGATCGTCCGATAGAATCTGCATGTAGCGCGCGAGCACCACCAGCTCCGCCCCGCTCTGGTTCACGATGGCCTTGATCTGGGCTTCCTGCGCGAATTTGGTGTCAGGCGTGATCGGCAGATGGTGGAACGGCGCGCCACTCAGATCGCAGCCGACGAAGCTCTCCGCCGGGTGGTTGGACACGATCCCGGCGATATCCATGTTCAGTTCGCCGATCCGCCAACGATAGAGCAGATCGACCAGGCAATGGTCGAACTTGGAGGTGAGCAGCAGGACCTTCCGCCGCAAGTCGCGGGGCTGAAGCCGCCAGTCCATGCGGAAGTGGTCGGCGATGGGCGCAAAGCCGTCCGTGACGGCGTCAATGCTCGCGTCCTGCGGCAGGCTGAAGACGATGCGGGTGAAGAAGCGGTTCTGCTCCACATCGTCGAACTGGTGCGCTTCTTGGATGTCGCCGCCGTGGCGGAACAGCTCGGCGGTGACCCGCATGACGATGCCGGGCTGGTTGGGGCAGGACAGGGTCAGCAGATAGGCTGTGCGGGACATGGATAGGCCTTGAACAATGCGGTCGGGTTAGGCGGGGGCGGCGGCGGCGATCCAGTCGTGAAAGCTGCCGGCCAGACTGCGGAACACAGCGACGTCGAAACTGGGCGCCTCATCCACTTTCCAGAGGATCACGCCGATATGGGCGATGACGGTGACGGCGGCGGACCCGACGGGAAACGCCTGCGGGTGCAGATCGATGAAGGCGCCCTTCTGCAACAGGTCCGCCGCGCCGGCTCCTGTCATCCGTAGCACGACATAGCCGCCGGACTGCTCAGATACCGACGCGACGCCTTGGAGGGTTTGACCCAGCCGTTCGGCCCAATCGGCGCTGACATTTTCGGCCACAGCCAGCCAAACGCCGGGACCTGTCCCGATCAGCGTCAAGCCATCGGCCCGCGCGGTGTTGGGGCCCACCGGCGCCGTCAGACCCAGCCGCCCGCCCACGGCGGCAGCTTCAACGCCCTTGCGCGCCATGACGGTGGCCAGCTGCAACGACCGGCGTTCGGTGATTTGCAAGGCTTCAGCCACGGACCCGCACCCCTTCCGGATCGAGGAACACCGGCGAACAGATTTCAGCCTCCACATCGGCGCCGCGCACCGGGTCGTGGACGCAGATCCGCTCGCCGTGCCGCTCGGGGCCGCGCTTGAGCAGGGCCAGGGCGATGGAGTGGCCGAAGGTCGGGGACCAGGCGGCGGAGGTGATGGAACCCTGGTCGTTGGCGATGACCGGGGCATCTGACGGGTTGAGTAGATGGGCGCCGGCCCGCAGGCGCGTTTGGTCAGACAGGGCCTTAAGGCCCACCAGACGCGGGCGGTCGGGATCGACGAGGCCGGGGCGCTCGGCCAGCACCTTGCCGATGAAATCCTTCTTGGCGGACATCATGCGCCCCAGGCCCAGGTCGCCGGCGGTGGTGCGGCCGTTCAGCTCGCCGCCCGCGGCGTGGCCCTTCTCGATGCGCATCACGCCCAGGGCCTCCACGCCGTAAGGCGTCGCCCCGAAGGGCCGACCGACCTGGAACAGCCATCGCACCAGGTCATCGCCCAGGTTGGCGGGGGCGCTGATCTCGAACGCCATCTCGCCGGAGAACGAGATGCGGAAAATGCGGGCGGCGGCGCCTCGCCAGCGAAATTGCGCGGCCGCCATGAAGGGAAAGGCCTCATCGGACAGGTCGATATCCGGGAACGCCTCTTGCAACAGCGCGCGCGAACGAGGTCCCGCCACCGCATAGGTCGCCCACTGTTCGGTAACCGAGCTCGCCTGTACGTCCAGCTGCGGCCACAGCACCTGGCGCGCATAGTCGATGTGCTGCATGACCTTGGCGGCGTTGACCGTGGTGGTGGTGACAAAGAACCGGTCCTCGGCCAGCCGGCTGGTGACCCCGTCGTCCATTACAAAGCCGTCCTCGCGCAGCATCACCCCATAGCGGGCGCGGCCGACCGCCAGGGTCGAGAAGGTGTTGATGTAGAGCCGGTCCAGCAGAAGGCCCGCGTCCGGCCCCAGCACCTCGATTTTGCCGAGGGTCGAGACGTCGCAGATGCCGACGCCGCCGCGCGTGGCGTTGACCTCACGATTGACCGTGTCCAGCCAATCGCGGTCCTGCGGCTGTTTGAACCACTGGGCGCGTTTCCATTGGCCGGCGTCGACGAAGGTCGCGCCCTGCTCGGCCGCCCAATCGTGTCCGGCGGTGCGCCGCTCGGGGCGGAAGTGGCGGCCTCGGTGATGGCCTGCGAAGGCGCCGATGGCGATGGGAACATGGGGCGGGCGAGAGAGGATGGTTCCCACTGCGGAGACCGACTTGCCCGTCACCCCGGCCAGGACGGCGTGACCATTGAGCTGGCTGGTCTTGCCCTGCTCGGTCCCCATGCCCAGGGTGGTGTAGCGCTTCAGATGCTCGACCGAGACAAAGCCCTCGCGCGCGGCCAGGGCGATATCGGCGACGGTGACGTCGTGCTGGAAATCGACAAAGGCCTTCTTGGCGTTGAGCGACGGGCAGAAAGGCGCGACGCCCGCCCCCTCCTCGCCGACAGCCGGTGCGGGGATCTTGGGGGTGCGGCGGCCAAACTCACGGGCCATGTCGCTCGCGACCCTGACGCCATCCAGTATCCCCTCGCGCAACGAGAAGCGGCCGGCGGCCGCGCCTGCGGGCGTCATGCCCGGTGGTGGAGTGTTGATCAGGAAGCCGTCAATGGCCGCCGACCAGACCGGCCGCGCGCCCAGATTGCCGCCCAGGCCGATGGACGGCGCCCAACCGCCCGACATAGCCAGCAGGTCGCAAGGGATGCGCAGCGTGCGCCCGCAGGCCTTGCGAACCTCCACCGCCCTGACGCTGCGGCCATGGACCTGGGTCACGCGGGCGCCGGCGTAGACAGCCGCGCCCGCCGCACGCACCTGATCGGCGACGGCCGGCAAGGCGTCGCGGGCGTCGATCACGGCCGCAAGGTGAACGCCCGCCGCCAACAGGTCCTGCGCGGCGGTCCAGCCGCTGTCGGTGGTGGTGAACACCACGGCGCGCTTGCCCGGCGCCGCGGCAAAGCGGTTGATGTAGGTGGAGACCGCGCCGGCCATCATCACGCCGGGTCGGTCGTTGCCGTCGAACACCAGCGGGCGCTCCACTGCGCCTGTGGCCAGGACGGCGCGGCGGGCGATGATCTTCCAGAGGCGCTGGCGCGGTTGTCCGGGCGCAGGCGCAGCGAGCGGGTCGCCGACATGCTCCAGCGCGCCGTATTCGCGCCCATCATAGACACCGAACACCGTGGTGCGTCTGAGCACCCGGACACCGAGCGAGACCAGCTCAGCCTCGGTTTCGTTCACCCACTGCACCGCGGGCTTGCCGTCGATGTCCTGGCGCTCGCCCAGCAGGCGCCCGCCCAGCGCCCAGTCCTCATCGGCGAGCATGACCCGCAGCCCCGCTCGCGCGGCGACCAGGGCTGCCGACAGGCCCGCAGGTCCTGCGCCGATCACCAGCACGTCGCAGAAGGCGTGGCCGCGATCATAGCTATCAGGATCCGGCGCGGTGGGCAGCCTGCCCAGGCCTGCCGCGCGGCGGATGACCGGCTCGTACAGCCGCTCCCACAGCTTGGCCGGCCACATGAAGGTCTTGTAGTAGAAGCCCGCCACGAACAGCGGCGCCGCGAGCTGGTTCACCGCCATCAGGTCGAAGGCCAGGCTGGGCCAACGGTTCTGACTGTGGGCCTGCAAGCCCTGCGACAGGGGCGCGGTGGTGGCGCGGGTGTTGGGATCGGCCCAGGCGCCGGAGCCGAGGGTTACAAGGGCGTTGGGCTCCTCGCTGCCCGCCGTAAGGATGCCGCGCGGACGGTGGTATTTGAACGAGCGGCCGACCAGCCGGACGTCGTTGGCCAAGAGGGCCGAGGCCAGGGTGTCGCCGGCAAAGCCGCTGAAGGCGCGGCCGTCGAAGGTGAAGGACAGGGGTTTGGCGCGGTCGATCAGACCGCCGGAGGCGAGTCGGCTCATGGCTTGACGCCTCGCGCCAGGACCGCCTCGGAAATCTCGTGGCTGACCGTGTCGCGCTGAACCACCAGCCAGTTGCGGCAGCCCTGGGCGTGATACCAGTGCTCGCGCATGGGGCCGGCGCGGTTATCGCGCAGATAGACATAGG
The DNA here is from genome assembly GCA_964451265.1 of uncultured Caulobacteraceae bacterium. GTDB lineage: Bacteria > Pseudomonadota > Alphaproteobacteria > Caulobacterales > Caulobacteraceae > BOG-938. Next base: position 2,364 of record CAYVHP010000121.1, on the reverse strand, counting down.
CGTAGACGTCTTCCGGCGCCGTCGGCCGCACCGGGGCCGCATCGCCCCGATAGACAAATTCGGAAGCGTCACGATCACCGCAGAAGGGGCAAGGGATACGCATGTCGCCTCTCAGTGCAGATTGGCCTGGGCGCCCTGGCCCTTTTCGTCGAGCAGGCGGCCTGTGGCGAAGCGGTCCAGCCGGTAGGCTGTCGCGGTGGCGTGTGGCGTGTCGGTGGCCAGCAAATGGGCGAAGCACCAGCCTGAGGCCGGGGTCGCCTTAAAGCCGCCGTAGCACCAACCGGCGTTCAGATAGAGCCCCTCGATGGGCGAGCGGTCGATGATGGGCGAGCCGTCCATGGTCATGTCGCAAATGCCGCCCCAGCTGCGCAGCAGGCGAGCGCGGCCGATCATGGGCATGATGGCCATGCCGCCTTCGCACACGTCCTCGACCACCGGCAGGTTTCCCCGGCCGGCGTAGCTGTTGTAGCCGTCGATATCCCCGCCGAAGACCAGGCCGCCCTTGTCAGACTGGCTGACGTAGAAATGGCCCGCGCCGAAGGTGATGACGCCCGGCAATAGGGGCTTGAGCCCCTCGGTCACGAAGGCCTGCAGGACATGGCTCTCAATCGGCAGTCGGAGGTCGGCCATGGCCGCGACGCGCGAGGAATTACCGGCCACCGCTATGCCCACGCGGGCGGCGCGGATGGTCCCGCGCGTGGTCTGAACGCCCTCGATCCGGCCGTTGGGCGCGCGCAGAAAGCCCGTCGCCTCGCAGTTCTGGATGATGTCCACGCCGCGATCCGAGGCGCCCCGCGCATAGCCCCACACCACGGCGTCGTGGCGCGCGGTGCCGCCGCGTTTCTGGAGCAGGCCGCCCTGGATGGGAAACCGCGCCTGATCGTAATCGAGGAAGGGCGCCAGCTTGCGCACGCCGTCCACATCCAGCAGTTCGGCGTCCACGCCGTTCAGCCGCATGGCGTTGCCGCGGCGGGCATAGGCGTCGCGCTGGGCGTCGGAGTGGCACAGGTTCAGCACGCCGCGCTGGCTGACCATGGTGTTGAAGTTGAGGTCCTGCTCCAGGCCTTCCCACAGCTTCATCGACCACTCGTAGAAGGCGGTATTGCCGTCCAGCTCATAGTTGGAGCGGATGATGGTGGTGTTGCGCCCGGCGTTGCCGCCGCCGATCCAGCCCTTCTCCAGCACCGCCACATTGTGGATGCCGTGTTCCTTGGCCAGGTAATAGGCGGTCGCCAGACCGTGCCCGCCGCCGCCGATGATGACCACGTCGTAAGACGGCTGTGGTTCCGCGTCGCGCCACAGGCGCTCCCACCGGCGATGGCCGGTCAGGGCGTTTTGGGCCAGGTTGAAGATGGAAAATCGAGACATGGGCCCAGGCGGTTTGTCAGCGTCGTGGCGCGATGATACGGGTGGTTCGGGGTAAAGTTTTTACCTGGTACGACATTCACATGTCTTGAAGCGACAATGACCGCTCCTGCCGCCGTCCACACCCTGGGCCTTTTGCTGATCGACGACTTCGCGTTGATGTCCTACGCCTCGCTGATCGAGCCATACCGGGCGGCCAATGTCCTGGCCGGCGAGACCCTGTATCGCTGGACCCATGTGTCGATCGACGGACGCCCTGCCCGCGCGTCCAACGGCGCAAGCGTGGCCGCCGATCAGGCGGTGGGCCAGCCGCTGGCCTGCGACACGCTGTTTGTCTTCGCTGCGGGCGACCCGGCGAGTTTTCGCGATACGGCGACCTTCGCCTGGCTGCGTGAGATCGCCCGCCAAGGCTCGGTGATCGCGGGGGTTTCCGGCGGCCCCTATCTGCTGGCCCGCGCAGGCCTGCTCGACGGCTACCGCGCCACCATCCACTGGGACCACCGGCCCGACTTCGCCGAGACCTTCCATCAGATCGCCATTGAACCGAACCTCTATGTGATTGATCGGCGCCGAGTGACCTGCGCGGGCGGGACCAGCGGGATGGACCTGGCCATCGAACTGATCGAGCGTCAGCAAGGCCACGCCCTGGCCACCCAGGTGGGCGACTGGTTCATCCGAACCCAGCCGCGCGCCGCCGACCAGCCCCAGCGGGCAAGCCTGCGCGAGCGTTACGGCATAGGCAACGACCGGGTGCTGAAGGTGCTGGCGCGCATGGAGGCGACGGTGGAGGAACCTGAGCCGCGCGAGGCGCTGGCGCGTCTGGCCGGAGTTTCGCTGCGTCAACTGGAGCGATTGTTCGCGGGGCATTTGGGCGAGAGCCTGAACGACGCCTACAGACGCATCCGGCTGGAGCAGGCCGTGCAGCTGCTGAAAAAAACCGGCCTGTCGGTGACCTCCATCGCCATCGCTTGCGGCTTTCGCAGCAGCAGCCACTTCTCG
>CAYVHP010000120.1:0-20185 GCA_964451265.1 uncultured Caulobacteraceae bacterium | reverse complement strand
GTTGAGATCGGCATCGACGTGCGCGCCGCCGACGAAGCTGTGCGTGACGAGGCCGTGCAGGCCATCCACGCCCGGCTTCAGACCATCGCCTCGGCTCGGGGTCTGACCCTCGACTTCGCCTTGATCCAGGACCTGCCCTCGACCCGCTGCGATCCGGCGCTCATGCAGCTAATGGCCGATGCGGTCGCCGGACAGGGCGTGCAACCGCTTGAGATATTGAGCGGGGCGGGACACGATGCGGCGGTGATGGCCAAGCTTGCGCCCGCTGTCATGCTGTTCATCCGCTGCGAGGGCGGAATCAGCCATAACCCGCTGGAAAGCGTCGCGGACGATGACGTGGATGTCGCTATCCGAGTCCTCAGCGATTTTATAGAGCGCCTCGCTCTGGAGGCCGTATGACCCCACCGCCGCCTGCTGTTTGGCGGGAGATCGATCCGCCCCAGAGGCTGCTGATGGGTCCTGGGCCGGTCAACGCCCATCCGCGTGTGCTGCGCGCCATGTCGGCCCAATTGCTGGGCCAGTTCGACCCCGAGTTCACCGACTATATGAATGAGGTTATGGCGCTGTACCGCCAGGTGTTCTGCACGCAGAACCACTGGACGCTGTTGGTCGACGGGACGTCGCGCGCGGCGATCGAAGCGGCCATGATCTCCCTGCTTGAGCCGGGCGATGCGGTGGCCATCATCAGCGCCGGTCGCTTTGGCCAGCTGCTGACCGAGATCGCAGAGCGCTGCGGGGCCAAGCCGGTAGTGATCAGCGCGCCCTGGGGCGAGGTGGCGTCCTTTGAGGCGATCGCCGAGGTCGTCCGGCGGGTCAAGCCGCGTCTCCTGGCGACGGTCCATGGGGACACCTCCACCACCATGGCCCAGCCGCTGGAGGGGCTCGGCGAACTCTGTCACGCGAACGATGCTTTGTTATATGTCGACGCCACCGCCACCGTGGCGGGCATGCCCGTACCCGTGGACGTGTGGGGCGCCGACATTGTCACGGCGGGTCTGCAGAAGTGTCTGGGCGGCCCCTCCGGCATTGCGCCGATCACGGTGTCCGAGCGCGCCGCCGAGCGCATATTTGCTCGCCGCCACGTCGAACAGGGGCTGGCCGAAATAGGCGGCGCGGCAGGGCGGGGGGCCCGCATCGGCTCGAACTATTTCGATCTGGCGATGGTTCTCGACTACTGGTCGGACAAGCGGCTCAATCACCACACTGAAAGCGGCACCTTGCTTTACGGCGCCCGCGAATGCGCGCGCATCGTTCTTGAAGAGGGTTTGCAAGCCCGGTTCGCGCGCCACGCCCTGGCCGGACAGGCGGTCAGCGAAGGCGTTACCGCCATGGGCCTGAAGCTATTCGGCGATCAAACGCACAAAATGACCAATGTCACGGGCATTGAGATTCCCCAGGGCGTGGACGGCGAAGCGGTTCGCACGGCCATGCGCGAGGACTTTGGGATCGAGATCGGCAGCTCCTTCGGACCGCTCAAGGGCCGTATCTGGCGCATCGGGGCCATGGGCTACAACGCCACCAAACCCAATGTGCTGTCGACCTTAGCGGCCTTGGAGGCCGTATTGCGCGCCGCCGGGGTGAAGGTCAGTTCGGGCGCGGCGGTGGACGCTGCGCTGGCGGTCTACAGGGGCGCGGCCTGATGGATCGGGACTATCCTCGCGACATGGTCGGCTATGGCGGCCGTCCGCCCCAGGCCGCCTGGCCGGACGGGGCGCGCGTGGCTGTCCAATTCGTGCTCAACTACGAGGAAGGGGGCGAAAATAGCGTTCTGCACGGCGACGCCGCCTCGGAGTCCTTCCTGTCCGACATGGTGGGCGCCCAGCCGGTCGTCGGCCGGCGCAACATGGCGATGGAAAGCCTCTACGAGTACGGCTCGCGGGCCGGATTCTGGCGGCTGCGGGACATGTTTGTTCAGCGCCAAGCGCCGCTGACCGTGTTTGGCGTGGCGACGGCCATGGCGCGCAATCCGGCGGCGGTCGAAGCGATGCAGGAGGCCGGCTGGGAGATCGCCTCGCACGGCTATCGCTGGATCAATTATCAGGAGACGCCCGAAGAGATCGAGCGAGAGCACATCGCCAAGGCGATCGACCTTCATACGTCCCTCACAGGCGAGCGCCCGCTTGGCTGGTATCAAGGGCGCACCAGCCCCAATACCGCCAGGCTCGTCGTGGAAGAGGGCGGCTTTGTTTACGACGCGGATTCTTACGCCGACGATTTGCCCTACTACGACATCCGATATGGCCGGCCCCAATTGATCGTGCCCTACACCTTGGAAGCCAACGACATGAAGTTCGTGGCTCTCAACGGCTTCACCGATGGACGGCAGTTCTTTGCCTATCTGAAGGATGCGTTCGACGGGCTCTACGCCGAGGGTCAGACGGCGCCCAAGATGATGTCGGTGGGCCTGCACTGCCGCATCGCCGGCCGCCCCGCGCGGGCCGGCGCCGTCGCCCGGTTCTTGGACTATATCCAAAGCCATGATCGCGTATGGATCGCCCGTCGCATCGACATCGCCCGCCACTGGCTAAGCGTGCATCCCTTCACAGGAGGGGCGCCATGACCGAGGAGTCGACCGCTCGTTTTGTCGAGGAGGCTGCGGCGCTTCAGGGGCTCGAGTTGGGCGGGGATTCGCTTGCTGCTGTCCTGGCCAACGTCCGAATTCTGAGGGCTATGGCGGCTGAATTCGCCGACCTGCCCTTGCCGGCCGATCTCGATCCAGCTGCACTGCTGCGGCTATGAGCGGCGCGATGGACCTGACCGCCGTCGAAATCGCCGCTGAGGTCCGCGAGGGTCGGCGAAGCGCGGTCGAGGTCGTGGCTGCGGTCTTTCGGCAAATTGCGGCCTTGAACACCACCCTCAACTGCTTCACGGGCACAGTCCGCGACCGTGCAATCATGGCCGCCGAAGACGTCGACCAAGCGGTGAAGTGGGGGCGTGACCCTGGACCGCTTTGTGGCGTTCCGTTCGCCGTCAAGAACCTGTTCGACGTTGAGGGAACCGTCACGCTCGCCGGCTCCACCATCTGCGCCGAAAACCCGGCGGCGGCAGCCAATGCGACGCTGGTTGAACGGCTTCAGGCGGCCGGCGCCGTGCTTGTCGGCTCGCTCAATATGGACGAGTACGCCTACGGGTTCACCACGGAGAACAGCCACTACGGTCCCACGCGAAATCCGCACGATCCGACATTGATCGCGGGCGGATCGTCGGGCGGGTCGGCAGCGGCCGTGGCGGCGGGGCTCACGCCGATCAGTCTGGGATCGGACACGAACGGATCAATCCGTGTGCCGGCCGCGCTGTGCGGAGTCTATGGGCTCAAGCCGACCTTTGGCCGCTTGTCCCGGCACGGGACCACGCCCTTCGTTCACAGCCTCGATCATGTGGGTCCGTTCGCGAGATCGGTTCGCGATCTGGCCTTGGTGTACGACGTCCTCCAGGGGAGCGACCCGCGAGACCCGGCCTGTGTTGATCGTCCCGCCCAGCCCGTGTCGGAGCTCTTGCAATCGCGGGGCTCAACGGTTCGTACAGGCATGCTGGGCGGCTATTTCCGCGATGGGGCGTCGCCTCAGGCGCTGTCGATACTGGAAGCCGTCGCTTGGAAATTGCGAGCTCGGCCGGTGGAGCTATCCGGGGCCAAGGCCGCCCGGGCGGCCGCTTTCTGCTTGACGGCCGCGGAAGGCGGCTCCCTGCATCTGCCCCATCTTCGGACCCGGGCTCATGACTTTGATCCGGCGGTTCGCGACCGGCTGATCGCGGGCGTGCTTCAGCCGGCGTCAGTCTTGGCCAAGGCGCAGCGCGTGCGACGTTGGTTTCTGCAAGAGGCTCTAAAGCTGTTCGAGGACGTCGACGTCCTGCTGGCTCCCGCGACTCCCTTCGCCGCCACGCCGATCGGTCAAGCGACGACTGTCTTGGCGGGACAGACGGTTTCCGTTCGGGCCAATCTCGGCCTTTACGCCCAGCCCTTCAGCTTCATCGGCCTGCCGGTGCTCACCGTGCCTGTGGTGCGCGCTAAAGCTTTGCCGATGGGCGTGCAGCTGATCGCCGCGCCGTGGAATGAAGGCCTTCTGTTCCAAGTCGCCGCAGCCCTTGAGGCGGAGGGGGTGATCGGCGCCAAACAGCCCAGCCATTTGCGTGGCGTTCAGCCCTCGGTCGCGCCGGTCCAAATGGAGGCGGAGGCGCATGGAGGTCAATAATCCGGCCGTGCTCGCCGAGGTCCAGGCTGCATTCAGCGCCTATGAGCGCGCCCTTATGGCCAATGATATCGAGGCCTTGGACGCCCTGTTTTGGGTCTCTGATCACACGGTGCGTTACGGTGTGGGCGAATGCCTCTATGGCCAGGACGAGATCGTCGCCTTTCGCAAGGCCCGCGCCGGCGGATCGCCGCAGCGACGTCTGACCCGCACGGTGATCACGACGTTCGGCGCCGATTTCGCCACGGCGAACACCGAGTTTGTCCGAGACGGCGCAACTTCTGTAGGCCGCCAAAGTCATGCTTGGGCCCGCTTGCCGGAAGGCTGGCGCATTGTGGCGGCCCATGTCTCACTCATGGGAGCAGGGTCTTGAAACAGCCGCCAAACCTCACCGGCCGACCGGTAGCCGACGGCGACCTATCGCAATTCGTGGGCTGCTACGGCCATCTCTTTGAGCATTCACCCTGGGTGGTCGAGCGGGCCTATGCCTATGCGCCGTTCGCCGACGCCGCGGCCCTGCACGGCGCGCTTCTGCGCGTGCTAGACGACGCCAGTGAAGCCGAACGCTTGGCCCTAGTCCGGGCGCACCCAAAGTTGGCCGACAAGGCCGCCATCGCCGAGGGGCTGACTGCAGACTCTGCCGCCGAACAGGCCAGCGCCGGGCTTGATCGGCTCAGTGCATCGGAATTTGAAGCATTTCACGCCTTGAACACCGCCTACGCCGAACGCTTTGGCTTTCCGTTCATCATCTGCGTCAAATTGCACCACAAAGCCGAGATTCTGGCCGACATGCGCGAAAGGCTGACTCAGGCGCCGCAGACGGAACTGGTCCGCGCCTTGACCGAGATCGGCTTGATCAGCCGCATGCGGCTGGCGGACATCGATGTGGGGCCGATGGCATGAGCGGGCAGATCACGACCCACGCTTTGGATACGGCCATGGGCGGGGGCGCGGGTGGACTGAAGGTCGCGGTTCGACGACTGAGCCCGGAACCTGCCGACCTGGGCGAAGTGACGCTGGACGGCGGCGGTCGCGGCGTGCTTGTGCCGTCCGGCGCCCTGCGCGCGGGGGTCTATGAGTTGACCTTCAAGCTGGGCGACTATCGCCGCGCCCAGGGCATGGTCTTGGATAACCCGCCGTTTCTCGATGAGGCGCCCGTCCGCTTCGGCGTGTCGGACCCGGCCGCGCATTGGCATGTGCCGTTGCTGTTCAGTCCGTTCGGCTACACCACCTATCGCGGCGGATAGGACGGTCGATGCAGTACGATCTGGCCGCCTGGCTCAATCTTTCCTTGCGCTGGCTGCATGTGATCGCCGGGATCGCCTGGATCGGCGCCTCCTTCTATTTCGTCTGGCTGGATAACAACCTGCAGGCTCCCGAACCGTCGGCGGACGGCGTCAAGGGCGAGCTTTGGGCCGTGCATGGCGGCGGCTTTTACAACAGCCGCAAGTACATCGAGGCGCCGCCTCGCATGCCCGACACCCTGCACTGGTTCAAATGGGAGGCCTACACCACCTGGCTTTCCGGCTTTGGCCTGCTGTGCCTGATCTATTACGCGGGCGCGCCGACCTATCTGATCGACCCGGCCAAGGCGCAACTGGGCTGGGCGCAGGCTGTCGCCATTGGCCTTAGCTTCATCGTCGGGGGTCTGTTGGCGTATGAGGCTCTGTGCCGCTCTCCGATTGGGACAAGACCGCGGCTGTTCGGGCTTATTTGGTTCGCCATCCTCACAGCTTCGGCCTGGGGCCTGACCCGCCTCTTCAGTGATCGCGGCGCCTTCATCCATGTGGGGGCGATGGTCGGCACGGTGATGGTGGCCAATGTCCTGCTGGTCATCATTCCCAATCAGCGCAAATCGGTCGCCGCCCTTATCGCCGGAACGCCGGTCGATCCGCGCTGGGGCGCGCAAGGCAAACAGCGCTCTGTGCACAACAACTATATGACCTTGCCGGTCATCTTCATGATGCTCAGCACGCATTATCCGTTAGTGACCGGCAACAGCCTCAACTGGCTGCTCCTGGCGATGATCTCCCTGGCCGGGGTTTCGATCCGCCACTTCTTCAATCTCAGGCATCAGGGCCTGTTCCGCCACGAGTTCATCTTTTGCGGCGTTGTGCTGATGTTCGCCGCCAGCATCATCGCCACAGGGGTGGGATCTTCCGTCAATCTCCCAGCTTCCGGCCCGACCAATTTCGCCCAGGCCCAAGCCATTGTGCAGACCCACTGCATCGTCTGCCATAGCACCACGCCCACGCACCGTGGTTTCACCGCCCCGCCGCTGGGCGTGACCTTCGACACCCCCGAGCGCCTGCGTAGCTTCGCGCCGCGCATCTACCAGATGGCCGTGGCGACGAGGGCCATGCCCTTGGGCAATGAGACAGGGATGACGGACCAGGATCGCGCGCGGCTGGGCGCCTGGATCAAGGCCGGAGCGGCAGGGCCGTGACAGCATCCACAAATATCTTCGGAAACTGCTGAGCGTAGAACGGTAGATCAGGGGCGGACGGATTGCTGTTAATTGCCGCGAAGCTTTTCGATCAAGACGAAGGGCGCACAAGACCAATACCCACCACCGACCCAGGACGTTCAATGACCCAGTCCCTCCGCATCCTGACCAGCCTTGCCGCCGGGGCGATCCTGGCTATCCCTGCCGCATCCTTGGCTCAACGCGCGCCGCCCGCCCGTGGTCCGGCCGCCGCCCTGGCGCTGGAGGCCGCGCAAACCGCCGTCGAAACCTGCGCGGCCAACGGCTACAAGGTGGCCGCCAGCGTGATTGACTCAGGAGGGACTTTGAAAGTCCTGTTCGCGGGCGACGGCGTCAGCCCCATGGGCGTGAAGTCATCGACCATGAAGGCTCTGGCCTCCAATAAATACAAAGCGCCGACGTCCGAAATCATGACCAAGGCCAAGTCCGACACGGCCCTGTCCTCTGAGCTGGCCGCGGACAAGACCATGATGGCGATGCCCGGCGCCTTGCCATTGATCGTGGGCCCGGACCTCATCGGGTCAATCGGTGTCGGCGGCGCCCCCGCCGGCGATAAGGACGAAGCGTGCGCAAAGGCCGGTTTAGCCAAGGTGCAGTCGCGGCTTCAGTAAAGCTTTCGACTGGCCGTTTCGTGTCAGGAGTACATGGCGCCCGCAGTCAGGTTTTCCACTTCAACACCAATAATCTGCGGCCCCACCTGATCCAACGACCCGGCCTTCGAACCTTACGAGCTCGAGATCACGGGGAGTGCGCGGCTGAGACCGCGTCGGTTTGATTGAGGTGGGAGAAGCGCCGTCTGTGGCCCGAACGAGATATCATTACAGCGCCCTCCGGAGGAACGCTGTCGGGACTGCCTGGTGGATGCGACAGGGATTGAACCTGTGACCCCTGCCGTGTGAAGGCAGTGCTCTCCCGCTGAGCTACGCATCCGTGCAGGCAAGGCCGAAAGAGGGGTGCCTATAGCTCGCCGCCGGGCCGTCGGCAAGGCGTCAGGTGCGTGCGAGCAGGCGCCGGGCGATGGCGGGCAGTTCGGTGAAATGGTCGATCAGGACGTCTCCGCCCAGATCACGGGCGGGTGTCTCGGTATAGCCGAAGCTGACCACCACCACGGGCACATCGGCGGCCTTGGCGGACAGGACATCTGAGATGCTGTCGCCCACCATCAGGGCGCGGTCGGCGCGTCCGCCTGCCATGGTGATGGCCGTGAGCAGGTGGCTCGGATCGGGCTTTTGCGCGGGCGCCATGTCCGGCCCGACAATGGCGGCGAAGCGGTGGGTGAGGCCTGTGGCGTCCAGCAGGGCCAGGGCAAGGTCGGTGCGTTTGTTGGTGCAGACGGCCAGTGTCGCGCCCTCGGCGGCCAATAGATCGAGCGTGGTCTGCATCTCGTCGAACATCACGCTTTCTTGGGCGATGCGGCCCCGATAGATGTCAATGAAACGGTCGAATAGGGCGGGGATTTTTTCGGCGGGCAAGGGGGCGCCGGCGCGGGCGAAGCCGCGCTCGATCATGGCTTTAGCGCCGTGGCCGACCAGATGGCGGGTGTCGCCCAGGCCGACTGCGGGCAGGCCTTGCTCGACCAGCACGCCGTTGAGCGCGCCGATCAGATCCGGCGCCGTGTCGATCAGCGTGCCGTCCAGGTCGAACACGATGACGGCGCCGCCCAGCGGGCGGGAGTGTGTGAGGTCGGTCAGGGCAAGGTCTCCGGTATAAAGCCGCTGCGGTTTCCGCTAAATCCAGCATCAGCGCAATGTCCGAGTCGGCTCCAGCTGACCGGCGCTCTTTAAGAGGCTCCGCATGACCGCACGCGCCGCCGTGATCCTGGCCGCCGGCCAAGGCACGCGCATGAAGTCGCCCACCCCCAAGGTGCTGCACGCCGTGGGCGGCCGGGCCATGCTCGACCGGGCCATCGACGCCGCCCAGGAACTCGGCTGCGACCCCATCGTGGTGGTGGTGGGCGCGCACAGCCCGGCCGTGGGCGCGCATGTCCGCGCGCGGCTGGGCGAAGGGGCCGCCGCTCTGCAGGACCCGCCGCTGGGCACCGGTCACGCCGTGTTGGCGGCGCGGCCCGCCCTAGCGGGTTTCTCGGGCGATGTGGTGATCACCTATGCCGATTGCCCCCTGTTGGACGCGGCGGCGATCGAGCCGTTGTTCGATCTGCGCGGGACCGGGGCTGACCTGGCGGTGCTGGGATTCGAGGCGGCCGATCCGGGCGCCTATGGTCGGCTGATCTTAGGCGAGGACGGCGCCTTGCTGCGCATCGTCGAGGCCAAGGAAGCGAGCGTGGGGGAACTGGCGGTGAGCGCCTGCAACTCCGGCGTCATGGCCGCCGATGCGGCCCTGTTGTTCGACCTGCTGGGCCAGGTGAAGGCCGACAACGCCAAGGGCGAATACTATCTGACCGATGTGGTCGCTCTGGCCAATGGGCGAGGGCTGTCGGTCCTGACCACCTTCGCGCCCGAGACCGCGGTGATGGGCGTCAATTCGCAAGGCGAGCTGGCCGCCGCCGAGGCCGCGTTCCAGGCCCACAGACGCCTGAACCTGATGGCCGAAGGGGTGAGCATGAGCGCGCCCGACACGGTGCATCTGGCTTGGGATACGCGGATCGAAGGCGGCGCCGTGGTGGAGCCCTATGTGGTGTTTGGCCCCAAGGCGACGGTGGAGACCGGCGCGGTGATCCGCGCCTTCAGCCACATCGAGGGCGCGGTCGTGCGCGCGGGCGCTATCGTCGGCCCCTACGCGCGCCTGCGGCCGGGCGCCGACATCGGGGCGGGGGCTCATGTGGGCAATTTCGTGGAGATCAAGAACGTGACCCTGGGCGCGGGGGCCAAGGCCAACCACCTGAGCTATCTGGGCGACGGATCGGTGGGCGCGGGCAGCAACATCGGCGCGGGGACCATCTTCTGCAATTACGACGGCTTCGACAAATCCCGCACGGTGATCGGCGAGGGCGCCTTTATCGGCTCCAATACCTTGCTGGTCGCGCCGATCACCGTGGGTGATCGGGCTTTTACGGGTACGGGGTCGGTCATCACTGAGGACGTGGAGTCGGACGCCCTGGCGCTGGGCCGTGCGCGCCAAACGATCAAGCCTGGTTGGGCCAAGGCCTTCCGGACCCTGAAGGCGGCCGGTCGAAAGCCCAAGGCATGAGCGATATCGAACTGAAAAAAAAGCTGTCCGGCGAGGCCGCCGCCGCCCTGGTCAAGGACGGCATGACCGTGGGCCTGGGCACCGGTTCGACGGCGGTGTATCTGGTCAAGGCGCTGGGCGCGCGCGCGGCGGCCGAAGGGCTGAAGCTGCGCTGCGTGGCGACCTCGCAGGCCACCGCGAGCCTGGCGGCGAGCCTGGGCCTTGTGCTGGTTGAGCTGGACGAGGCGGGCGGGATCGACCTGACCATCGACGGCGCCGACGAGATCGGTCCGGAACTGTCCCTGATCAAGGGCGGCGGGGCGGCTCTGCTGCGCGAAAAGCTGGTGTGGGAAGCCTCCAAGCGCTGCGTGGTGATCGCCGACAAGGCCAAGGTCGTGGCCACCCTGGGCAAGTTTCCCCTGCCGATCGAGGTCGTGCCCTTTGGCCACAAGACCACCGCCCTGCGCATCTGCGACGCCCTGGCCGATGCGGACATCGGCATCGCGCCTCGTCTGAGGGTGAAGGACGGCGCGCCTGTGCGCACCGATGGCGGCAATCTGATCTACGACGCCCCGTGCGGCGTGATCGCCGACCCGTCCCTGCTGGCCGATGCGCTCAAGAGCGTCACCGGCGTGGTCGACCACGGCCTGTTCCTGGGCATGGCCGACGAAGCGATCATTGGCATGGATACGGGCGTGGAGCGGATGGCGCCTTAAGCGGTTGCTCCGGACCGCTCCTAGATATACATTATAGATATGTATATCTAGGAGCGACCAATGCAGGTGTCTAAATGGGGCAATAGCCTCGCGGTTCGCTTACCCAGCGCGGTCGTGGACGCGCTCGAGTTGAAGCCTGGCGACGAGATTGAAATTCAGATCGCGGGCGAAAGACAATTTGATGTAGCCCGGAAGCCCGACCGCCAAGCCTTGCTCCAGCGTCTTCGCCAGTTTCGCGGAAGCCTGCCGGCCGATTTCAAGTTCGACCGCGAAGAGGCCAATGCCCGCTAGCTTCTTCGACACCAATGTCTTGCTCTATCTCGTGTCGGAAGACTCGCTGAAGGCGGACCAGGCGGAACATTGTCTTGCCAATGGCGGGGCCATTAGCATTCAGGTTCTCAACGAAATCGCCAATGTCTCCCGACGCAAGATGCATAGGTCCGGAGACCAGACGCGGGCCCTCCTTACGACGATACGCGCCCTTTTAGAGGTCCATCCTTTGACAATTGAGGTGCATGAGACCGGCCTTGGTCTAGCCGAACGGTATGGCCTCTCGATTTACGACGCGATGATTGTCGCGTCGGCTCTCCATGCCGATTGCGAAGTCCTCTGGTCGGAAGACATGCAGCACGGCATGGTCATTGAAGGACGCCTTCGTATCGTCAATCCATTCCATTCCGCGCCCTGAATTCGGACGGCCTATTTTTGGGCTTTGAGCTGGGCGCTAAAATCACCATCTATGCCCACGGCCCCGCTTGGGCCGCATCATCTGGAGCGGCCCATGGCCCAATATGACTACGATCTGTTTGTGATCGGCGCGGGCTCGGGCGGGGTGCGGGCCGCGCGGCTGGCGGCCATGAGCGGGGCGCGGGTGGCTGTGGCCGAGGAGGATAAGGTCGGGGGCACCTGTGTGGTGCGCGGCTGCGTGCCTAAGAAGTTCATGGTGTTCGCCTCCGAGTTTTCCCGCACCTTTGCCGAGGCTGAGGGCTACGGCTGGTCAAAGGTGGAGAGCACCTTCGACTGGTCCAAGTTCCGTATGGCCAAGGACGTGGAGATCGGCCGGTTGTCGGGCATCTACGCCTCCAATCTAGCCAAGGCCGGGGCAGAGCTGGTTCACGCCAAGGCGCGCCTGACGGACGCCCACACCATCGAGTTGGTCGGCAAGCACAAGAGCGTGACGGCCGAGACCATCCTGATCGCCACGGGCGGTCGGGTGTCGATCCCAATGGAGGTGCCCGGGGTGGAGCACGCCATCACCTCCAACGAGGCCTTCCATCTGGAAACCCTGCCTAAATCGATCCTGGTGGCCGGCGGCGGTTATATCGCGGTGGAGTTCGCCGGTATCTTCAACGGCCTGGGCGTGGATACGACCCTGGTCTATCGCGGGCCCAATATTCTGCGCGGGTTCGACGAGGATGTGCGCGCCCACGTCTCTGAGGAGATCGAGAAGCGCGGCATCAAGCTGATCGTCGGGACCCAGCACCTGCGGATCGAAAAGACCGATCAGGGCCTGGTCAATGTGCTGGACAACGGCGTGACCCTGACCACAGACCAGGTGATGTTCGCCACGGGCCGCGCGCCCTATGTCGAGGGTCTTGGACTGGAAAGCGCCGGGGTCAAGTTGACGGAAAAGGGCGCGGTGGCGGTGGACGACTATTCGCGCACCAATGTGCCGAACATCTATGCCGTGGGCGATGTGACCGACCGCATCAATCTGACGCCGGTGGCGATCCGCGAGGCCGCCGCCTTTGTCGATACGGTGTTCGGGAAAAAGCCCACCCGGTTTGACCATGAGTTGGTGCCCACTGCGGTGTTCTCACAACCGCCGATCGGGTGCGTCGGCTTGAGCGAGGGCGAGGCGCGGCGGGCCGGCAAGGCGATCGATATCTATCTGACCAAGTTCCGCGCCATGAAGCAGGTGTTCTATGGCGGCCACGACCGGGTGCTGATGAAGCTGGTGGTGGACGCCCAGAGCGACGTGATCCTGGGCTGCCACATCGTAGGTCCGGAGGCGCCGGAGATGATCCAGCTGGCCGCCGTCGCCGTGAAGATGGGCGTGACCAAGGCCGATTGGGACAACACCTGCGCCCTGCACCCGACCTTGGCCGAGGAACTGGTGACCATGAAGCAGAAGCACACAGCGATGCAGATGAGCCCGGCTTGATCCTCCATCGCGAAGCGGGGGAGGTGGCCCGAAGGGGCGGAGGGGGCATGCAGCCCCATGCCCCCACAGTCACTTCGTGACAGTTCCCCCGCTTTGCGGTGGAGCACTGACATTTTTGCCAATGGGAGCGCTTTCCGCTACAAGCCGCGCCTTCCGAACGAGTGCCCAAGATGAGTGAACGCTGGACGCCTGCGTCCTGGAGAACCAAGCCCGCCCTGCACATCCCGTCCGATTACCCGGACGCGGCGGCTTTGGCGCGTGTGGAAGACAATCTGCGCGCCATGCCGCCCCTGGTTTTCGCGGGCGAGGCGCGCAAGCTGAAGTCACTGCTGGGCGAGGTTTCCGCCGGGCGCGCCTTCCTGCTGCAAGGGGGCGATTGCGCGGAGAGTTTCAAGGAATTCGCCGCCGACAATATCCGCGACACTTTCCGCCTGATCCTGCAGATGGCGGTGGTGCTGACCTTTGCCGGCGGCAAGCCGGTGGTGAAGGTCGGGCGGATCGCCGGCCAGTTCGCTAAGCCGCGCTCCTCGCCGGTCGAGACCCAAGGCGAGGTTACCTTGCCGTCCTATCGCGGCGACAATATCAACGGCATGGACTTCGACGCCGAGGATCGGGCGCCGGATCCCGAGCGGCTGATGCGCGCCTATAACCAGTCGGCTTCGACGCTGAACCTGCTGCGAGCGTTTGCCTCGGGCGGCTATGCGGACCTGAACAATATCCACAAGTGGACCCTGGGCTTTGTCAACGACAGCCCGCAGGGCGCGCGCTACAGCGCCCTGACGGACAAGATATCCGAGACCCTGGCCTTCATGCGCGCCATCGGCGTCAATCCGGAGAGTTATCCGGGCATGCGTCAGGTGGAGTTCTTCACCAGCCATGAGGCCTTGCTGCTGGGCTATGAACAGGCGCTCACTCGTGTGGATTCCACCACGGGCGATTGGTACGACTGCTCGGCGCACCTGCTGTGGATCGGTGAGCGCACGCGCCAGCTCGACCACGCCCATATCGAGTTCATGCGCGGCATCAAGAACCCGATCGGCCTGAAGGTCGGCCCGACTCTGGAACCGGACGATCTGCTCAAGCTGGTCGATGTGCTGAACCCGGACAATGAGCCCGGCCGCTTGACGCTGTACGGCCGCTTCGGCGCCGACAAGATCGCTGCGCGCCTGCCGCGCCTGCTGCACGCCACCAAGCGTGACGGCCGTGCGGTTGTGTGGGCGACCGATCCCATGCACGGCAACACCCTGACGGCGTCCAACGGCTACAAGACCCGGCCATTCGACCGGGTGCTGGGCGAGGTGAAGAGCTTTGTCGAGATCTGCCGCGCCGAAGGCGTCCACCCCGGCGGTGTTCACCTGGAAATGACCGGCCAGAACGTCACCGAATGCCTGGGCGGGGCGCGCGCCCTGACCGAGACCGACCTGGCGGACCGCTACCACACCCACTGCGACCCGCGCCTGAACGCGGAGCAGTCGTTGGAGCTGGCGTTCCTGGTGGCCGAGAAGCTGAAGGAAGACCGTGTGGGCGAGCTGAAGGTCGCCGGCTAAGTCGTTATAGCGCGATCGTAGTTTGGATGACGTCATAGGGCGCCGCGAGGGTCCGCCCGCCGGAGCCCCGCACGATCAAGCCCGCAGCCGATAGAGCCTCTACATCTTCGTGCACGCGCTTATAGTCGCGGCCCACTTCACGAGCCAAGGCTGCGACGTTTGCGGATGGCCGGCCGTGGATGTGACGGAGAAGTTGCAGCCGCTTGGGCGTTAGGACGCGGGTCAATGTCTCAAAGCTGTCAAAGGACAGATGACGCTCGGTCACGACATCGCCTGACTCGGCGCGACGCCAGGCGTCCACGAAGCGCCGGCCCATGTCCTCCAAGCTGTCGCCGACGTGGATTTTCATGTCGCTCATGGCTCACCTCCTGCCTTGTGGACCGCCGTCAAAAAATCGTCGATTAACTGTTCCACCGACGTAAACCTGTAGGGGCGCTCATCCTCGTCAACGTGCATATGGTCGCCTTTGCCCCGTTCATTATCGAAGGCGACAATCCGGCGGCCCTGCGTCCCGTAAAAGAGGCTGTACTTAAGCCCATGGGTCGTTGGCGGAACGGATACAGGCACACGCCAGATCGTCATCTCAATGATCGCCCCGCCTGCGATCACTCGCTTTTCATAAAACACCAGCGTGGCCGACATATGGCGCAAAATGCCATAATTTATTTATGGCGTCAATTGCCATAGTTTTGGCGAGGCGCGAGATCCTTTGACGGATAATCCAAGGCTTGTCGAACGCCAGCCTTGGCCTTTAATGGGCCGTGCCAGGAGATGTTCAGCCATGCCCACAATCGGCGCTTTGAAGGTGAAGGCCCAGATCCTGTGCGGCGAGGAACTGGCCATGGGGCCGGGCAAGGCCGACCTGTTGGACGCCATCGCCCGCGAAGGCTCTATTTCCGCGGCCGGACGAGCCCTGGGCATGAGCTATCGCCGTTCCTGGCTGCTGGTCGACACTATGAACCGCTGCTGGGCCACTCCCTTGGTCGATACCACCGCCGGAGGCGGCAAGGGCAAGGGCGCGCGTTTGACGGCTTTAGGCGTGGACGTGTTGAAGGCCTACCGCGCGCTTGAGGTCAGCTTGATGCTGGCGTCCGAGGCGCCGCTGAAGGCCCTCACCGGCAAGCTGTTGCAGGCTCCGCACGCCAGCCAGCACCCGAACGGCGACGCTAAGGGTTGAGGATCCAGCCCTCTTCGGCGGCGGCCTGAATCTGATCTTCGCTATCGTCCTTGGGCGCGGCGAAGGCGGCGCCCAGCTTGCCGGCTTCGTCCAGGCGCGCGATGCGCTCGGCGAGGCCGCGCACCGGCGCCTGCTCCTTGCTTTCACCGGGAGCAGGGGAGGCGGGCACAAGGCTCAACATGACCTCGGCGGCGACGACTTCGACGCCCTGCAGGTCGGCCTCAGTGATGGCGTTCCAGCCGGATTCGAACGGCCAGATCTTGACCGCTTCGCCGCGCGCCCGTTTCAGCCGGCGCGCCAAGGGAATGCCTAAGATGGCCTGGGGTCCGCTGGCGCCGGCGTAGTAGAGCTTCCAGATCGACGGTCCCTTCACGGCCAGGTCAGTCTGGCGGAATTCGGGCAAGTCGCCGGGGCCGTGATCGTGAGCCCGCTTGGGCTGCAAGGTGGTGAGGGTGTCGCGCGGCGGGCAGCCCCAGAACGGGAAGGGGCCGTCGGTGGTGCGCCGGTTGATTTCGGCGCCCACGCCGAAGCGGTTGTTGGTGTTGTCGGCCTTGTCCTTGACCATCTTGTCCAGATAGTCCCACACCGCCAGCCAGGGCTCGCCGGTCAGCTTCAAGGCGGCGGCCAAGCCGCGCGGGAAACCCAGGGGGAAGTCAAAGCCGAGGAAGGCGCGCTCGCCGCGTTTCTTAAGGTCATCAAGGATCAGGACCAGGCGCTTTTCCGCCTCCGTCCGGGTGGCGAAGGTAAAGGCCTCGAAGGCCAGGCGAAAACGCACGTCGCGCTTGAGCACGCCGATCAGCACGCTGTCGGGGCCGCTGCCGGGCTTGGCGGCGGCGCTCCAGTCGACGATTACATAGGCGTTGAATAAGCGGGCCACGGCGGCCTCCTTCGGCGGACCGCGCATCTATCCTATGCGACGTCCTTGCGGAAACCCTCTCAGCGCGAAAAAGGCCGCAACAAAGCGAGAGAATTCGTGATCGGTCCGGCCTTGCGCCCTCAGCGGGGTCCAGACACTTTCCGCTGCAACGCAACATGAGCTTGGCTGTGGCATGACGGATTTGAAAGCGGGCGTGGTCGGCGCCGGGGTGTTCGGCGGATACCACGCCCACAAATATGCTGCCCTACCGGGCGTGACCTTGGTCGGTGTGCTGGATGCAGACCCTGAGCGGGGCGGGGTCCTGGCCGACAAGCTTGGCGCTCGGGCGTTTACGGACGCGGACGCCTTCCTGGGCGGCCTGGACGTGGTCACCATCGCCGCCCCGGCTAGCGCCCACGCAGCCCTGGCGGCCAAGGCGCTGGAGCGCGGCGTGCATGTCTACGTGGAAAAGCCCATCGCCCTGACTGTGGCCGACGCCCAGGCCCTGGTGGCGTTGGCGGAGGCGCGCGGTTTGGTTCTGGCCTGTGGGCATCAGGAACGCGCGATCTTCCGGGCCATGGGCCTGCTAGACGCACCCGAGACCCCTTTGCGCATCGAGGCGGTGCGGCACTCGTCCTACTATCCGGGCCGGGGAACGGACGTGTCCTGCGGCCTGGACATGATGATCCACGACTATGATCTGGCCTTGGCGCTGAACCCATCAGCGCCCGTGTCGGTCAAGGCCACCGGCCGCATCGTGCACGGGCCTTGCCTGGACGAGATATTCACCGAGGTCGCCTTCACCGACGGCATGGTTCTGACGGTGGACGGCTCGCGCCTGGACGGGGGGCGCAAACGCACCATGAAGATCGTCTATCCCTCCGGAATGGTCGATCTGGATTTCATGGCCAAGACCTTTTCCAACGGAACCGTGTTCGCCCTTGATCCCGACTATGCTGAGACGCCGGATGGCAAGGATCCGCTCGGCGCGAGCGTCAGCGCCTTCCTGGCCGCCGTGCGCGGCGAGGCGGCCCGTCCGTTGGTGACCGGCGCTGAAGCGGCGCGGGCGCTCGCCCTGGCGCTGGGTGTGGACGCAGCAGCAACGGGCTGACGATATCTCCTGCCCCACGTAGTGGGGAAGGGGGACCACGCGAAGCGTGGTGGAAGGGGCCGCTTGCGGCGATGCCCCCACCACCGCCTTTCCGGCGGTCCCCTCCCCGCTGGCGCAGGCAGGGGAATTGCATCTGGGAAAGTGCCAGCGGGATTTGGCCTCTCCTCCCCTGTGCAGCGTAGCGAAGCGGGGGAGGGGGACCGCCTGAAAGGCGGTGGTGGGGGCTCTCGTGGCCCTAAGAGGCCCCTTCCACCACACTGCGTGTGGTCCCCCTTCCCCGCTAAAGCAGGGAAGGAGATAAAGCCGAGCCGGCAACTTCACTCATATGCAATGCCCCCGCTGGCGCAGGGGAGGAGAAGGGCGTCTTTCCCTCCGCCCCGCTTGCCGTTAAACGCAGGCGCCAAGGAGTTAAGTCATGAGCATCAAGAAGCCCGACGGGACCTGGGATAAGTCCAAGCTGCCCAGCCGCCATGTGACCGTGGGACCCGAGCGGGCGCCGCACCGGTCCTATCTCTACGCCATGGGTCTGGGCACCAAGGAGATTAACCAGCCCCTGGTGGGCGTGGCGTCCTGCTGGAACGAGGCGGCGCCCTGCAACACCTCGCTGATGCGCCAGGCTCACGCGGCCTCGGTCGGGGTTAAGCGCGCCGGGGGTACGCCGCGCGAGTTCTGCACCATCACCGTGACCGACGGCATCGCCATGGGCCATGAAGGCATGAAGTCCTCCCTGGTCAGCCGTGAGGTGATCGCGGATTCCGTCGAGCTGACCATGCGCGGCCACGCCTATGACGCCCTGGTCGGGGTGGCCGGCTGCGACAAGTCCCTGCCGGGCATGATGATGGCCATGTTGCGCCTGAACGTGCCCTCGGCCTTCATCTATGGCGGTTCGATCCTGCCTGGCCGCTGGCAGGGCCGCGACGTGACCGTGCAGGACGTGTTTGAGGGGGTGGGCAAGCAATCGGCCGGCCTGATGAGCATCGAGGAGCTGTGCGATCTGGAGCAGCACGCCTGCCCTGGCGACGGCGCCTGCGGCGGGCAATATACCGCCAACACCATGGCCTGCGTGTCTGAGGCCATCGGCCTGGCCCTTCCGCTGTCTTCGGCCTTGCCCGCGCCCTATCTGGACCGCGATCGCTATGCGGAAGCCACCGGCGAGGCGGTGATGGCCCTGCTGGAACGCAATATCCGCCCGCGCGACATCTGCACCTTGAAGGCTTTCGAGAACGCGGCGGTGGTGGTGGGCGCGACCGGCGGCTCGACCAACGGCGGGCTGCATCTGCCGGCCATGGCCAATGAGTGCGGCGTGCGCTTCACCCTGCGCGACGTGTGCGAGATCATGCGGCGCACGCCCTATCTGGCCGATCTGATGCCCGGAGGACGCTATCCGGCCAAGAAGATGGGCGAGGCGGGCGGCATGCCCATGTTGCTCAAGATCCTGCTGGATGCGGGCCTGATCCACGGCGACGTGATGACAGCCACCGGCAAGACCATGGCCGAGAACCTGAAGGACGTGAAATGGAACCCGGACCAGGACGTGATCCGTCCTCTGTCCAAACCCCTGTCGCCCACGGGCGGGGTTGTCGGCTTGAGCGGCTCGCTCGCCCCCGACGGGGCCATCGTCAAAGTCGCAGGCCTGAGCCACAGGCAGCATCGCGGCCCGGCGCGGGTGTTTGACGGTGAGGACGCCTGTTTCGCCGCCGTGGAAAAGCGCGACTACAAAGCCGGTGACGTGCTGGTCATTCGCTATGAGGGGCCCAAGGGCGGTCCTGGCATGCGCGAGATGCTGTCCACCACCGCCGCCATCTATGGCCATGGCATCAGCGACAAGGTCGCCCTGATCACCGACGGGCGCTTCTCCGGCGCCACGCGCGGCCTGTGCATTGGCCATGTCGGGCCCGAAGCCCAGGTCGGCGGTCCTATCGCCCTGATCCAGGACGGCGACATGATCACCATCGACGCCGATGCGGGGATCATCGAGCTTGAGGTCGATCCGATCATCCTGGAGCAGCGCCTGAAGCACTGGGAGCCACGCAAGACCAACTACAACTCCGGCGCCATCTGGAAATTCGCCCAGCAGGTCGGGCCGGCGCACCTGGGCGCGGTGACCCAACCGGGCGCGGCAGGCGAGACGCACGTCTACGCGGATTTGTAACAAGCGCCCTGGTTCGCCAACAAAACCTCGTCACCCTCGGGCTTGTCCCGAGGGTCCAAGGCTCAGCTGGCAATCCGTGGAAAGGTTTGCCCACAGGGCGACCGCCGGCAAGGCGGCTGATCCCTGGATTCCAGGGACAAGCCCTGTAATGACGATTGTGGGTTAGGTCGGAGGGTCATCCTCTTCATCATCCCAAGGCGGCTCGTCCTCCTCGTCCTCCACCTCCGGCGCCTGGGCGACGCGGGGTTCGGGAGGAGGCTGGCGCAGGATGGCTTCGACGCCGGAGATCCAGCGGCGGCAGGCGGCTATGGCCTCGCCTACTGTGGCGCGTTCGCGTTTGGCCAGGTCGACGGGCGGCCATAGCTCCAGCTCGAAATCCGGATCGCGCGGATTGTCGAACACCAGCCGCAGAACCACCTGATGCGCCGCGCTGGGCGCCTGGTCGAGCGCCCGGCGCGGCTCGCCCCGGTGGGCGCGGGCGGCCACCTGATTGTCCAGGATCAGTTCGGCGCCGACCAGTTGGGGCAGGCGGTAAACCAGGCCCTTGACCCCGCCGTCCCACAGAACCGCGATCAGTCCTTGATCGACGCTCAGCCCAGCCGCGCGTCCGCGTCCGGGGGCGATGATCACCGACTCCGGATGGGCGCCCAGGGCCTTGCGCAGG
>CAYVHP010000119.1:0-7103 GCA_964451265.1 uncultured Caulobacteraceae bacterium | reverse complement strand
CATCCTCGCCTTCAATATCCTTCACGCGGCGAACGCCTTCGGATCGACGGCGATTACCCCAAGCTGAGGCTTGACGGCGCTTCGCTCTTGCCACGCTTGGCGCCAATCGCAGCCCCACCGCGATAGTTCTGGCACAGCCTGGGGGTCTCCCCGCTGGAAGGGGTCGGCCGAGACCTCAAGGCTCGGTCGCAGGGGAAGACCTTCCCCACACTCCCTCGATCACACACGACGGAATATGGTCGGCGTAACATCATTGCAGCCGAGGCGGCCAGCCTCCGATGGAGCCCGGGAATGCTGAAAGCCAGCGAGGAGGAAATCGAGACCGTTCGAGAATATTTCGAATGGCAGGCGCCCGATCTCGAAGTGACCTTCATGCAGAAAGTCTATTCGGAGGCGGTGCTGAACACCCGCCACGACGTGTGGGACATCCACACCAACAAGGACCGCTGGTGGGTCATCACCGGCAACACCAACCTCTACTCCCAGCAGCAGTTCCCCAACATGGATCTGGCGCTGACCTTCCATATTGGCCTGATCCTGCGGATCCCCCGCACGGAGGAACAACAGCGCGACGACGTTCGGCTGCTGCCGTTCGGCCGCGTCTACGAGATGATGGAAGAGGCCGGGGACGCGGTCGCCCAGGCCCACAATCTCGCCGGCTATCAGGCGGTGGGGGTCCGCTGCCGAGAAACTCTCCTCCAGCTGATCGGCGTCGCCCAGGACGCGGCGGTCTGGACCGAGACCCCGCCGCAGCGCGCCAACTTCCGCGCGTGGACGGAGATCATCTGCAACGACCTGATGCCCGGCGAGACCAACAAGGAGCGCCGCGGCGTCCTGAAGGGCGCGCTCGAGTCGGCCTGGACCTTCTCCAACTGGCTGACCCATTCGAAGTCCGCCACCTGGGTCGACGCCGAACTGGCGCACGGCCTGATCCAGCATGCCATCGGCATGGCCTCGTCTCTGATCCTTCGCGGCCTACGCGGCGTGCCCGAAGCTTGCCCCGACTGCGGCTCGCCGCATCTGGAACCCGAGCAGGGCGAGAACACCGCCGCGCCGGGGGTACTGTGGGAGCGGCCCCGCTGTGCCGACTGCGGCTGGGCCGGCAGGCCCGTTCCGATCCTCGACGCCGAGGATGGGCAACAGGTCATCACCCGCGAAGGCGAAGAATCTGATGAGCACGGCATCATGAGCGTTGCACTACGCACCCTTCGCAAGCCGGGAGATCCGCCGGTCGAGCCCTTGAAGGACATTGAAAGCGGGCCTCCGGAGATGACCGAGTATTTCGCCTACGGGTCCAACATGTCGACGGCGCGTCTGAGGGCGCGGATGCCGAGCGCCAAGCCGCTTGGCCTTGCCACCCTGCCCGGCCACACCCTGCGCTTTCACAAGCGCAGCAAGAAAGATCAGTCCGCCAAGTGCGACGCCTTCGCCACCGAGGACGACGAAGACGCGGTCATCGGCGTCCTGTTCAGTTTCGATCCGGCCGAGCGCGAGGCCCTCGACAGGCACGAGGGCGCCGGCAAGGGCTATGACGGCAAGGTGGTCACGGTCATCAACGACAAGGGCCGCAGGCGGAAGGTGCTGACATATCTCGCGTCGGAGGACGCTATCGACGGCAGCCTGAAGCCATACAGTTGGTACAAGGACCATGTCCTTGCGGGCAGCAAGGAACACAGCCTCCCGGCCGACTACGTCTCTAGGTTCATTGAGGCCGTTGAGGTGATTGAAGATCCCGACGCGAAGCGGGACGCAAAGGAGCGCGCCATGCTCGGATCAAGCGAGGCATAGCTTGTCGCCCAACCGAACTTCTGGTGGGTGCTAGTGCTTCGGCTGAGGTGGCAGCATCGCCGCGATGGTCTCCGACCACAGCGTCAGGATTTCAGCCTGTTCCGTATCGCTCTCGCCGACCGTGTCGGCGAACACCTTCAGCAGGCGTGCGAACTCATCGGTGGTGGTGACGCCCGAGGCCTGAAGGACGCTGGCGACCAGGGCCACCATCTTGCCGTGCGCGCTGATGAGATCCCGGTCCATCGACCTATCCCTGCAAGGGATCAGTCGCGGGGACGGCGTCCGCTGCGCAGGGGTTGCGGCTTGTCCGCATCGGGGCTCGGTTCGGCGAGGAGGGCCGCGATCGGCACGTCAAGGGCCTCGGCCAGGCGGTCGAGCAGATCGACGGAGGTGTTGCCCTGTTCCCGCTCAAGCTCGCTCACCCAGGCTCGGTCGACTCCAGCGTCGACCGCCAGCCGCTCCTGCGAGAGCGACTTAGCGGTGCGTAACGCCCGCAGATTCCAAGCCAGAAGCGCCCGTCCCTTCATGAAAGAACGGGGACACTTCTGTCGTCGATGAAACCACGGTCTGTAGACTACATAATAGGAACGACCGCTCGCCCTCAACCCTACTCTGACGGCGAGCGCCGAGGCTTGTCGTTTGCTAGCGACTGCGCTGCCGTTCTCGCGATCGGAGGGAGTCCTGCTGGGCGTGGGAGCGGGCGACCTCGACCGGCTGCAGCCGGGCGCCCTTCTCCAACCACGACGCCAGCCGCTCGCGAGCGGCGGAGAGAATCCGGTCCTGCGACGGCCGGTCGCTGACCCGCGCGCGCACCACGCTCTCGATGATCCGCATATTGGCTCGGCCGGCAGCCCCGCCGTCGCGAGGTTCGCGGTCTCCGCGCTCGGGCCGCGCCTGGGCGGCACGGGCCGCCTTGCGCGCCAGAGCGGCCTGCCGGCGTTCAAGCTCCTGCCGGTCCCGTTCACTCGGCTGATAGCCCCGCACCTCCAGCCCAAGCGCGCTGGCCGTCAGCCAAGCCTCGCGCCGGAAGTCTTTCCCGCCGTGGACTACGATGACGGTCCAGCCGCGATGTTGCGCCACCGCAGCCATGTCGCGGATCGCATTAGGATCGGACCTGGGCGTCACCAGGCGAGCCCCGAGGTCACGGAACGCGGCCGCCTGGACACGAGCATCGGTATAGAAGCCGAGACCCGGACCGCCACGCTCGTCCGTGTAATACCGCCGCGCCAGGGTGTCCGGCACGTCGCCCTTGCTCGTTGAGCGTCCCCGGCCCTCGCTGTCGATCTGATTGCGGTCCATCTCATCGGGCATGATCGGCCTCCTGTCGTGTCGCGGATGCGTCGATGAAGCGTTCCATCCAACCTTCAACCTCGGCGTCGGTCGCGCCTTCAGGCGGCAAGGGCTCGAACCCCGCCGCGTCCAGGGCGGGAATCACCAGGTCCAGGCTGAGATCGTCTTGAGGTGACGCGGCGCTGGGCATCGACACGGCGGAGGCAGAAGGCGTCATCCCAATCCCGGGGTTAGCGTTCACAGTCGGCGGTGCGACGACGCGCTGCGTGAACGCCTTCTCGCGCCAGTATTGGATCTTGCGGCCGCGCACCGGCGGCAGGCCGGCCCGCAGCAAAATGAGCTGGCCCGGGTCCATCTGGATGAGCTCCTGCGGCATCATCAGCGCGCGGCGCTGGTCCGACTCCGTGGTGCTACGCCGACCACCCGACAGCAGGGTCGGCCGGCTGTGGGACCGGCTGGAATAGGTCCAAAAGCCCAGCCGTTCGGAGAGATCCTGGGCGACCTTGAGCTCTTTGGGCGCAAAGGCGATCTCCAGGCCGCAGTTGGCCATGATCTCCTCGGCGAGATCGGGGCCGAATTCCGCCCGCAGCTGGGCCGGACTTTGCAGGACCGGCAGCAGCCGCAGCCCGTAACCGGCGACATAGGAGAAGCCGTGCGCGATGACGGCGGCGTGCCCCAGGCGCGCGAATTCGTCCATCACCATGAGCACCTGGACTTTGTGGCGTTCAGCGGTCGGGCGCTCGCGGGTGTTCAGGTCCACCAGTTGCTGCAGCAGCAGATTATAGAGCGGGGCCACCCGCGCCAGGTTGTCGGGTGAGACGCCGAGATAGAGCGACATCCGGCGCTCCCGCAGGTCCCGCAGATCGAAGTCGCTGGTGTCCGTCGCCGCACAGACACGCGGATTCAGCCAGAGGTTCATCCGCGCCGTGATGGTCTGCTTGATCGAGGCGAAGGTGTTTTCCGAGGCGGAGCAGAAATCCGAGAGGGCGCTGACGCAGCCGTAGGACAGCGCCTTCCCGGCTGACGCGCGGGCCTCGACCTGCGCCGGCAGACGGGTGCGCGGATCGCCGTGGGTCAATTCGCGATAGATGGCGCCCAGGCTGAACGGCAGCTCCGGCGTCTCGGCCACGTAGGCGCCGACGCCGATCAGGCCGGTTCGCGCCGCCTCAGCCCAGAACGGGTCGCCGTGGTGCGGCGGCGGAAACAGCATGACCGCGAGCTTCTGCAACTCGTCGAGCACGGCGATCGGATCGCTGCGGTCGATGTGGCCAAGGGGATTGAAGCGCGCCGTGCGGCCCTCCGGGTCGAGCGGATCAAACAGCACCACATCCTGGCCGTGGGCGGCGCGGAAGCCGGCGCTTGCCTCCCAGTTCTCGCGCTTGACGTCGAGCACGACCACGGAGTCCGGCCAGGTCAGAAGGTTCGGGATCACCACGCCCACGCCCTTGCCACTGCGGGTCGGCGCATGGAGCATGACGTGCTCCGACCCGCCAAAGACCAGGAGGCGGCCGCCTTTGCGGCCGAGCACGATGCCTTGGCGGGACCGCAAGCCGGCGGCGACAAGCTCGGCCTCGTTCGCCCAGCGGGCGGCGCCGTGCAGCGGCGGCCGAAGGTTGCGGATGACGCCCACGGCGACGAGCCCGGCGCCGGCGAACGTCGACATCAGGCCGATGCCGAGCCACTTGCGGACCTGCGGATCGTCGCGGAAGTACCAGAACCAGGCCGGGATCTGCGCCGGGTCGATGTGGGGCGACAGGCGCCTGAGGCCCGCGAGGGCGATCATGGCGGCGAGCCCGCCGAGCAGGCCGGCGCCGGCCATGGCCAGCGTGCCGACATAGGCAGCCTTAAGCGGCCAGGG
This sequence comes from uncultured Caulobacteraceae bacterium, assembly GCA_964451265.1. Taxonomy (GTDB): domain Bacteria; phylum Pseudomonadota; class Alphaproteobacteria; order Caulobacterales; family Caulobacteraceae; genus BOG-938. Next base: position 2,167 of record CAYVHP010000119.1, on the reverse strand, counting down.
CGCGCTTGCGAAGCGGGTCATACCAGACCTCCGTCATGCGGAAGCGCCCGTCGACGCGGCGCAACTGCACCACCACGTCGACCAGCATGTGAAGAAGCGAGCGGATGTCGTCGCGGGCGAGGTCCCGACCACCTTCGGACTCCTTTACCAGCAGGGTGAGTTGCTCGAAGGCCAGGGTGGCGCTGTCGGCGTGGATGGTGGTGATCGAGCCGGGGTGGCCGGTGTTGACGTTGCGCAGGTAGAAAAAGGCGGTCCCATCGCGCAGTTCCTGCAGCAGGATGCGATCGGGCCGCATGCGTAGCGCGCTTTCGAGGAGTTGCTTGGCCCCGACCTTAGCCAGGCCCTGACCATCCTTCGCGTAGAGCAGGTGAACGGCGTTGCGGTGGGGGACGGTAAGTTCGCGCGCGTCCTCGATGGTCAGCAATCGCTCGCCGTCGGGGATCAGCTTCACGAGCCCCTTGGCGAAGGTGGTCTTGCCCGAGCCGGTGGCGCCGGAGATCAGCACGTTGCGCCGGCTCTGCACGGCCAGCCGAAAGAAGGCGGGCCACTCGCGAGCGTCCCGCAACGCCAGCAGCTTCGTCTCGTCCGCCGAGAGGTCGTTGGTCGCCAGGGCGACCTCATCGAACAGGCCTGCGCGCTCAAAGGCGTCGAGATCGAAGGTCGTCTCCGACGGCTTGCGCAGGGTGAGCGACAGTCGCTCCGCGGCCGGCGGAATGACGATCTGGCAGCGCTCGCCCCCCGGCAGCACCGTGGAGCAGATGGGAGTCTCCGGAGTCACGTCCTGAGCCGTGAACGCCGCGGCGGCCTTGGCCAGCGTCGAAAGCCACACCTCGCTCAGGTCCGGCGCCGCACGCCATTCCCATCCGCCGTCATGCTCGATGCCGAGCTCGCCCGGGCGATTGACCACGACCTCGGTGACGCCGGCAGGCTCCAGGCAGGCCTGGAGCGGCTTGAGATAGTGCTGCAGGACGGCGGCGTCGTGAGCCATGGCTCATCGGCTCTTGAGGCCATAGACGCCGGAGAAGTCGAAGTCCTGGGCGACGAAGATGGAGACCTCGGCGCCCTGCGCCTTGCGCAGAGACGGCGGGATATTGATCGAGTTCTGCACCGCGATGCCGGCCGCGTCCGACGGCAGGCGGGTGATATTGGAGCCGTTGTTGGGACCGGCGACGGCGTAGGCCGCGTCATCGACGATGCTCAAGAGCAGCGCGCCGCCAAACCGATCCCAGAAGTGGGTGTCGATCTCGCCGTCGAAGCCGGCCCGCCCAACGGGATCGGCCGCCGGTGATCCCAACGCTATGGCCACCCCGGCGGGCGTCACCGCCCGGGTCCACACCACGAAGAGCCGCCGCTGGCCCTGGCGTAGGCTGGAGCGGTATTCGCCCAGCACCTTCGTGCCCTTCTCCATCAGGACGACGGCGCCGTTGTCCGACAGCACGTCACGCGGGATCAGGCAGCTGACATAGCCCGGCGTGGTGGTGTCCATCGCCGTCTGCAGGAGGCACGGAATGTTGGCGCCGGCGACGATGAGGAAGTTGCGGTCGGGCAGGCGGGCGGCCCGCGACTGGCCGATCGACGAGCCGCGCCGAAGTTGGTCGAGTTCGGTGGCCTCGCGCGCCGGTCCGTCCTGCGCCGCCAGGAGCGCGGGCATCACAGGCGCAGCGCCGCCGTTGCCGCCCCGCGTATAGGCCAGGATCGGCGCGCCGCGGATCGCGCTGACTTCCGCCTGACGGCGGCTCACTGCGTCCGCGGCCGACGCCGGGCCGCCGGCCGTAGGCTGGATGGCCGGAACCGCGCCGCCGGTCTGTGCAGGGCTCAGGTCGGGCGCGTTCGCGCCCGGCGCAGCCAAGGTCGGCGACGGTGACTTCATGGCCGGCTCAAACGGCACCACCTGCCGCGCCGGTTCATCGTGCCGGGGCTCGGCCTTCGGCTTGGCATGGCCCCAGGTGGCGGCGACGAAGACGCCACAACCGGCCACGAGGGCCGCAACGACGATGCCCTTTCCGGCCAGGCCGGAACCCAGGCGGCCGGCAATCGGCGAAATCGATCGTTCAAACGCGGGGGGCGTCCGGTCTTCTGCGGATGGGGCGACGGACTCATAGGTATCGGCGGCGTCGGTCATGGCTTGGCCGCTCCTTGATCGGTGCGCTGGACGTCGGGGGCGGCC
>CAYVHP010000118.1:0-23365 GCA_964451265.1 uncultured Caulobacteraceae bacterium | reverse complement strand
CGCCTCCGAGCTGGACTCGGGCCCCTCCATGAATAACCCCCCAAAAACCAAACGACGTAAGCCCACCCGTTCCACGCCCAAACCGCGCGCGGTGAAATTGCCAGCTGCCCGTGAACCCATTCCGGCATCGGAGGTGACCCTCAAGCGAAGCAAAGGCGGGCCTGATCGGGGCGGCGGGCCTGGTGGCGAGGCGTGGACGGTCTTCGCGTCTGGAAAGCGCGCCGGCGTGGTTTTCATAAACTGGATTGATGAGCCGCCGCTCGGCCCTCACGCCTCAATCCAAATCTTCCTCAATCAGCAAAGCCAAGGGCGAGGCATCGGCCGAGCCGGCTATCGAAAGGCGGTTGAGGCGAGCACGTATGACACGATCTACGCGCACATGCGCAAGACCAACATTGCCTCGCACAAGGCGGCCGAGGCCGCGGGCTTTGTCGATGTGACGAAGGCCTCTGATCTCCAGACTGTGATGGTCTGGAAGCGCCGCAGAGACTAGCGATTGCCAGCCTGGCTGCCGCGCTCCGCGCTCGTTGATTTGCGCCAAGTGCTCACTGGCACGCGCCCCGTCCTGCGGACGCAGGTGGATCCAGCGACACCGTGTGTCGAAGTCCGCCGATGGGCCCGTTCGCTTGGATTGTTTCTCCTACTCGACAACGAGGGCTTCGTTGTGCTGTCCCGAAATGCCGCCCGTGCACGCCGTGTCCTCACTCTCGACCAATCACCCGGCAACCATCGCCCGGATTCTCGCCAATGCGATGCGGCGGCATGGATCGTAGACGGACGGGTCTAGCGCCCGAAATGGCAGCGTCCGACACAAGCTCAAAGAGCTTCGCCGGCTGTGCGACCAATCCAACTGATTGCGCGTTCCGGACTTGCGCGGCCAGATAGAAATAGCTTAACCATATGCATCCATCATGGGTCGCCATTGGGGCTGATGCGACTGTGAGGACCTTACCCTGCGCGACTTTCCCCCCCATTTTGTTAGAATCGCGGTTCGATTAGTTGCCGAGCCGGCTGTGGCGTGGGAGAATGTTCATGGTTTGTTCTCACGCGGGAGGTGCGTATGAACTTTGAGCATTACGGCACAATCACTACCGAGGATATTGAAGCTGCTCGACGCGATGTCGCAACGGCAGACCGATCACCTGAAGCCGCTCGAAAACGCCTGATCAGCGCTGGCGTCCTTACACAAGACGGAAGGCCACGATGGCCGACAGACCCAGGCCGTCCGACGGCTGAAACCAGCAAGAAATGAACGGTCTCTCGGGGCTGCATACCCACTTGGTGATTGCATATTCCGGATGCGATCAGGATGTGGGTGAGGCGGCCTTGGGCGCGGGCGGTCCTAATGGCTTGGTCGCATCAAACAACGGCTACGATTGGCTTGGGACGGGTATTTATTTTTGGGAAGCTGATCCAGACCGGGCGCGGCGGTGGGCCGAAGATTCTCATCGCCGCCAGGTGAAGCGCCATCGGGAGCAAGGGACGCCGATAAGAATTCGGCGTCCCTTTGTCGTTGGCGCGCTGTTAAATCTTGGCAATTGCCTAGACCTTACAACTTCCGGCGGCGTTAGCCTGCTTCAGGAATATTACCCACTTTATATAGAGGATACCAAGGAGCTCGGGTTGAATCTTCCCGAAAATACCAAGGATCAAGACCGGAAAGGTCGTTACCTTGACAATGCCGTTATTAATTATGCCTGCGGTCTATATTCCCGTACTAAGAAAATTCCCATAGATACTGTCAGGAGTATATTCATGGAAGGCGGAGAGGCGTATCCAGGCTCTGCGTTTCAGGAAAAAACGCATACACAGATTTGTGTTCGAGAGCCCCACCGCGCCGTCGTTGCTTATTTCCGTGCTTCTAATGGCTCAGAACCATAAAGAAACGGCCTGATATGTAGAAAAATCTGGGGAGGTAATTAGGATCCTTCATCAGCTATATTACACTCTTTCGGTAACGAGGTACTAACCGGCTTAGTGTCTGATGATTGCTTCCCCGAACAGGACTATACCACCGGTATGGCTGAAGGTGCCGGAGGATGCATCAGGTTTGGCAAAGGAGTTCCAGCCGACATTCGATGTCGAGGATCTGATCAACCTCCCGAACCGCCGCATATATCTGAAACTCATGATCGACGGGTCGTCGAGCCGGCCCTTTAGCGCGGAGATTCCTGTCATCGGCTAGTCCCCGCCAAGGAGACCTTTGAAACCCGCAAGGCCCAGCTCTTTGAGCAACGCCGCTCACTGCGGGACACGCTCGAAAACATCGAGCGTGCGGAGCCGTTGGCGACAACCGTGCTGAAAAAGTTCGGACAAGGGAATGTGGCCTGTTTGCAGTACGAAACGGCGAATTCAGAGGAAAAGCGGGAAATCGTGCGCGAACTGAGTTCGGACATCCGCGCGCACGGAAAAAACCTAGAAATTAGGCTACAATTTCCGTTTTCAACACGTCGTGGAATGGCGCATTTCGGGCGACGGTGGACCGTCTCATGCGCTACTTCGGACAATAGTTCTCAATACAAGTTTGAGAGAAGTCCCCAACGTCCCCACGTCCCGTTCGTCTTGAGCGAACAGTCAGAGACGGCGATCTGACCGCCCGCCCGAAGCCGGTTGAGTACGGGAGAGAACCGAACATCCAGCATTACCACGCTGCGAAAGCGCTAGAATAACCGGCTCATGCCCAACTACGGTTTGCAACGGCAGAGAACCTCCTCCATTAATGCAACCGGGGGTTTTCTGATAAACTTGAGAGACCCTACCGACTCGGGGGCTAATCTCACTTATGTGGCGCGATTCTGAGACCAGCGAAGACTTTCTGAATTTTACCGAAGTCGCGGAGCAAATCGCGACGATGGCGACTACGTCTTCGCTCCTACCTATTTCGATAGGGGTCTTTGGTGGGTGGGGCACCGGCAAATCGACGGTGCTCAAACTCGTCGAGAGCAAGCTTCCCCCATCTGGCCAAAAAGGCGGGCCGCTTATCGTCCATTTCGACGCGTGGCTTTACCAGGGCTTTGACGATGCCCGCGCGGCGCTGATGGAGGTCATCTCGTCCGACCTCCTTAGACTTGCCGAAGAACGCAAAACATTCATCGACAAGGCGAAATCGTTCGCATCACGGATCAATTATTTCCGCGGCCTCGGAATGATTGCCGACTTCGGTATTGGAATGGCGCTTGGGATTCCGCCGGGCCTGCTCACCACTGCGGGCTCGGCCGTGTCTTCCCTAATCTCTGGCCGTGGAGTGTCGGCGAAGGACGGGGCCGAGCTCAATCACGAAGCGAACGAGGCTAAGAAAAGCGTCGCAGGGCTAATCGGCCCGGCTGAAAAGCGCACGCCCCCCGCAGAGATTGCCGCGTTCCGAAAGGAATTCGGCGAGCTTCTCGAAGGCCTCGAAACGACGCTGGTCGTCTTCATCGACAACCTTGACCGGTGTCTGCCTGACACCGCAATTGGTACGTTGGAAGCGATCCGCCTGTTCCTCTTCATGCCCCGCACGGCGTTCGTGATTGCCGCAGACGAGGACATGATCCGCCACTCCGTGGCGCGGCACTTCAACGACCCCAACACGGCCCATGTTCGCGACTACCTCGACAAGGTGATCCAGGTCCCCCTCCGGGTGCCCCAGGTGGGGGTGGATGATCTCCGGGCATACATGTATTCCCTATTCGTCGGGGACCTGGTTCCTGAGAAGTTGTCGGCGGTCCAGCAACATCTCCTCACAGCCCTCCAGCAAAGCTGGTCCGGCAAGACCTTTAATCGTGCTGAGGTCGCGAAGCTTTCTGGGGCTTCGCCGGAGTTGGTCGATAGTCTGGCGATCGCGGATCGTTTGGCCCCGATCCTCGCGACTGCCCCCAACATCCAGGGCAATCCTCGGATTGTTAAGCGACTGCTGAATGCGGTCTGGCTCCGCCGCATCCTCGCGCGAAACCGCCAGATGAACGTCGACCTGGCTACGCTGGCGAAGCTCGCAGTTTTTGAACGTTGTACCGACACACCAGCCACGCAAGCTCTCTATCGGCTAATAATGGAGGGAGGCGACGCCGAAAAACTGATCGCCCCCGATACCGGAGCGAAGGGCAAACGGCCGGAGCCTCCGCAGGAATGGGCATCGCACACTGAATTTGTCGATCAATGGCGCGCGATGGAGCCAATCTTCACCGATGTTAAGACGCTTCGGCCGGCGGCCTTTCTAAGCCGCGATGTCCTCGCGCCGGCTTCGAACCGAATGGGCCTGAGCGCGGCGGTTCGCCAGGCCGTGGAGGCACTGCTTCAGGTCGATAGCGTGAATTCCCCCGTGGGGAAGAAAATTGTGACCAGCTTGTCCGCTGCGGATCTTTCCGCCGTCGCCGGGCAGCTCATCGAGGCTATGCGGAACGCCGATTGGGCAGATGACGTCGATGGAATCAAAGGTGCCGTTCTGGTCGCTACTGCCTCCGCAGAGGCCAAGAAGGACCTTCAGGCCTTCTTTGGTGGCTTGAAGATCGGAGGGCTGAAGAAATCCACCGCCTACCTGCTCAAGCAGGCGGGTTTAATCGAAAGCAACTGATGGGAACCTCTCAATCTAAGCGAGACGCTGGCGGCGGCCGTCCGATCGTCCCATCCTGGGCCGCTCAGGACCCCGCGCCCACCGGTCCTGTAGCCGCTCCGGCCGGCGGAGCGCCGCCGCCCGCCGCCGCTACCGCCGTGGCCCCTACAGCTCGGTACACCGGATATCGGCGCGCCCTAGGCCAGTTCGCACGCTCAGGCAATCAAGGCGATGCTAGGAGAGCAGCGGGTCATTGGGCGAGGACCTCGGCCGGCGGCGCTCGCGCCGGAGCTGCGCGTATCAGCCGCGCGGCTCGAAGCGGCGGCGCGGCGCTATCTAGCTTTTCTGCAGCCATCGGCGGGCAAGCTCCACCGGCCGGGGTTTCGCTAGATGTGCGCTCTCTGGCGGGGCTCCCCGCTCAAGCCGCGATTGATCGAATTGTAGACGCCTTTTGTCCGCCGGGCATCCTCGACGAGGACTTGGCCAGGATGGCAATGGGCGAAGCGCTTGCTGTCGCGCTCGAAGGCGCAGACACATTTGATCCCGCCTCCCTGGACGCCCACGCGGTCCAAGTCGCTGCGCTCGCGTTCGCAGCGGAACTCGTGTTCCTTCAGTTAGCCGGCGACGCTGGACAGGCGCTCGCCAACGCGCCGTCGACGGTCTCTGCGGTCCAACGAGAAACGGAACTTCGATCGTTGGTCCGCGAGGTGGCGGACGTCGTCGGAACGCCGCTGCTTCAGGGTGCAGGTGTCTCGCTCACCCCACAGGCCATGACGGGTCTGATCTCGGCCATCGTAACGGCGGTCGAGGCGGAGATGGAAACATGGTGACCGCCTACGTTGTCGCTACGCCGGATGCCGAGCGCGCGAAAGCCGCGCATGGGCCATTGCCTGGCAATATTGGCATTGCCCTCTACCACGTCGGGCGAGACAACCAGCCGGGCGTGGGACACGGGCTCCCGCAGGCGATCACCTGGTTGCCCAACCCTCCCAGTCACGCAGCTTGGGATTTCCTTTCAATAGCGCTCGCCGTATTTGCCACCGACAAGTTCGTCCTCCGCGATCAAGCTGAAGATGGATGGACCCGCGTAATCGACTTGGAAGTCGCCCTGCACAATCCTGCTCCCTGGCAGGCGCAAACTAATCGAATTGCGGCGGCCTTGCGGTTTCTCACCGGAGATATCTGGGCCGTCCGTTTTGTAGAGGGAGGGTGCCAACCACCCAAGTTCCAGCCAAAGCTTACCGACCGAGATAGCGTCTGCCTGTTTTCGGGTGGGCTCGACAGCCTCCTCGGCGCCATGCGCCTGTTGGGCGAAGGGCGCCGACCGATACTCGTAAGCCAGGCGTCACCTAAGGAGGGGCCACCGCAGAAGTACCTTGCCGAACGCCTGGGCCTTGCGGACCATCGGTTTGAGGGTAAAGCAACAGAACGCTGGGCGGAGCCCTACGAGCTTTCATCTCGCGCGCGTTCGATCTTATTCATTGCCTACGGCGTTCTTGCTGCGGAGGGCCTCACACCGACGCTCGTGGTGCCGGAGAACGGGCTAATTTCGCTCAATCCTCCACTCACTGTCCGGCGTTTGGGAAGCCTGAGCACCCGCACCACTCACCCCCACTACATCTCTGAACTCAACGGCATTCTCAGTGAAGCCGGCATAGGCGTGACGTTGGAAAATCCATTCGGTCTTTGGACCAAAGGGGAGATGCTCGCAGCGAGCTCCCATCCTGATGTTTGGAAGCTCGCTCCCTTCTCCTACTCTTGTGGCAAGGGCAAGCGCATGAACGGCCAGTGCGGCCAATGCATCCCGTGCTTGATACGCCGGGCTTCATTTCTTAAGGCGGGCATCAGCGACAAAACAGGCTACGCCGTTGAGGACCTCGCAACGGCGGCTCATAACGATGATGTGCAAGCGGCGCGGCATGCCGTGGAACATCTGAAAACCAGAAATCTTGACCGCTGGGCGGCAGAGAGTGGGCCTCTGCCCGCCGATCCGGCCCTCCGCTCCAAGTACGTGGATGTTGTACGCCGCGGGCTAGGGGAGCTTGGGAGCCTTCTTGGTGCTATTAGCTGGCCGTGATCGACCTCCACTGCCACCTCGACCTCTACCCGGACCCGCACGCAGTTGCGGAAGAATGCCAGCGCCGACGCCTTTACGTGCTGTCGGTTACCACCACGCCAACCGCCTTCGAAGGCACACGCAAGCTCATTCTTCCTGGGAGCCGGGTACGAACGGCACTGGGGCTTCATCCCGAGATCGCGGTGGCGAGGCGGCACGAACTTGAACTTTTTGAGCGCTTACTTCCTCAAACGGACTACGTGGGTGAAGTTGGGCTAGATGGGTCACGCGACCATCGTCCGACGCTAGAAGCCCAAGCCGAGATATTCCGATCAATCCTTCAAATGTGTGCGCTGGCTGGTGGCAGAAAGCTGACGATCCATAGTCGCGCTGCCACAGGGAAGGTTCTCGATCTCCTCGAAGAGTTTCCGGACGCAGGCGCCTTCGTGCTGCATTGGTTTTTGGGATCCGCCAGACAAATCGATCGTGCGCGGTCAATGTCGGCATGGTTCTCTGTTGGCCCGACCATGCTTTCCAGCGAACGTGGTCGAACTGCCGCAGCAGCAATGCCGCGCGACCGGGTGCTCACCGAAAGCGACGGCCCTTTTGGCCTAATTGGAGAGACCCCCGCCTATCCATGGGACGCTTGGAGGGCGGTGCCCCTGCTCGCATCGATTTGGGGCATACCCGAGGCTGAAGCGGCCGAACAGCTCGTGTCAAATTTTCGTAACTTCGTTGACGCTTAACCCGACGCCGTGCTGATCGCCTAGCGAGGATGAACCACCTCTTTGTTTGCCCGCCTGCCTCAAAAACTGGGTCGAGCGGGGGCCCTTTAGGGTTCCAATCTATGATGGCCGTCGTATTCTAAGCACCAGGATCAGCGCTCAGTCAGTCAAAAAGAATTACCCGTCACTTCCAGCGATAGCGGCCAGGAGGCCACCATGCGTTTGGTGCTTTTTGCGTGCATGTTGGCTCTGACGGGGTCCACGTTCCGCGCGGCTTCCGCAGAAGATCAGGACTTTGGCCAACACCGGCGGCAACAATCCGGAGTGGGCGGACCGCGGTCTGAACAGCGGCCACAGCAATCAGCACGCTTTGAAACATTCCCGCAACCGGCCCTCTCTCAGGGAGGGCGGGCCACAGCAACCAGAGGCTATGGGTACTCGGCTGGGGGTGGGCACGTCGCGCCCAATTTGTATGGTACCCGCAACGGCCAAAACCCCTCATACCGTCGCTTCAACAATGAAACGCAAGCGCCGCCGCTCGGAAGCTTAAACGACGTGGCGGCCCAAATGCGGGCTCTGCAAGCGCAACAAAATGCCCAGCTCAAGGCAGGCCAAGCAGCGTGGCAGCAAGGACAGAGGGACGCCGAAGCGAAAGCACAAGCCCAGCAAGCGCAGTTGGATGCGCAAGCTCAGCAAGATCAGGCCCGCCAGCAGGCTTACCAACAACAACTGGCTCAGACGTATCAGCAGAGTCAGGCTGCGGCTGATGCGCGGGCACGCGCGCAACAGTTACAGCTCCAGGCGCAGGCTAAGGCGGATCAGGATAGGCAAAATAGCTATCAGCAATCCTTGGCTCAAGCAAACGCCCGGACTGCGGCACAGCAGGTCTCGACCCGATCCGCAGTTGCAACTCTTCCACCCAGTCGAACGGCTCTATCGCAGAATGTGCCGCTTGCAGGGACATTGACCACCTCTGCACTCGTCCCCGCCAAAGTATCGAGCCAGGGAGCCGGATCGCCGAATCTTCAAAATGCGTCCACCGTCACTGCTAGCCGATCGGGCTCAAAGCCTTACACCACTGCTGCCTACACATCCGCTTTTGTCCAAGCACTTCCGAATGAAGCTGCGTCTGGTAGCAAACAGTTTGCGGTCGGGACTGCTCAGGGACTAGCGGCGGCTGGGAACGGAGTACTGGCTTTCGGGCAGACTGTCGAAAAAACCGACGCTTATGTGGCTACTCAGCCCACCGCCGCTGCCCGATCTTTGCAACAATTCGGCACTGCAGCACGGAGTGCCGTGTCCCAAGCTGTCCAGCATCCCCAGCAAACAATAACAACTGCGGCCACTGGATTCGTCCAAACCTCAATTCAAACTTACCAGGGCGTAACGACAGCCCTTCAGACGCAGGACGCCGGCACGCTAACACGCCCCCTTGGCCAAACGATTGGCAGTGCGATCGTCCTCGACGGCACCGGTAAAGCCATTCAAGCAGTGGGTGTTACCGGACAGGCGGCCGATGCGTCCGGATTTGTCCAGGCCGAAACGTCAAGCGCAAAATTCGCTAACGATGCGAAACTAACGGATCACTTCCAAAAGCACGGTGCCGATTTCTCCTCAAATTCGCCTGCCCATTACGAATCCCAGGCGTCAGCCTTTCTAACGGGAACTCGGCGCACCGGGGTTTTAGAGAAAGTGCGACCCAATGGGGACCTGGTTCGATATGATCCAAATACAAACGAGTTTGGCGTTATAAGTAAAGATGGTACGATTAGAACGTACTTTATGCCCACTGATCCAAATTATTTTTATGAACAATAACAAACTGTATACTTGCCCAGTCTGCGGTTTCCCGGAGCTAGACGAGCCACCATATGACGAAGCAAAGTGTCCGACCTATATAATCTGCCCCTGCTGCGGCGTGGAGTTTGGCTTTGATGATGCGACGGCTACCTTTAAAGAACTGCGCCAGAAGTGGAAAGCTCAAGGTATGCCTTGGCGGAGCACATCACAGCCGCCTCCGCTCGGATGGTCACCAAAGAAACAACTTAACGCCGTGATCGAAGGATCGGATGAAAACTAAAGCTAGCCTCAGAACTTCTCTACAATGGTTACCCGTCGGTTGAGCGCTTCGCTCACGTGCTGCGGTGTCGGAACAGCCAAGTCGGCGCTTCCCCGCCACAAAACCTCCATCTCCGTGTTCTTTATCGCTGACTTCAGCAGCGCAAGAACGGACAGTGCGCGCTCTCTAGAATTGTCCCACGCGCGCTGGACTGAAAAATATGTGTCGTCGTAACCCGTGATCACCAATTTCTTTGCGCCTGCCGCCTTCGCGTATTCGATCGCCTGCTTTACGATCGCCAGTCCCGAAGGCTTGATTGCTGTTCCGCCAAGGGGGAAGTACACAAGAAATTCTCGATCTTCCTGAAGGGACGTAGCGGGCGCTGGTAGTGGCGGTGAGGCTATCTCCAGCGGAGTTGTACGGGCACCTGCTGGCGATACGCCGGTGGCCCTGCAAGGGTAGAGTTCAGCAAGTACATCAGTGAGAGCGCTGACGGCCGGGCGACTGTCATCGATTTGATGGCTCGATAAATAGCTTATGACCTGTTCGATGAGCTGATCGGAGCGGAGGTTAGCTGGCCGACATACGTGTGGCCCCGAAGGAACAGCCGATGTTTGCTCTACAGCCGGTTGAACGGCGTCCAATGTTTCAACCACGCCCTGGATGTAGCTCAAGCACGTCTGTCTATTATTTTCGTAGCGCTGGTCTCTTGGATCTGCGCTGCAGATTGCGCGCAATGCCGCCACGGTGACGCCTTCTGCGTGGGGTCTCTCCACTTGGAAGAGGCCAACAATTTGTAGCGCAATTAGAAATCCCATCTGCGCCATCCTGTTCACTGATGTCATCCTCACCCCCCAACGCTGACCCGGCGGCCGAACTTTGCTCTAAAGTACCTACCTTGGCACGGCCTTTCCGACAGGGCAGTTGCTCCAGACGATTATTTCGTCGCCATCCTGGCTTGTTCGCAGCCTACGAATCCATTGCGGCTCGGGCGGCCAATCGCCGGGATGTCGCCCATGCCGCCCGTTTCACGCGCATCCAGGAATTCAATTGACTCACGTTGAAGTTTATCATGCCTCGTCAAGGTTGTGTTCTTGAGGCATACTTCGTCTTGGACATTTCGGGAGGTCTCCATGAAACTTCTGCTGCGTAGGGACCAGCGTACCGGCGGCCTGATGGGCAATAAGCCGATTTTTGTCCTCACCGTGCGGGCGGATATTTCCGCTGAGGAACGCGCCGCCATGGTCAAATACAAGCTCGGGGACTCCCTGCTGTACCAGCGCGAGCCCAACGAGGTCGGGACCACCTTTGCCAGCCTCGGCAAGGCGTTCGTCAAGCACATGCTGAACCTGACGGTGAAAGCCAGCGATCTGGCGGACGGCAAAACCATCGAGTGCAAGGACATCCTTGAAATGCTCGCCGTCGAGGAGCAGCTCAAAGAGGCCGGCCAGAACTTCATCCTCATGCTTCGCGCCGCCATGCATTTTGGCGGCGAGGAGGTTCTGGAACTCTAGCGTGGTCTGGAATTCCAACCTGGGCCACTTCTTCGGCGGTAGCCGAAGGAGCCGGGAGCTCAACGATATCCGATACATCTGGGAGCAGACGCAGCGGGCGTGGGAGGCCTCGCCCATCCGCGCGGCGGACCCAGACGACCCCATCGGCAAGCTCGCGCTTGAGATCACCAAGGAGAGCTGGGAGCGGGCGGAACGCACGCCAACGGTTTCGATAGCTGTCGCTGTGGGACAGGCCGTAGCGGCGCTGCTGTCGTCCGAATGCCTGGGCGTCATCACGCCGCTCTGGGATTCCATCGACAGCGACGTGTCGATCGCCGTCGAATTTAGGGAATCGATGGCCCAGCGCTATCGGTACTCGGCCGAGTTCGATCGCCTGCATCGCGTGTTCAAGCGACAGCTTTTCACCGCGCTCGATGCCCTATATATGGCCCTGCCGAACAGCTGTTTCGGCCGCCGGGAGGAGACGGGAGGCTCCTTCGAGGTCCCGCTCATCGAGCTAGTCGAAGACCCGGCCGAGCTGATCCGGGTCTTGCTCGCCTTCCCGTATGATCCGGAAGCCCGCGGGCTGGACCTCTTCAAGGAGCTGCGGGCCTATCTCGGCCGAAATCTGCGGCTGGCCTCGGGATATCCGCCCGACCAAGAATACTTCAAGCCCGGCGAGACCTTCGTCATGCCGGCGGACCAGAAGCACAAGACGCCGGCCCAACTCGCCGACATCTATCTGGCGGGCACGCCGTTTCGGGAGCTCCTGGACCTTCCGGTTCCGTTCCACCTGTCCAAGCAGGTCCGCTTCGAGCACGGACACATCGTCGGCGGGACCGGGCACGGCAAGACCCAGCTCCTGCAACGGCTCATCCATGCGGACCTGGTCAAGGCGCAGACGGAAAAGCGGTCCGTCGTCGTGATCGACAGCCAGGGAGACCTGATCAACCGTCTGGTCCGGCTTGCGCTGTTCTCCCCGGAGACCCGATACAGCCTGGCCGATAGGCTGGTGCTCATCGATCCGGCCGACGTCGAGTTCCCGCCGGCCCTGAACCTCTTCGACGCCCACCTTGACCGCCTCAAGGACTATCGCCCCGTCGACCGCGAGCGCGTCCTCAACGGCGCGGTCGAGGTGTACGAGAACTTCTTCGGCGACTTGCTCGGCGCCGAGCTCACCCAGAAGCAGGGCGTGGTGTTCAATTACCTTGCGCGCCTCATGCTGGTGATCCCGGGGGCGACCATCCATACGCTGATCCAGCTCATGGAAGACCCCAAGCCGTACCTTGAGTTCATGGGCAAGCTCGAGGGATCGGCTCGGTACTTCTTCGAGACGGAGTTCTTCGATCCGTCGTTTTCGCAGACTAAGCGCCAAATCCAGCGCCGCCTCTGGGGCGTGCTGTCGACGCCGGCCTTCGAGCGCATGTTCGCCCAGGCGCGCAACAAGCTCGACCTGTTCCAGGCGCTGCAGGATGGCAAGATCGTGCTCATCTCGACGGCGAAGGACCTGCTGAAGCAGGAGGGTTCGCAGCTGTTCGGCCGGTTCTTCATCGGCATGCTCAGCCAAGCCATTCTCGAGCGCTCCACGCTCGATCCCGAAGATCGCACCCCGACCATGGTCTATGTCGACGAGGCGCAGGAGTATTTCGACGACACCATCGAGACCATCCTGAACCAGGCCCGAAAATACCGCACGGGCATCACGCTCGCCCACCAGGCCACCGATCAGCTCTCCCCGCGCCTGCGGGCAGTGATCCACGCCAACACCAGCCTCAAGTGCGCCGGCGGGGTGTCAGCGCGGGATGCGCGGGCGCTTGCCGAGGAACTGCACACCTCGGTCGAGTTCATCGAGAGCATGAAGCGCCGGCAAGGCAAGAGTGAGTTCGCCGTCTGGATCAGGAACCAGACGCCGCGCGCCATACGGCTCACGGTGCCGCTCGGCTTCCTGGAGCGCCAGCCGATTCTCTCCGAAGAGGACTACGAAGCCCTGCTTGCCAAGAACCGCGTCCGGCACTGCGGGACCATGGCGGAAGTCGAGGCGGCGCTTCGACGGATGCGGCCGCAACGCGGGTTTGGCCCTAAGACGAGCGAGCAGCCGGCGCACCAGCAGGAGGCCAAACGATCGTCGCCACCGATCCAGCCTGTCGAACGTCCGCCCGAAAGCGAACCGCCTCTCGCCGAGGTTTTCCAAGAACCTGAGCCAACAGCTCCCTCGCCGCCACCACTTGGCGCTCCGCGCCGCGGCGCGCCCCCGCCGGAGCCCGGCAAGGGCGGGTCCCAGCACAAGTACGTCCAGCAACTCATCAAGCGCCTGGCCGAGGATCGAGGGCTGCGGGCCGTGATCGAGGAAGCGGTCGAGGGCGGCCACGTTGATGTCGGACTGCACCATGGCGACCTGTCGGTGGCCTGCGAAATCTCCGTAACTTCGACGGCCGAGTATGAGGCCAAAAACCTCGCCAAATGTATCCGGGCGGGCTTCACGCGCGTCTGGGCGGTCTCTCCGGACACCAAGCGCCGCAAGGTCATCATGCAAGCGGCGGAGGCGCGCCTCGGGGCGGAGAATTTTGCCAAAATCGAGTTCCTCACGACGGAGGAAGTTGTCGATGCTATCGAGGCGCTCATCCTGCCCGAGCCCACGGAAAAGATCGTCGCAGGGTACAAGGTGAAGACGACCTGGAAACCGGTCTCGCCCGCCGAGGCCAAGGCGCGCCGGGCGACCATCGCGCGCATTCTCGCCAATGCGATGCGGCGGACCGGGGGGTAGCGGTTGGCGGCTCAGTTCACACTGAAGCCCGGGGCGGACCCATTCGAAATGTTCACCCACTGATTCTGTACATACCGATCGCCGTCCCATTGAAACCGCTGGAACGGACCTTGGAACTCGAAGCCCGGTCCCTTGTACCCGATGATCAAATCGTGGAAGCCGTTGGTGAGCGATGGCAGCGCCCAGATGTTGAAGCCGCTGAACACGACCTGCCACGCGCCGGCTCGTTTGACGATGACGCCCGACATGCAGCCGGCGGATCCGCAGTTTTCGGGACCCGGCATCGTCACCACGTACTGCGGGACGCCCGGGTACGCGCTGATGTGCATCAGCCTCGCTCCGACCCGGCGGCCCTCGAGCCGGATTGAGCAACGCGCGCCGCAGTGCGCGCGTTCGATCGCGGCTCCGGCTTTCGCGGCGAGGTCGGCGTCGAATCCTTCATGCGCGCGGGCAACGGCCGGCCCGGCAACAGCAAGCGCAGCCAGGAGGGCGAGGTACGCTTTCACGAGACCGTCCCTTCAGGAGTTTGCGTCGCACTCGTGCCCGTGGCGGAGCGGTACACCATCGCCGCGATAGGCGCGGCCAGAAACAGAAGGGTGATCGTCAGGAAGACGCCGTTGATGTGCTGGCCGGACGCGATCTCTTGCTGCTGCTGGGCCTGGGACATGACCCCAAGCCGGGTCAGTTCATCGCTGGGCCTTTGGGTCGCCGCGCCGAACATCATCAGATGCCAGGTGGGCGACAGAAAGAAGAGCTTTATTCCCGAGATCACCGTGACCGCGACGGTCCACGCGCTATCGCCCGCAAACGCGGCCACCGTGACGAGCGCGAGCGCTCCAAGCGTGATGAAATTTCCGAGGACCGGTATGGGAAACGAGAGCAGGACGAACACGAAGGCAGCGATCGCAAATCCCTTGGCCATCTAAATCCCCCGAGTAGGCGTTCAGCCCGATACGCTCCAATATGCGGTATTAGACTATGCGAAAACGGCCTATGTCAAGACTGCCTTTAGCCATTGCTGACCACCCGAGTCGGCAATGCCCAAATCCGTTTTCACGCCCGCATACGACACCATGCTCCGGAACCTGATCGCCCTCCGGAAGGAACGCGGGGTGTCGCAGGTCGAGCTCGCGCGCCAGCTCGGGAAAGAGCAGCCCTTCATCTCGCGCATCGAGCGGGGAGAGCGGCGCCTGGACGTCGTCGAGTTCTATGCGCTCGCCCAGGCGCTAGGCATCGATCCAGCCAAAGCCTACGGCGTGCTGATTGAAGACTTCCCCGCCGAGGTATCGATTTAGAAACCCGCGTCCGAAAGTGACGCCGTGCGCCTTTGCGCCCTATGGCGCACCATGGCTTGATGGCAGGCTACCCATCCGACATTTCCTACATTGGCCACACTAACGCGCGGGCCAAATTCGTCCGGTTTGGCATCAGCCAGGCCGACCGCCTCTCCCATCTGTATGCCATCGGCAAGACGGGCGTCGGTAAGTCGACGCTGCTCGAAATTCTTGCCCGCCAGGATATGGCGGCTGGACGGGGATTCGCGCTCATCGACCCGCACGGTGAGCTCGCGGATCGGCTCGCGGACAGCGCCTCGAACGAAATGCCAAACGGCTTCATCTATCTGGACGCCACCGACCGCAACCAGTCGTTCGGTTTCAATCCTCTGCGCCGTGTGCGCGACGATAAGATCCCGCTCGCAGCCTCCGGCCTTTTGGAAACGCTGCGCAAGCTTTGGCCCGACGCCTGGGGCGTTCGCATGGAGCATGTGCTGCGCAATTCGCTGTACGCGCTTCTGGAGCGGGATGGATCAGTCCTGCCGGACATCCTGCGGCTCTATGCGGACAAGGACTTCCGCAAGGCCGTCATCGCGGGCATCCGTAACGACACCGTCCGCGCCTTTTGGAAGACCGAGTTCGAGAAATACCCCGACCGCTACCGGCTCGAAATGATCGCGCCGATTCAGAACAAGCTTGGGGCGCTCCTGTCCGATCCGACACTGCGCCGTATCCTGGTGACGCCGAAGGTGGACTTGCACTTCCGCAAGCTCATGGATGAGAGCCGCGTTTTTCTGGTGAACCTGTCGAAGGGCCAGCTCGGCGCGGACAGTGCCAGCATCCTGGGCGGCTTCCTCGTGTCGATTATTGGGCTAGCGGCCCTGAGCCGCGCTGACGCGCCACCGCATGAGCGCCCGCCGTTCTTTCTCTATGTCGACGAGTTCCAGACGTTCACCACGCTCGCGTTCGCCAGCATGATGGCAGAGCTCCGGAAGTATGGTCTCGGGCTCACGCTCGCGCACCAATATTTCCACCAGCTGGCGCCCGATATCCGACATGCGGTCCTGGGCAATGCCGGCTCGCTGATCGCCTTTCGCGTCGGTGCCGAGGACGCGCCCCTGCTTGCCCAAGAGTTCCAGCCGACCTTTGGCGTGGAAGACCTGATCAATCTCCCGAACCGCCACTTCTATCTGAAGCTCATGATCGAGGGCACGCCGAGCTGTCCGTTCAGCGCACGAACTGAAACCCCAGCGTCGCCTACTGCAGCCCTTGAGAGGTTGCGTCCATGACCATGGCGGCGATTCCGCCACCTTCGGCACGTACAACAAGCGGTAAAGCTGGGGGCAACGCTGGCCTATCCAGACGTAAAGAAACTTGGCCGGATCTGTGCACGTTATGGGGGACGAGCTGGGGAGGAATTGTGGACAACTCCAGCCTCGGCCAGTCCCTGCGGCCGAGATATCGACTTCACCCTTTTTAAGGGCTTCTCGGTCAAGTTGCGGGAGCAAATGCGGTAGATCAAATGGTTCGACACCTACTAAATGTTGATTTTTTGGGTCAGCCGCAGTGGCAAACCCCTGCAATCGGGCTCATGATTCCCTACATGTGGATGATTCG
Organism: uncultured Caulobacteraceae bacterium; assembly: GCA_964451265.1. Classification (GTDB taxonomy): domain Bacteria; phylum Pseudomonadota; class Alphaproteobacteria; order Caulobacterales; family Caulobacteraceae; genus BOG-938. Next base: position 6,849 of record CAYVHP010000118.1, on the reverse strand, counting down.
GTGGATACTTTACAGCGGGAGTACCTTCCGGATAGAAAGCCCCAATGTCACCCCCGCTCGGACGATGCCGGTCGGGGCGGGTGAACATTTGCCATTATTATCAATGGGTTAGATAATAAGGGTGGGCTGTTCAGATAGGAGGTTGACATGACCAAAGACGAACTTGACCGTTTAGCGGATGAAGAATTTGAAGTAGCGACGGCTCGCGGCGGTTCTCTTGCCCGTGTTAATCACGCGAATCGAGCCAACACGGCGAAGAAATTTAATCCTGCTCGGGTCATCAAGCATACCGACATTAATGGAGACGTGGCCCAGGCAATTAGGGGCGTGAAGCACTTCAAGCGTCTTGACCCCGCGAAAGCGTAGCCTTACCCAAGGTTGTCGATTGGAAAAGCCGCCGTCAGGCGGCTTTTTTACGAACTACGAGATCGGGACGATCGTGGGGCCAACAATAACAAAAGAACAATATCAGATGGCGTATCGGTCATTCAGCCGATACGCCCGCCTTATGTGCGATACCCTTAACCAAGAATATTCTCACCTTGAATTTCGGTTCGATCCAGGAGTGGGCACCTCTGTGGCAATTGCCGCATATGATGATATTGACCGATACAAATCGTACCACCTGCGCAACAAAAGGCCGCAAGATCGGGCACGGTCCGATGTCGTCAAACGTGCGGCTTATTTTACTAAATGGATCGTTAAGCTCCGGCCAATTATGACGGTTAGATCGGAAAAGCTTAAGATTAGCGAAGACGTATCCCCTTTAGTGAATGAAAGTATTGCGATCGGATACGCTATCACTTTGATCAAAGCCGAGTGCGGAAAGTATTTCCGTCTTACCGATAAAGCTTATTTTGAACTTCAGTATGACTTGCATTTTAGACCCATGGGAGAAGACGCACTCGTCGCTGCCTATCAAATCATCGTCGATTTGGTGAAGGCGGGCACAGACAATGCGATTGTAGTTTTTAATTCAAATCCTAGTGATTGACTCCAGTATATTTGGAATGTCCTCATGATCATCAATCCATATTGTGCGCAATCCGAGAGATCGAAAGTCTTTTTCCATTAAATAGCTTTCTACGCGGTCGCCTCTTTTTCGCTGAATGGTTACATGTCGGAGTTGTCGTCCGCCTTTTTCAAATGCGTAATCCATAAATCGCCTTAGCTCTGGATCCGTAATGGACATTCCGATGAACAAGCACATTCGATTCATCAGGTGATGAACTTGCACTACATTCGCCCAGTGGTTGGGGTCCATTGCTCCACGATTGTAGTGACGCTCCGAAAAAACCACGCCAGTTTCGACCGGCAAATCATCGGGTGGGTCGCCCGGATGCGGTAAGAAGCCATGCGGATGGTATATCATGAGTTTGCCGCTCGATTTGTAGGTCTGCCCGGAATAGGCAATTGAAAAATCCACGCCTTTACTTTTCAAATGACGTTCTAAAGCGTTATCAAAATTGTAGGTAATAATCTCATTTACTCCGTTAGGGGGCGAAATGAACATGTCGCAGAACGGCTGAATTAGTATATCGTCGCAATGTTCGTCGTAATTATTATACAATTTTGCCCTGAGTATTTTTGTTAGATCGTTCTGAAATCCCAATTCAACTTCAATTTGTCGGACTAATGCTGTGTTTGTGTAGCCAATGCGTCGCATTTTATCGACAAGGTCAGGTGGATTATTTTCAAAAATCTCACCAAAAACCTCTGAATATAAATCATCGACAAGCTGGTTCCATTTTGGAAATTTCAGGGCATCAGAAAAGCCGGCTCCCAGGAAAGGTGTGAGTGATCCAAACTGGAATGCTGATCGAGCAAATTCGATAACCGACGTATCCGCAAGTGTCACAGTATAGTCGCGTGCTTCCCGTGTCCTCTCAATTTTTGCCATGGTGTCCTGTATATTCATGGAATGCTCGCTCATATTTTCTTTTTCCTTATGCTATTCTCTCGGCTTGACGTCAGACTAGCCATTCACGATGCCTCATTGCTGAGGAAAACGACCTTCTACGTCTTATAATATGTCAGCCAGTTTTCGATGTTAGCTCAATCCACAGACCTTCACGGTGTTCGATTTGGTGAGCGTTGTGCGGCGGGCCCGCGGCCCGTCAGTTCAACTCGCTTCTTCTGGGCGCTGACGTGCAGGGTGTGAGCCGTACTTTCAGCACTCGGACCACGGGTTGCTTCGGAAGGCTTGCCGTGGCTCGGCGCGTCCCTTCGGGACCGGGCTCTACTCGCTCCGCTCACCGAGCCGCCAGTGGCGTCTCGACCATTCGGTGACGATCCCTCGCGCGAACAAGACACAGGAGTTGATCGAACCGAAAACAGTCGCTTTAGCCATCCTGGCAACCCTGAAGCTATTTGAACGAATCGAGAACAAGGTATCACTGGTGGAGTTCAGACTCAACCGGACGGAAGCTTCGCGCTCGCGAAGAAAGGACCGAATGCTACCGAATCTCTTGCCTCCATATCTGGCACTAATTCTGAAAGTCATCGCCGAACTCTCAGGCTTCGCTTCTGCTGGGCTTGCATGGTGGGCAGCGCGCCTGTGGCTTGAAGCAAGCAAGGTGGAAATCGTCGACACGACACCGCGCACCCAAGTGTCCTACGAGGACAGCCCAGCGCTTGGCATTTTGGGGGTCGAGGTCAGCGGTTACGCCACACAGGCGGCTTACAATGCGTCGGCTGCCCTGAATGCGCGGGCGGCTCGCTGGACAGCATGGGCAGCCATCCTCGCCGGATTGGCAGCAGTTCTATCGAGATAGGTGTCATCACCGCAGCAAACAGAAGGAGTTCAAGCTACGCGGGAACCGTCGTGTCCTGTCGAACATCCCGCGCCACGACCTTCAGAGAGTAATCCGGTAGCGGGCGTTGCAGGTGCTTCACCTCATCCCACGAGGCGTCGCTCATCCAGAGATCCAACTCGGCCTCTTGGGTCAGAATCACCGGCATGGCTTTGTCGTGGTGCGCGGCGACCTCCGCGTTCGCGTCCGTGGTGAGGAAGGCGAACAGGTCGCACGTCACTTCGCCGTCCTTGATCTTCCGGACGCAGGTGTGGTCAGGCTTCCAGATGCCGGCGAAGAAAGCCAGCGGGCGGTCGTCGCTAAGCGCGAACCAGATAGGCTTGAGCGACCCCCCGACCTGATCGGGCTCGCAGAACGACGTGAACGGGACAAGGCAGCGGTTCGCCGGGCCGAGCCACGGCTTCCAATGGCTGCTGGAAGTGTTGCGGACATTGGTCGTGCCCTTGTCGGGCTCCATGCGGAGCAAATGATTGAAGTCGACCTCCTGGCCTTTCGCGCGCAGCTTGTCGGCACGCTTAGTCGCGGCATCGAGCAGGGCGCGCTTTGAGGAGGGCATGCCCCAGCGAACGTCGCGCATCTCGCGCGAGCCGTCTTCGGCCTTGAGCACCACGGGGGCCGGATAGTCCGGAAAGACGCCCGGCATGGGCCGCTGGTTATTATTGCGATCACGCAGCGCCCGAGCCAGGCGGGCAGCCTCAGATCGCGCCCGCGTCATCGCATACAGATTGCACATGCGCTCTGCCTAACCAGTTGGAACCAACCATATGACGATGGCTTGCCAGATGAGTCGACCGGTTGCCTGCGTCATCCACCGGCAGCTCGGGCAGTCCACTCGCGGCTTCGTTTGGGGAGCGTTGTGAAGCAGGCCCGCCGCCGGTCAACCCAGCTTCGCTTCCTCCGCTTCGCTCCGTGCAGCTCGCTCCCTTCGGGCGCGCCTTCGTCGCGGGGTGTGACCGCCGGCTCTTTGGCCTGCTTCAGCCTCCCCCCATGAAGCCGCGGAATGGTCCGCGGCGATCTTGGAGGACGACTTCCATGTCTCAACAACCTTCACTTCTCGGCCGCAAGCCCAGTCACCGCCTGTACCGCGTCCTCGGCGACGGCGCGGATGCGATCTGGACGCCTATCGGGGCGGCGTGGCCGAACAAGGACGGCAAGGGCTTCAGCATCAATTGCGACGCGGTGCCGCTGCACGGCCGGATCGTGCTGCGGGCGATCACGCCCGCAAGCGAGGGCCAGCAGGGGGAGTGATCCCGTGGCGGCGCGCCTGCTAGGCGCGCCGCATTCCTCTACGGAGACCAGCCCAGGAGCGTCCGCAGGCCTTCATGATAGCGGCGGGTTGGCGTGTGCGTGCCGCGCTCCCAGGCGACGACCGTCATGCGTCGCACGCCGAGGCGTTCCGCTACCTGCTGGGCAGTGAGCTTCTGCTTTTTTCGGCAGCGGCGCAGCTGGTCCCCGGGGGTCTCGCCTTGCCGCTCGCACCATTCCGGCATACGAGCCCCGAGACGGACGCGGACCCCCGGCAGCAAATAGGGTCTATAACCTCTGGGTCCCGGCCTCCGCCGGGATGAGCGGGCATGATCATCACCCTCCTAACCGTCGGTAAACTGGGCCGCGCGCCGGAGGCCGCCTTGGCGCGCGATTACGCCGACCGGGCCACAGCTTCTGGGCGCGCCCTGAGCCTAGGTCCCGTTGAGGTGCTGGAAGTCGAGGCGCGCAAACCCGGCAAGAGCGCCGAGGGCGAGGTCCTGCTGACCCACCTGAAGGACGCCCACGTCATCGCCTGCGACGAGCACGGCCAGGCCCTGGCCTCGCGCGCCTTCGCCGGCAAGATCGCCAAACTGCGCGACGACGGTCGGCGCAAGCTCGTCTTGATCATCGGCGGGGCGGACGGCTTGGCGCCCGAGGTCCTGGCCCGGGCCGATGAGACCCTGGCCTTTGGACCCCAGACCTGGCCCCACGCCCTGGCCCGGGCCATGCTGGCCGAGCAAGTTTACAGGGCGGTGACGATCCTGGCCGGCGGGCCTTATCACCGGGACTGATGTCGACGACGATTTTCCCTTCTGCCTTCGAGTAGCGGAATCGAATATGGGAAAATGCGGGCAGGATTTGGCTCTCCTCCCCTGTGCAGCGCAGCGAAACGGGGGAGGGGGACCGCCTGAAAGGCGGTGGTGGGGGTGTTTGTGGCCGCAAGAGGCCCCTTCCACCACACTGCGTCCCAGCCCTTCGGGCGTTCTTCGCGATGGCCAAATCGTTGGCCATCGCATCATCACCCCCCTTCCCCGCTGCGCAGGGAAGGAGATGCCGCCGAGCCGGCGACTTCACTCAAATGCATAGCCCTGCCACGAGGGGGAAGGGAGATTGCAGACGCCGGATTTCCAGCGGGCGCATCGCCAATCGCTGCCCAATCCCCTATATGTCCGGCCCATGAGCCGCCCGTTTCTCAAGATGAACGGCGCGGGCAACGACTTTGTGGTGGTCGAGGCCCGCCGTCAGCCTTTCGCGCCCTCCCCGGCGCAGGTCCGCGCGATTGCTGATCGCGGCGGCGCTTCAGGCTGTGACCAGCTCATCGCCATTGAGCCCTCGACCCGCGCGGACGCCTTCATGCGCATCTGGAACGCCGACGGCGGCCAAGTGGACGCCTGCGGCAATGCCAGCCGCTGTGTGGGCTGGCTGTTGATGCAGGAGCGCGGGCTAGACCAAGTAAGGCTTGAGACCAATGCGGGCGTGATCGATGTCCGCCGCGCCGGTCCTGAGCGCGTCACCGTGGACATGGGCGCGCCCCGCCTGCGCTGGGATGAAATTCCCCTGGCTGAGGACATGGACACGCGCGGCATCGAACTACAGGTCGGCCCCATCGACGATCCGGTGCTGCACACCCCCGGCTGCGTCAGCATGGGCAATCCGCATGTGGTGTTCTTCGTTGGAGACGCCGAACAGGCGCCGGTGGCCGAGGTCGGGCCGCTGATCGAGCATCACCGGCTGTTTCCTCAAAGCGTCAATGTCGGGTTCGCCCAGGTCAAGGCGCCGGATCGCATCCGCCTGCGGGTGTGGGAGCGCGGCGCGGGCCTGACCCAGGCCTGCGGAACCGGCGCCTGCGCGGCCCTGGTGGCGGCTCACCGCCGAGGGCTGACCGGCCGCCGCGCGACGCTGGAGCTGGACGGCGGGGAATTGCTGATCGAATGGCGCGAGGCCGACGATCACGTCCTGATGACCGGCCCGGTGGCTGTGGAGTTCAGGGGCGAGTTGGCCGGAGCCATGGCGTGAACGCCCCGTTGGTCCTGCCGCGTTCTGCGCCCGCCCGTGACGTCGAGGTCATCACCTTCGGCTGCCGGCTCAATGCGCACGAAAGCCAGGCCATCGCCGAGCGGGCGCGGCTGGACGGCCTGACGGACGCGGTGGTGTTCAACACCTGCGCGGTGACCGCCGAAGCGGTGCGCCAGGCGCGCCAGGCAATCCGCAAGGCGCGGCGCGAACGGCCCGGCGCCCGGCTGATCGTCACCGGCTGCGCGGCCCAGATCGACCCGGCCGCCTTCGCCGCCATGGCCGAGGTGGATCAGGTGCTGGGCAATGGCGAAAAGTCCGCGCCCGGCGCCTATGCCGGGGCGATCAGCGCGCGGGTGCGGGTGGGCGACATCTTCGAGCGGCGCGACATGGCCGATCCCACCCTGGGCGGCCTGACCGAGCGCGCCCGGGCCTATGTTGAGGTGCAGAACGGCTGCGATCACCGCTGCACCTTCTGCATCATCCCCTATGGCCGTGGAAATTCGCGCTCGGCGCCGGCCGGCGACGTGGTCGGACAGGTCCAGCGCCTAGCGGCCCAGGGCTATCAGGAAGTGGTGCTGACGGGGGTTGATCTCACCTCCTGGGGCCAGGACCTGCCCGGATCGCCGACTCTGGGCGGTCTCGTTGCGCGCATTCTCAAGCTGGTCCCCGCCCTGCCCCGCCTGCGTCTGTCGTCCATCGATGCGGCGGAGATCGACAGCGAACTGACGCATTGCCTGGCCTCGGAAGAACGCCTTGCGCCCTATCTGCACCT
>CAYVHP010000117.1:0-24415 GCA_964451265.1 uncultured Caulobacteraceae bacterium | reverse complement strand
CGAACTGACGCATTGCCTGGCCTCGGAAGAACGCCTTGCGCCCTATCTGCACCTGTCGCTGCAATCGGGCGACGACATGATCCTCAAGCGGATGAAGCGCCGCCACAGCCGGGCGCAGGCCCTGGACCTGATCGGTGCCGTGCGCGCGGTTCGCCCGGACACGGCCTTCGGCGCGGACCTGATCGCCGGCTTTCCCACCGAGACCGACGCGATGTTCGACAACAGCCTGTCCCTGGTAGACGAGGCCGGACTGTCCTTCCTGCACGTCTTCCCCTTTAGCCCCCGCGCCGGCACGCCCGCCGCGCGCATGCCGCAGTTGGATCGGCGCCTGGTCAAGGCCCGCGCCCAGGCCCTGCGCGAGGCGGGCGATCTGGCCCTGACGCGCCATCTGGAGGGCCGGATCGGCCGCGTCGTGCACGGACTGGTGGAAAAGCCTGGCCTGGCGCGGGCGGAGGATTTCACCGAGGTCGCCTTCGATGGCCCCGCCGAGGCCGGATCGATCCTGCCCTTGCGCATTGTGGGACATGACGGGCGCCGCGCCCACGGACAAAGGGCCGAAGCCTAAATGTCGTCCGACGCGCCCATGTTCGATCCCAACTCGCCGCTGGCGAGGCTGTCGTCGCCCAAGCCCGGTTGGCTGGAGCGCCTGAGCAAGGGACTGGCGCGCTCATCCACCGAAATGACCCAACAGGTCGTCGCGGCCCTGACCAAGGTCAAGCTGGACCAAGGGCAGTTGGACAAGCTGGAGGACCTGCTGATCGAGGCGGACCTGGGGCCGCAAGCCGCCGCGCGCGTGACCGAGGCCTTTGGGCGCAACCGCTTTGGCCGCGAGATCAATGAAGACGAGATCCGGCTTGGCTTGGCCGAGGCCATCGCCGCCGAACTGGCGCCGCACCAGGGCCGCTTTGAACCCCTGGCCGGGCCCAAGCCCTATGTGGTGCTGTTCGTGGGGGTCAACGGCTCGGGCAAGACCACCACCTTGGGCAAGATCGCCGCTGATCTGAAGGGGCGCGGCGCCAAGGTGCTGATCGCCGCCGGCGACACCTTCCGCGCCGCCGCCATCGAACAGCTGAAGGTGTGGGGCGAACGCGCCGGGGTTCCGGTGATCGCCAAGTCCATCGGCGCGGACGCCTCGGGCCTGGTTTATGAGGCCCTGGAGCGGGCCAAGGCTGAGGGCTTTGACGTGCTGCTGGTGGACACCGCCGGCCGCCTGCAGAACAAGGCCGCCCTGATGGACGAACTGGCCAAGGTGGTGCGCGTGCTGAAGAAGCTCGATCCGTCCTCGCCGCATGAGACCCTGCTGGTGCTGGACGCCACGGTCGGGCGCAACGCCCTGTCCCAGGTGGAGGCGTTCGGCCGGACGGCGGGCGTGACCGGGGTGGTGATGACCAAGCTGGACGGCACCGCGCGCGGCGGGGTGCTGGTGCCGGTGGCCGAAGCGTCCGGCGCGCCGATTAAGCTGATTGGGGTGGGCGAAGGCATACAGGACCTGCAACCCTTCGATGCGGGTCGTTTCGCCCGCTCCCTGGTCGGACTGGAGATCGAACGATGACGGACACGACGACTCTGCCCAGCAAGGACTCTCATTGGCTGCGGGCCGCCGTGGATTTCGGCAGCTTGGCCGCGTTCGGCTTAGTCTATGCGGTTACGCATGACCTGCTGAAGGCGACCTGGGCTGTTGTCGCCGGCTCGGTGCTTGCGGTGGTCGTTGGATTGTCCGTCGAAAAGCGGCTCGCCCCTCTACCGCTCATCATGGGTTTGTTCGGCTTGGTGTTCGGCGGCCTGACGTTGATCACCGGCGACACCAACTATCTGAAAATGGAGGGGTCATTTCTCTATCTGGGCCTTGGGCTCGGCCTGTTGCTCGGTAATCGTCTCGGCCTCAATCCCCTGAAGGAGCTGTTGGGCTCGGCGGTCCAGATGCCCCTGCCGGCTTGGCGCACCCTAACCTTCCGTTATGCGATCTTCTTCCTGGCGCTGGGAATTGCCAATGAGGCGGTGCGCCGCTTGCACAATGACGCCGGGTTCGCTTGGTTCAAGGGTGCGAAATTCGCCGCCTCGCTGCTGTTCTCTGCAGCCCAGGTTCCCTTCCTTTTGAAATACGCTCAGTTCGGCGAAGCCCCGCCCGCCGGACAAGACGCCCCCCAGAATCCCGAGTCCTCGCCGTCCACGGACGGTCTGTCGTCAAACTGACGCCTAAGGCGTATACAAGACCGGCGACTTTGGGGGCGAACGGGGCCCGATTGGGGCCTCGGGGCGGAGGAACATGGCCAAGGCGACACAGTCCACAGACTCAACGCTGGAGCAATCGCCCAGCCATCTGCTGCATAGGGCCCTTCAGCTGGCCCTGGACATCTACGCCGAAGAAGCCGGCGCCGGCGCCATCACCCAACGTCAGTTTGCCGTGCTTACCGCCGTTCAAGCGCGCGAGGGCTGCACCCAGAGCGATCTGGTCAAGGCCACAGGCATTGATCGCTCGACCCTGGCCGAACTGGTGGCGCGCCTGATCGGCAAGGGCCTGCTCACGCGTGAACGGTCGACCCTGGACGCGCGCGCCAACACGGTCAGCCTGACAGACGCCGGGCGAACCGCCGTGCAGGAGGCCGCGCCCCGCGTGTCGGTGGCGGACCAACGAATCCTGGCCCTGGTGCCGTCGGCCAAACGCGACGCCTTCCTCAAGACCCTGAGCGATATGGGCAAGGCCGCCTCCAAAACTAAGGGCGGAGCGGACACGGCCGCCGCCGAAAAGCGCAAGGCCAAGGAGGCCGCCAAGGCCGAGAAGAAGGCCAAGGCCGCAAAGAAAAAGAAAAAGAAGAAGGCCAAGAAGAAAGCCGCGCCCGTCGCGCCCGCTTAGACCTTGATATCGATCAGCGAACCGGGCCGCGCAAAGCGGTTCGGCGGGGGCGCGACGCCCTCGCCTTGAGGCGTTGGAACCGGCGCCGAGGCGCGGGCGGGGGCGGGCGGAGCGGAGGCTTCGGCTATGGCCTTGGGCGCTATGGCTCTGGGCGGCGCGGGCGCCGGAGCGGTGGGCGCAGCCTTGCCCAGGACGGCGTTAAAGAAGGCCCGCTGCGCCGCAATCGCTTCAGGACTGCGGGTCCGGCTCGGCGCCAGGGGCGCGGTGGAGGGTGCGACTGGGGTGATCGGCGGCATGGGCATGGATCATGGTTAATCAGCCGTGAATTTGCCCGGCCCGCGTGAAACAAGGGTTAACGGGCGGCGGCGGCTTTCAAGCTCGCGACCTGGTCAGCCAGGGCCTGCACGTCCTGATCGGTCATCGGACCGATGTGCTTGGCGACGATCATACCCTTCGTGTTGACCACAAAGGTCTCGGGCACGCCGGAGATGCCGAAGTCCACCCCCACATCGCCCGAGCGGTCCTGCAGCACCCGGTCAAACGGGTCGCCATACTTGTCCAGAAAGCTCTGGGTGGCCGAGGTCTGGTCCTTGTAGGCCACCCCGACGATGGGCACGCCCAGGGCCTTGAGCCGCATCATCTGCGGCGCTTCCTCCGCACAGGGCGCGCACCAGGAGGCGAATACATTGACCACCATCGGCGGCGTCGCAGCGGATGCGATGGATTGAGGCTGGCCGCCCGTCAGGGGCGGCAGGCTGTCGGCCGGCAGGGGCTTGCCCACCAGGGCCGCCGGATTGACGTGCGGGTCATGGTGCAGGCCGTAGCCTGCGAACAGCGCCACCAGCAGGGCGCCGATGGCCAGGGGAATCAGAGGCAGAAGGCGCCTCACGCCTCGCCCTCAGCCTTACCCGACGCCTTCTCCAGGCGCTGCACCTCGGCGCGCCAACGTCGCACGCGCAGCAGGGTGTCGAGGATCATCCACCCGATCACGACGGCGCTGACGCCATAGGCCGTCAGCACATAGAAAGCGTACTTGCCCATCATCGCGCCGCCTGTACGGCCAGGACGCCGGCCCGCCGGCGCCACACCTCGGCGCGGATACGGGTCAGCCATAGCGCGCCGAAACCCACCGTGTAGGCCAGAGCCATCAAGGCCAGGGGCCACAGATAGACCGCCGACAACAGAGGCCCGCCCTTGACGAAAATCGACTCGCCCTGGTGCAGGCTGTTCCACCACACCACCGAGTAATGCACGATCGGCAGATTGACCGCGCCCACCAAGGCCAGGATCGAGGCGGCCCGGTCGGCCTTGGCCTCGTCATCGATGGCTGCCTGCAGAGCCAGATAGCCGATGTAGAACAGGAACAGAATCAGCTCTGAGGTCAGCCGCGCGTCCCACACCCACCAGGCGCCCCACATGGGGCGGCCCCACAGGGACCCGGTAATCAGGGCCAGCAGGGTGAACCCGGCGCCAAGCGGCGCGGCGGCTCTCGCGGCGGCGTCGGCCAGGGAATGGCGGAACACCAGACCAAAGAAGGCTGAGCCCGCCAGGCAGCCATAGGCGAACATGCCGAGCCAGGCGGCCGGCACATGCACGAACATGATCAGCACCGTGGGCCCTTGCTGATAGTCGGGCGGCGCGTTCAGCCCCATGCCCAGCCCCACGCAGGCCAAGGCCGCCGCCAGCACGCCCAAGCTCGGCGCCAGCCAGCGCGACAGGGCCATGAACCGCTGTGGATTGGCGAGGAAGGTGATCATCAGGGGGAGATAGAGTGCGCGGGCGAATGGGGCAAGACGCTCAGCCTTCGTCCTCTTTGACGAGCGGCGGCCGGCATCAACCGATCAGGACCTTTAGAGTGGCCTTGACCTGCGCCAATACGGCGGGCGGCGCCACCGACTTGAACTGCGCGTTACGAGCTATCCAGTCCATGTTCTTGATTTGGTCGGCAAGGACGGCGCTGGGCGGATCCTGACTGACAACGACTTCGAACGGATAGCCCTTTATGCGACTAGTCATTGGACAGGCGATCATCATACCCCGCCGACTATTGTAAGTGGCCGGAGACAGCACCAGCGCCGGCCGGTGGCCAGCCTGTTCGTGGCCGGCTTGGGGGTCGAAGTGAACCCAGACAATGTCGCCCGCCTGGGGGACATAGCCGCTCACCACACCTCTTTTCCTACCGGTGGGCCAAAATCGACCTCGTCATGAAACGTGTCTGGCGTCATCCGAGCGAGCATTTCGTCCAGATCGTATGCTGGCGTCTTGATCGGCTCGATGATGATCCGCCCGTTTTCCTCGCGTACATCCACCGCTTGGTCGATGCTGAGGTCAGCTGCCGCCATGACCGACGCGGGAATTCGCACCGATGCGCTATTGCCCCATTTCTTGACCTGGATTTTCATAAGGGTTACCAATCGTATCGACAATGTCGATACTATCCCGGCTTGCATGGGGTGTAAATCCTGTGCTCCTTAGTCCGGCGCCCTGATCTCGAAGCCCGTCTTGCGGGCACGGCTGAAACCCAAGCTCTCATAGAACAACATGACCTCTTCGGGCCGTCCCGACAGAAGCATGACTTTGTAGCAACCCTGGGCGAAGGCGGAGTCGATGGCGGCCTGGACCACCGCGCGCCCAAGGCCTCTCCGGTGAAGATGCGTCCGTGTGACCACGTTCTCCATCAGGGCGTAAGGCCGCCCGCCACGTGTAAGGTTGGGCGTGACGATCAGGGTGCAGGTGGCGGCCGGCTCGCCCTCGAACTCGGCCAACCACACTTCCACGCCTGGCCGACCCAGCAGTTCGGCCCAGATGCGAGGGACTTAGATCGCGGTAGAGCGCCAGGATCGCTGCAAGGTCACCCTGGACCGCGATGCGGACGAATGGCGCGCTCACGACAGCGCATTCCTGCACGCCGCCGCCATGGCGAATGGGCCGAGCGCCACAGCCGCCAGACAATACCCCCCGAGCAGCAGGAAGCCCGGCGTCCAGTTCAGGCCGTCGGCGAAGGCCTCGATGGCCCCGGCGCCGAAGATCACCGGCGGGGCGAACAGGGGCAGGACAATCACCGCCACCAGCACCCCGCCCCGGCGGCTGCCCAGGCTGAGCGCCGCGCCGATGCCGCCGACGAAGGAAAAGCCCAGACCGCCCAGCAAGGCGGCGGCCAGGGTCAGCGGGATCAAATGTGGGTCTGCCCCCAGGGCTACCGCCGCGATGGGGGTGAAGACCGCTAGCGGCAGGCCCGTTGATATCCACTGCGCCAGGCATTTGATTGCCGCGACCGCCTCCAGCGGCAGGGGTCCGAGCGACAGCAAGTCCAAGGCGCCGTCCTCGTAGTCCCGCTCGAACAGGCGCTCCAGGGACAGCAGGCTGGCCAGGGCCAGGGCCAGCCAGGCTGAGCCGGGCGCCACCGCCGCCAGGCGCTGCGGCGCGGCGCCGGCCGCCAGGGGAAGCAGGGTCGCGACACAGGCGTAGAAAGCCAGGGCGACCAGCGGCCCGCCGCCCCGGCCCCAGGCCAGAGCCAGTTCGCGCTTGAGCAGGGTGATGAGCGCGCTCATGGCGCGATCTCCACGCTATCCGCCTCGATGGGCAGGGGATCGTGCACGGCGGCCAGGATCATTCCGCCCGCCGCCAAATGCTCGCCCATCAGGGCGCCGAAGCGGGCGCGGTGCTCGCCGTCCAACGGGGCGAAGGGCTCATCCAGCAGCCACAGAGAACGCGGCGCGGCGATCAATCGGCCAAGCGCGAGGCGCCGCCTCTGCCCGGCCGAAAGCTTGCGCACCTCCAGATCGCCGATCCGCTCCAGATCCAGCGCCTTGACTGCACGCGCTATCCCCGCCTCATCGCCGCCGCACCAGCGGGCCTGAAAAGCGAACTCCTCGCGGGCCAGCCGCCCTGGCTTAAGCCCGTCTTGGTGGCCCATTAGGTGCAGGCCCAAGGCGCGGGCTTCTTCGTCCTCCAAAGGCCCAACGGGCCCCTCGAAAGAGACCGTTCCCGCTCGGGGCCTGATCAGGCCCGCCACGGCCCGCAGCAGGCTAGTCTTGCCCGCGCCGTTACGGCCTCGCAGCGCCACCGCGCGCCCGGCCTTGAGTTCAAGGTTGAACCCCTCAAACAACAGACGGTCGCCGCGCGCGAGGGCAAAACCCTGGATTGTGACCTTGGATATCATCACGCCCGGCAAACCCGCGTCAGGGAAACAAGCGGCGCATGGACGGCGGCGGCGCGCAAGGCTATGACGGGCGCGGCCGCGCGGGCCCACCGCTGCGCCGGGCCGGACGCTGTGTGTCCGCTCCGATATGCGCGCGATCCCGCGACCGGATTTCGGGCGGCCCTGAACAGACAGAGGATCATCATTCCATGCCGTCTATAGACAGCCTGAACTCCCGCAAAGACCTGAAGGTCGGGAAAAAGACCTATCAGTACTACAGCCTGCCCGCCGCCGAGGAAGCCGGCCTGGAAGGCATCTCGCGCCTGCCGGTGTCGATGAAGGTGCTCCTGGAGAACCTTCTGCGCAATGAGGACGAGCTGACGGTCACTGCCGCCGACCTCAAGGCGGTCGCCGCCTGGGTCAACAACAAGGGCAGCGTCGAGCACGAAATCTCCTTCCGCCCGGCGCGGGTGCTCATGCAGGACTTCACCGGCGTTCCGGCCGTTGTGGACCTGGCCGCCATGCGCGACGCCATGAGCAATCTCGGCGCCGATCCGGAAAAGATCAATCCGCTGAACCCGGTCGATCTGGTGATCGACCACTCGGTGATGGTGGATTTCTTCGGCACGGCCAAGGCCTTCGGCCAGAATGTGGCCAAGGAATACGACCGCAACCTGGAGCGCTACAACTTCCTGCGCTGGGGCTCGTCGGCCTTCAACAACTTCCGCGTAGTGCCGCCGGGCACCGGCATCTGCCACCAGGTGAACCTGGAGTACCTGGCCCAGACGGTGTGGACCAACGAGGGCGTGGCCTATCCCGACACGGTGGTGGGCACCGACAGCCACACCACCATGATCAACGGCCTGGCCGTGCTGGGTTGGGGCGTGGGCGGGATCGAGGCCGAGGCCGCCATGCTCGGCCAGCCGATCTCCATGCTGATCCCCGAGGTCATCGGCTTCAAACTGATGGGCGCCCTGCCCGAAGGCGCCACGGCCACCGATCTGGTGCTGACGGTCACCCAGATGCTGCGCAAGCGCGGGGTGGTGGGCAAGTTCGTGGAATTCTACGGCGACGCCCTGACCAATCTGTCGATCGAGGACCAGGCGACCATCGCCAACATGGCCCCCGAATATGGCGCCACCTGCGGCTTCTTCCCCATCAGCCGGGCGACGATCGACTATCTGGCCAAGACCAACCGCGACAAGGAACGCGTGGCGCTGGTGGAGGCCTACGCCAAGGCCCAGGGCATGTTCCATGAGCCGGACGCCCCCGAGCCGGTGTTCACCGACACCCTGGAGCTGGACATCTCCACCGTCCTGCCGTCCATGGCCGGCCCCAAGCGGCCGCAGGACCGGGTGCTGCTGACCGAGTCGGCGCCCAAGTTCGAAGAAGCCCTCACCGGCGACTTCGGCAAGCTGTCGGACGCCCTGCGCACCCCGGTGGGCGGGACCAAGTACGACCTGGGCAACGGCGACGTGGTGATCGCCGCCATCACCTCCTGCACCAATACTTCTAACCCCTCGGTGCTGATCGCGGCGGGTCTGGTGGCCAAGAAGGCCACCGAACTGGGCCTGACCTCCAAGCCCTGGGTGAAGACCTCCCTGGCCCCGGGCTCACAGGTGGTCACCGAATATCTGGCGAAATCCGGCTTGCAAGCGCCCCTGGACGCCTTGGGCTTCAACCTGGTGGGCTATGGCTGCACCACCTGCATCGGCAACTCCGGCCCCCTGCCCGAGGCGGTGTCCAAGGCGGTGCAAGACGGGGATCTGGTGGCGGTCAGCGTCTTGTCCGGTAACCGCAACTTCGAAGGCCGGGTCAATCCGGACGTGCGGGCCAACTACCTGGCCTCCCCGCCCCTGGTGGTGGCCTACGCCCTGGCAGGCACCATGCGCCTGGACCTGACCACCCAGCCTCTGGGCCAGGGCAAGGACGGCAAGGATGTCTACCTGAAGGACATCTGGCCGACCTCCCAGGAAGTGGCCGACATCCAAAAGGACACCGTCACCAACGCCCTGTTCTCCAGCCGCTACGCCGATGTGTTCAAGGGCGACAAGAACTGGCAGGCGATCAAGATCAAGGGCGGCCAGACCTACGACTGGCAGGGCGATTCCACCTATGTGCAGAACCCGCCCTACTTCGAGGGCATGACCATGACGCCCAAGCCGATCACCGATGTGATCGAGGCGCGCATCCTGGCCGTGTTCGGCGATTCCATCACCACCGACCACATCTCTCCGGCCGGTTCGATCAAGAAGGCCTCGCCCGCTGGGGCCTATCTGATGGAGCACGGGGTCGAGCCGGCAGACTTCAACTCCTACGGCGCGCGGCGCGGCAACCACAACGTCATGATGCGCGGCACCTTCGCCAACATCCGCATCCGCAACAAGATCGTCCCCGAGATCGAAGGGGGCATGACCAAGCACTTCCCCTCGGGCGAGGAGATGGCGATCTATGACGCGGCCATGCGCTACCAGGGCGAGGGCCGTCCCCTCGTCGTGTTCGCCGGCAAGGAATACGGCACCGGCTCCTCACGAGACTGGGCCGCCAAGGGCACGGCCCTGCTGGGCGTGCGCGCGGTGATCGCCGAAAGCTTCGAGCGCATCCACCGCTCCAACCTGGTCGGCATGGGCGTGCTGCCCCTGCAGTTCAAGGAAGAGGGCTGGCACAAGCTGGGGCTGGGCGGGGACGAAATCGTCTCGATTCGTGGCCTTGAGAACCTGTCGCCGCGCACCACCCTGACGGTGGAGCTCTACCGCCCGTCGGACGGCCGCATCGCCCGGTTCCCGGTGATGTGCCGCATCGATACCCCCACCGAGCTTGAGTACTACAAGAACGGCGGGGTGCTGCCCTATGTCCTGCGCAACCTGGCGCGCAAACCGCAGGCGGCGGAATAGGGTCCGAAGTTTGAACCACGAAGACCACGAAGAACACCAAGAGCGCGGCGCATCCTTCGTGGTCTTCGTGACCTTCGTGGTTTCTATTTTCTGCCCGGCTCCGCCGGTCGTCCCAGAGCATGCGCACCAAAAAGTGAGGGGCGTGGGGCGGTCGAACACGGTTAAGTGGGTGTCGATGCTCGACCGTGGAGCCCTGCTTCGTTCGGCCCTCGCCGGCCTCTTGATCGTGTGCGCGCCGTCCCTGGGCGGGGCGGCGGCAGCGGCCTCACGCCGACCTGTGGTGGCCGAACTGTACACCAGCCAAGGCTGCTCCGCCTGCGCGGGCGCCGACGAATTGGCTAGCGACCTGGACGGGCGCAAGCACGTGCTGGTCCTGACCTTTCCGGTGGACTACTGGGACTATCTGGGCTGGCGCGACACCTTCGCCCAGCCGGCCTTTTCCCAGCGCCAGAGGGACTACGCCAAGGCGTTGGGGCTGCGTGAGGTCTCAACCCCTCAGGTGGTGATCGACGGGCTTGGTCAGAGCGGGAAGACCGGGCCCGGACAATCCCTGGCGCAATCCACCGATGTGCTGATCCACAAGGCGGCCAAGGCCCGCCGGACGGGTCCGACCATTCGCCAGACCCGCGACAAGGTCCAGATCGGGGCGGGCACAGCCCCGCGTGGCGGGACTGACGTCTGGCTGGTGCGGTTTCGCAGCGCGCCCGCGGACGTCACGGTCACGGCCGGAGAGAACCGAGGCAAGACCGTGCGATACCTGAACGTGGTGCGCGAACTGGAGCGTCTGGGCGGCTGGAGCGGCCGGGCGCGAACCTTTGAGGCGCCCCAGGCCACCGAAGGCGATCTGAAAAGCGCGATCCTGGTCCAGGCCAAGAGGGGCGGGCGCATTCTGGCGGTCCTGGCCCCGGCCAAATCCCAGTAAACCCGAGACGATCCGTCAAAAAGAAAGCCCGCTTGCGCGGGCTTAGATAACTTGGCGGAAGACATGTCGGCCAACCGGAAGACTTGATCCCAGGGGGCTGGGGGGGCTGTTCAGGGTCCGGGACCAAAACCCCGGTTGACCGACAAGTCCAAGATCGTCGCGCAAGGGGGCCGTGGAGAGACCGAAATAAGGCCATTTCGAGGTTCTTTTGCCCCGCCGGGGCGCTCATGCGGCAGGCCTAAAGGGGCCTAACGCCCGATCTGGCGCGGAAAGTCTTCAGTTCGGCCAAATTCCGTCATAGCCTCACTGGGCATGAGTATGGACGCCCACGCTCTTCACCCTGCGGCAGGGGTGGTGTTTTTCGACCGGCGCGAGCTGAGCCAGCTTCTGCGCGTCTACGGCCGTATGGTCGCCGCCGGGGAATGGCGCGACTACGCCATCGACGGCCTGAAGGACTCGGCGGTGTTCTCGGTGTTCCGCCACGCGGCCGAAAACCCGATCTACAAGGTGGAAAAACGCCCCGCCTTAGCCCGTCGGCAAGGCGCCTGGGCCGTCATCGGCCACGGCGGCCAGATCCTCAAGCGCGGCCACGAACTAGGTCAGGTGCTGAAGTGGTTCGACAAGGGA
Organism: uncultured Caulobacteraceae bacterium; assembly: GCA_964451265.1. GTDB lineage: Bacteria > Pseudomonadota > Alphaproteobacteria > Caulobacterales > Caulobacteraceae > BOG-938. The sequence goes on along the minus strand of CAYVHP010000117.1, from coordinate 12,977 downwards.
CGCTTCAGCGTGGTGGACTGAGCAGGATCAAACCCTCGCCCCGCTCTTTGCGGGGAGAGGGTAGGGTGAGGGGTGTGTCCACCGGCAATCCGCCTGCAAGCTGAAACGCCCCCTCACCCTACCCTCTCCCCCACCTTCGGCGGGGGCGAGGGTTTGGAGGCAAAGGAAAGCGGCCGAGCGCGCCCACGAGCCGGGCAGGTTCAGCGTGGTCGGCGACTAGTTGGTCTTGCTCTTGGTCTTCGAAGCGACTTGGCCCGGCCACGCAGCGTCGATCGGCAGGGCCGGATTGGCGGTGATCTTCAGGTCCGCGCAGTGATGATAGGAAAAGCGGCCCGGCGTGTTGATGGGGTGCATCTCCATGAACTGGATCACCTGCAGCGTGCAGTGATCGCAGTTGATGTTGGGCAGCTTCACGTCGGCGTCCAGTTCGCCCAGCGGATGCTTGACGTGGTTCTCCCACAGGCCGTCGACCAGGACCGGGGGCTTGGGCGCCGGATCGATCTTGCCCGACATGGACATCGGCCCCTTGGGCCCGTCCATGGTGGTGTCCGCCGGATCGGCCGGCAGCTCGGCGCGGTCCATCACCGACAGGGCGACGCGGTAAAAACCGGGGTGGTAGATGGTCTCCCTGACCTTGACGTGGAGCAGGCTGCCGCCGACCACGGCGGTCACAAAGCCGGAGGGCATGCCCGGTTGATCGGCCGTTACGCCGCAGGGAAGGGCCTTTTGAGGATTGCCGAGCTTGTCCTCCACTACGGCCGACTGCGGCTGCAACAGGGCGAAATGGGCCAGGCCCGCTGCGGGGGCCGCGATCACGACGAGGCCGAGCGCGGCGGCGATGGGGAGCTTCATGGGCGGTTTCCTTCACGGTCAGCGCAGGGCGCCTGGCGAAGACACACTACGACACAAGACAACACTTGGAACGCGGGCGGGCAAGAAAAAGCCCGGCGGAGCAATCCCCGCCGGGCTGATTCTTTTTGCGCGCTCACGCAGGCCGAAGGCCTTTAGCGTGAAGAAAATTACCTGCGGCTGCCGGTGAAGCTGAGCAGGAACTGGAACAGGTTGATGAAGTTCAGGTACAGGCTGAGCGCGCCGTAGTTGGTCGCCACGCCCATGGCCGTCTGGCTGCCGCCGAGCTGGTAGTAGCTCATCTTCAGCCGCTGGGTGTCGTAGGCGGTCAGGCCCGCGAAAATCAGCACGCCCAGAATGTTGACGATAAAGGCCAGGCCCGCGAGATGCAGGAAGATATTGGCCACCATGGCGATCATGATGCCGAACAGGCCCATGATCAGGAAGTTGCCGAAGCCGGTCAGGTCCTTCTTGGTGGTGTAGCCCACAAGGCTCAGCGCGCCGAAGGCGGCGGCCGTGATCAGGAAGGTGGAGGCCACCGAAACGCCGGTATAGGCCAGCATCCAAACGCCCAGACCCGCCCCGATCAGGGACACGATGGTCCAGTAAAACACGCCGGAACTACGGGGCGTTACGTTGCGCATGCCGAACATGCCGACCAGCATCACCACCAGCGGCGCGAAGCGCAGCACCGTGCCCAGCAGGGTAAATCCCATCAATCGGCCGTCGGCGTCGACGATGTAAATCTGGTCGCGGACGGCCGGAATATCCGCCGTGACAAAGGCCAGGGCGGCCGAAAGGATCAGGCCGAGGGCGAGCTTGTTATAGACGCCCAACATGAAGCCGCGCAGGCCGGCATCCACCGCCATGTCGGCGCGAGCGGAGATCGGGCTCGTGTAGCCGCGGTTAAAGTCGCTCATCGAAGGTCAAACCTTTGTTAGACGCCCAGGCGGGCGCAGGCCTGAATATCGGCCCGAACGCCTGTAAGCGCAAGGGTTGGCCAAAAAGGTCATAATCGGGCGGCCGTGGGCTTTCTCCCTCGCCCTCGAGGGGCGAGGGGCAGGGGTGAGAGTGTGGCCCGCGACGTCGATAGGTATGCTCTAGAGGCGGACCGCCTTCCTCGCTCATCCCGAAAACCCGGCGCGAACACCCCCATCCCTGCCCTTCCCCCCTCGAGGGGGAAGGGTGTTAAACCAGCGACCCGTCAATCGCCTTGCAGGCTTCCATCAGGCCCTGCACCGACTCCACGGACTTGGCGAACATGGCCTTTTCCTCGTCGTTGGTGGGGAACTCGATGATGCGCTCCACGCCGTCCTTGCCGATGACCACCGGCACGCCGACGTACAGGTCCTTCAGGCCGTACTGACCCGACAGGAAGGCCGCGCAGGGCAGGACGCGCTTTTTGTCCTTGAGGTAGGAGGTCGCCATGGCGATGGCGCTTTCGGCCGGGGCGTAGAAGGCTGAGCCGGTCTTGAGCAGGGCCACGATCTCGCCGCCGCCGCCGCGGGTGCGTTTGACGATGCCGTCCAGCTCTTCCTGGGTCATCACGGCTTGCTTGACCAGTTCGGGCAGGGGCAGACCGCCGACGGTGGAGTGGCGAACCATGGGCACCATGTCGTCGCCATGCCCGCCCAGGGTCCAGGCGTGGATGTCTTCCACCGAAACCCCGGTCTTTTCGGCCAGGAAATAACGGAAGCGGGCGGAGTCGAGCACCCCCGCCATGCCGATCACCTTGGTCTTGGGCAGGCCCGAGAACTGCTGCAGGGCCCAGACCATGGCGTCCAGGGGATTGGTGATGCAGATGACGAAGGCGTTTGGCGCATGGGCCTTGATGCCGTCGCCGACGGCCTTCATGACCTTCAGATTGATGCCCAGCAGGTCGTCGCGGCTCATGCCCGGCTTGCGCGGCACGCCGGCGGTCACAATACAAACGTCGGCCCCGGCGATGTCGGCATAGTCATTGGCGCCCTTCAGGCTGACATCCTTGCCGAACACCGGCGAGGCTTCGGAAATGTCCAGCGCCTTGCCCTGAGGCGTGCCCTCGGCGATGTCGAACAGGATCACGTCGCCCAGCTCTTCGCGCGCGGCGATGTGAGCGAGGGTGCCGCCGATCATTCCGGCGCCGATCAGGGCAATCTTCGCGCGAGCCATGCGAGGTCTCCGAGGCTGGGGTGTTGGGGGCTCAATGAGCCATTATTGTGCGCTGCGGTCTAGCTGGCGGAACGTCGGGCCGCAAGGGCGGCGCACGGGGAAGTGACGCATCGCCGATAGACGCGGACCAAAGAGGCGTCTATGGAGCCGCCCGCGCGGGGAGCGTGCGCTCGATATCTTCGCGGAAAGCTCGACCTTTGCAGAAATTCGCCCTCGATCCCGCCTTCCTGGAAACCTCCGAGTCGCTGTGCGACCTGCAGCTGTGCGCCGCGCGTCTGAACCTGGACGCCCGTTGGCCCTGGGTCGTGTTGATCCCCCGCAAAAGCGGTGTGCGGGAGCTGGAACACCTATCCCCGGCTGACCGTCGACAATTGATCGAGGAAACCGTCCTGGCCGGCGCCGCTGTGCGAGCCGTGGCGGCGGCCATGGGCCGACCGATCGACAAGCTGAATGTGGGCCAACTGGGCAATGTCACGCCGCAACTGCATGTTCACGTGGTGGGCCGCCGTCCGGACGATGCGGCCTGGCCCGGCCCGGTCTGGGGCGTCCCCGGCCCGGCCGCCTATCGTCCAGCCGTTCTAGAAGAAGCGGTTCGTGCGGCCTCTCAGGTGTTCTGCCGGCTCAAGATCGAGACATAGTCACCGGGCGGTTTGCGGCGGCCGTGCGAAGGGCGCCGGACCAGCGGCCATCCGCGCCCAGGGTCAGGGTGACCACGCAGGGCGCATCCTCGTCGAACTTGAGCACCAGTTCCTGCCCTAGACGCTCTGCGCTGGCCAGAAAGCCCGAGGCGCCCACCGCCCCTTGTCGCTCCAGGTCGCGCCAGGCGCCCTCGACAGGGCCGCGCCCGGGGCCGGGATCAGCCAATTGGATCATGTAAAGACTCTTGCCGTCCGCGCCGGTCAGCACCCAGCGGCCGTCCAGCGGACCCTGGCGGGCCTCGCGGGCCTGAAAGGTCGACCGCACGCCCGATTCGTACATCTGCGCGCGCTCCTCCGGCGTGGGGCCTGGCGGCGGGGGAGGCGGCGCGGGCGCAGCGGCCGGTGCGGGCGGCGGCTCGGCGGCGGCCCCGGCGATGATGTCGGCGATGGCGTCCGCAGCGTTGCTCGTCGGCGGCGAGGGCGCAGCGGCGGGGGCGGGCGTTGCGTCCGCCACTTGCAGGGCCAGGGCCAAAATCGCGCCGATCATCGAGCTTCCTTTCAGAAACTGGACCATAACCGCCTGAAAATGGCCAGGTCTAGGCCATTAGGCCCATGGCCCCGCCGCAGCGAGAATCCGCTGGGCCTGGGCCAGATGCAGCCGCTCGGTCGTCTGGCCGTCCACCTCGAGAGTCTGCCGCCGAATCGGCGGCGAAAGCCTCAACGACAGCGCGCGCGCCAAACCTGGCCGGGGTCGGCTTGGCTGATCATGGCTTTACATCCATCTTGGCGCCGCCCGGCCAATAGGCGCTATGTTGAGTCATGACCATGCGTTTCGATGAGACCGCCCGCAATGTCCTGGGCGGAGAGCTTGAACCCTGTTCTCGCAATCCCGTGACCGGATTCTTCCGTAATGGCTGCTGTGAGACCGGGCCGGACGATCTGGGCCTGCACACGGTCTGTGCGGTGATGACCGCCGAGTTCCTCGCCTATTCCAAGTCGGTGGGCAACGACCTGTCCACGCCCCAGCCCGCCTATCACTTCCCGGGCCTGAAACCCGGCGACCGCTGGTGCCTGTGCGCCCCGCGCTGGAAAGAAGCCCTGGACGACGGCCACGCCCCGCCCCTGGTCCTGGCCGCCACCCACGAGGAAACCTTAGCCATCGTGACTCTGGGGGTGCTGAAGGATTACGCGGCGGATTAGGATGTCCGAAATGGCTATCCATGAGGCTTGTTGAAAATCCGTATTTTCGCTAAAATAGATAAAATTTGGATTTTGTCATGACGGCTACCCGCGTCACATCGAGTGAATTTCAGCAGGCCTTTGGATCGCTTAGCGACAAGGCTAGGCATGAACCAGTTGTCATTACCAAGCACGGCCGTGACTCGCTGGTGGTCATGCCCGTGGAAGAATGGGAGCGGCTTAAGCGCCGTGATCGGCATGTAGGCCTGACCGCCGATCTGCCGGAGGAATGGCTGGACGCCGTGCGCACCGCGACCGTGCCTGAGGAATTCGCTCATCTCGACGCCGAGTTGAAGTAGGCGCCTGTGGCGCTTCCAACGCCGGTCCCCGGCCTCGTCATTCGCTACAGCTACCTCTGGCGCCGAGAATATCTAGAGGGCCGCGAGGAAGGCCAGAAGGACCGACCGTGCGCGATCATAGCCGCCCTAAGGTCCGACGCCGGTGTAACGCGCGCCCTGGTGCTGCCCGTCACCCACAGCCTGCCTTCGCACCCGGCCCTTGCCATCGAAATCCCGCCGAAAGTCAAACTGAGGCTTGGTCTGGATGATGAGCGATCCTGGATCATGCTGTCGGAGTGGAACGAATTCGTCTGGCCCGGCCCCGACTTGAGGCGGACGCAGGGCGGCGAAGACAGCTCGATCGTCTATGGCATGCTTCCACCAGGGCTGTTCAATGCCGTGCGCGATCAATTCATGAGCCTGATTCAGGCACGTCAGACACGGCCCGTACGCCGCACTTAGCTTTGCCTTTTTGGCGTGCCCCCGGCAGGAGCAGAATTTCTGAGCTTATCCGCGCGCCCGTTCCTCGATCTCAAGCCCCTCCGCTGGCCTCCGCCAACATCTTCCGGCAGCGCAGCCACATCTCGACCCGCTGGGCGCAGACCAGGCCTACGGCGAACAGCAGCAGGGCGTCGGTGGCGGCGATGGTGAGAGCCGGATTGCGTGCGGTCTGGGCCACGTAGGCGCGCAAGCCGAACCGGGCCACAAACAGCAACACCAAGAAGATCATGCCAGCCGGCGAGGCGCGGCTGGTGAAGCTGTGCGTGGTCGGGTCAAGTTCGATGCGGGTGAAGCGCCCGCGCTGCCAGCCCACCGCCGCCCCGACCAGCGGCGCCAGGGCCAGGCCCGCGGCGAGCGCCAGGGGCGGCTTGGGCTCTGCGGCCAGCACGAAGCCGGCGAGCGCCACCATGATCACGGGCAGCACCCACAGCGCCTCCACCCTCAGCCGCCGCCCGCGCATGTTACGTAGGATGACCAGGCCGAGGGCCACAAGCATGATGATGTAGGTGGTCCAGTGGCTCGGCATGATGCTCCAACATCAATTGGGATTGGGATGTTTTACCCGCCCGCCTTTAACGCCTTTATGACCACCGGCGCGAGGCGCTCGGCGATGGTGCGTGCGCCCTTGGCGTTGGGATGCAGGCCGTCGCGTTGGCGCAAGCCCGCGTCGGAAACGCCGGCGAACCAGTCGGGATAAAGCGGAGTCGCCATATCTTTTGCGGCTCCGGCGATGGCGGCGTCGAAATCGCGGGCGTAGCCGGCGCCGACGGCGGGCGGGGCCTTGACGCCGACGATCAGCGCCGGAACACGCCGCGCCTTCAGCTTGCGCAGGATGGCGTCCAGATTTTGCCGCACAAGCTTGGGGTCGATCCCCTGCAGCAGGTCGTTTCCGCCCAGCTCTACGATGCACAGGTCAGTCCCGACCGGCACACTGAAGTCGGTCCGCGCCAGGGCGTCGGCCGTGGTGTCGCCGGACACGCCCGCCGCGACCACCTTGACCGCACGCCCGCGTCGGCTGAGGGCCGCCTGAAGCTGCACCGGCAGGGAATCGGCGCGGCTCAAGCCGTATCCGGCCGTGACGGAGTCGCCGAGCATCACCACCGTCGGCGTGCGGGCGGCCGCATGCGCCCCGCCTGCGATCAGCAGGCCCGCCACGGCGCCTGTCAGGAGCAGAAGCCGTGCGATTTTTGCCGCCCTGGGGATTTGCGATGCGCTGGCCATGGTCCGACCCTATGTAAGCCGCCTTGCCCCGCGCAACACCCCTTGCTCAATCGACCGCCCAGGAGCCCTCCATGACGTCTTTGCCGCCCCTGGTTCTGGAGGGCGTAGGTCTGACCCTGCCCTCGGCAGCCGGGCCGGTGGAGATTCTCAGCGGCGTGGACCTGACCGTGCAGGCGGGGGAGAAGGTCTCCGTGGTCGGCCCATCAGGGTCGGGCAAGTCATCCTTGATCGCCGTGGCGGCGGGGCTGGAACAGCCCACGCGCGGCCGCGTGCAGCTGTTCGGCCAGGACCTTGCGGCCCTCAATGAGGACGGCCGGGCGCGGCTGAGACGCGGGCGCGCCGCGCTGGTGTTCCAGTCCTTCCATCTGCTGCCCAATATGACCGCCGAGGAAAACGTCGCCGCGCCGCTCGAGATCGCCGGCAATGCCGACGCGGGCGCCATCTCCCGTCAATGGCTGGAGCGGGTCGGTCTTGGGACGAGGCTGCACCACTATCCGCACCAGCTCTCCGGCGGAGAGCAACAACGGGTGGCGCTGGCCAGGGCTCTGGCCACCCGACCGGTCCTGCTGTTCGCCGATGAACCCACCGGCAACCTTGACGGCGCCAACGCCGCCTCCGTCGCCGACATGATGTTCGACCTGGTGGCAGAGACCGGGGCGGCCTTGGTGCTGGTGACCCACGATCCGGCGCTGGCGGCGCGCACAGATCGGCAGGCGCGCATGGACGGCGGGCGCATCGCGCCATGAGCTGGCCCCTGTCGTTCAAATTCGCCGCCCGCGAACTGCGTTCGGGCGTGGCGGGATTTCGCATCTTCCTGGCCTGCCTGGCGGTGGGTGTCGCGGCCATCGCCGCAGCCGGATCGATCGGCGAGGCCTTCAAACAAGGCCTCGCCGCTCAGGCGCGCGATATCCTGGGCGGAGACCTGGCCGTCAGCGCCGACCGCGTCCTGGCGCCGGACGAACGCCGGGGCTTAGAGCGGTTGGGGCGGGTCAGCTATGCGGCCGGGGTCAATGTCATGGCCCAGGCGCCCTCGGGTCTGCGTCGCTTGGCCGATCTGCGTGGGGTGGACGGCCTTTATCCCTTAGCCGGAACCGTGGAGCTGACCGGACCGGACGGCAAACCCATGGCCATCGCCAAGGCCCTGGCCGAGGTCGGCGGATTGCCCGGCGCGGCGGTGGAGCAGGGCATGCTCGACAAGCTGGGCCTGAAACTGGGCGACCGGTTCCTGGCCGGCAATCAGACGTTCGTGGCCAATGCCGTGCTCGGAGCAGAGCCTGACCGGCTGAGCCGGGGCTTTCAGCTCGGCCTGAGGGTGCTGACCAGCCTGAACGCCATCCAGCAATCGGGGCTGCTGGACTCCGGCGTGAGGATCGGGACCACAGCGCGCATCGCCCTGTCCAGGGGCGAGGATCCCCGCGACCTTCGCCAATCCCTGCGGGTGCGATTCGGCGCGGCGGGTTTGCGGGTGCGCGACCGCAATGACGCATCGCCCGGGGTGCGGACCCTGATCGAGCGGCTGGAATATTTCCTCAGCTTCATCGGCTTGGCCTCGCTGCTGGCGGGAGGGCTGGGTGTGTCGGGCGCGGTGGAGGCCTATCTGCAGGCCAAGAAACCCGCGATCGCCACGCTCAAGGCGCTGGGGGCGCAAGGCGCCTTGATCCGCAACCTCTATCTCATCCAGATCGCGCTGCTGGCCTTGCTAGGCATTGCCATCGGCGTGGCCCTAGGCGCGGCCGCGCCGTTCCTTCTGGCCGCCATTGCAGGCAATAGTCTGCCTGTACCTGCCCTGTTCGCGATCTACCCCGCGCCGCTGTTGCGCGCGGCAGCCTTCGGCGCCCTCGCAGCCGGAGCGTTCAGCCTGGGACCCTTGGCCAGGGCGCGGTCCACCCCGCCGGCGGCCCTGTTCCGGCAAGACATGACCGGGCGACTGAGCCTCGGCCCTGAGGTGATCGGCGCCGTAGTGTGCGCCCTGGGTCTGGCGGCCGTGGCCATCGCGACGGCGCCCTCGACAGTCATGGCGGCGATCATGATTGGCGCTGTAGCGGCGGGTTTCGGCGTACTGTGGCTGCTCGGCCGCGTCGGGGCCTGGACGGCCGGGCGTCTACGCGTCCTGACGCGAGGGTCCGCCCGCCTGGGCTTGGCCAACCTCGCCGGGCCGCATTCGGCGGCCAGGAGCGCGGTCCCGGCTGTGGGTCTGGGGATCGCCTTGCTGGCTGCGGTAGTCCTGATCCAGTCCGCCCTCCTGGCCCAGGTCCGAGAGGTGGCGCCGCGCACGGCGCCCTCCATCGTGTTCACCGAGATTCCTGCGGAAAGCGGGCCCGCGTTCGACGCCGCTGTCGCCTCAGTGCTCGGACCGCTTAACCCGCAAAGCTATTTACGAATGCCGGTGTTCACCGGCCGCGTCGTGGCCTTGAACGGCAAGACAGTGGATCGCGACCGGATCGATTCCTCCGCCCGCTGGGCGTTCGACAACGACATCCAGATGAGCGTGGCGCCGTCTCGGCCGGACGGGGTGAAGCCGAGTGAGGGCCAATGGTGGACTGCGGGCTATGGCGGACCGCCGGTAGTGGCGATGGGGATGGAGATGTCCAGGGCCGGCCATTTGAAGCTCGGCGATCACATCACCGTCCAGGCGCTGGGGCGCGAGATCGAGGCGCGCATTGTCGTTGTGCGGCCCGTGGACCTCGGCGGCTTCGGCCCTGGATTTGAGGCGATCCTCAATAGCCAGGCCTTAGCGGGCGCATCCCTGCGCCAGGTGGCCATAGCCAAGACCGATAAGGCCGGCGAAGCGGCCCTGACCGCCCGGCTAGGCCGCGACTTCCCGCAGGTGGACGTGATCAGTGTGCGCGAACAGCTTGAGGCGGCCGCAGCCCTGTTCGACAAACTGGCCCTGGCCGTCCGCAGCGCGGCCGCCGTCGCCGCTCTGGCGGGAGTGCTGGTGCTGGCCGGCGCCATCGCGGCCGGCGCCCGAAGCCGAGCGCGCGAGGCGGCGATCCTCAAGGTGCTGGGCGCCGCGCGCGGCCAGGTCCTGGCGGCCTACGCCATCGAATACGGCGTGGTCGGCCTGATCGCGGGAACCGCAGGCGTGCTGCTGGGGGCGGCGGCGGCCTGGCCCATCGTGGTCAAGGTGTTTCAGGCGCACTGGAGCGTGGATTGGAGCGGCGCCATCGCCCTGGTGGGCGCCGCCATGCTCCTGGCCGGCGGCGGCGGATTGTTGGCGGCGCTGCAAGCCCTGGCCAAACGGCCGGCCCCGGTGTTGCGGTCGGATTGAGCGATCTCCCGATTTTCCCTCTGGTCCCGCCCAACGGCGGTTGAACCCCCCGGCGAGCATCACTATAACGCCCAGGCCATCACGCCGAGGTGATCGGTCGGGGCCTTCGGGGACCGGCCCCTTGCCCCGCTCCGCAAGTTGCGACGGGATCAGATGAACGTCCACGAATACCAAGCTAAGGCCGTCCTCAAGGAGTACGGCGTTCCGGTCCCGCGCGGGTTCCCGGCTTTCTCCGTCGAAGACGCGGTGCGCGCCGCCCAGGACCTCGGCGGCCCGGTCTGGGTCGTCAAATCCCAGATCCACGCCGGCGGGCGCGGCAAGGGCGGCGGGGTCAAGGTGGTCAAGTCCCTGGAGGCGGTGCGGGCGGAAGCCGAACGCATGCTGGGCATGACCCTGGTCACCCACCAGACCGGACCCAAGGGCCGCCTGGTGCGCCGCCTCTATATCGAAGAAGGCGCGGCTATCGCGCGCGAGCTTTATCTGTCCCTGCTGGTGGACCGCGAAACCTCGCGCGTGGCGGTGGTCGCCTCCACCGAGGGCGGGATGGACATCGAGGAAGTCGCCCACTCGACCCCCGAAAAGATCATCACCTTCTCCATCGACCCGGCCACCGGCGTGTTTCCGCACCACGGCCGCCATCTGGTGGAAGCGCTCAAGCTGGACGGCGCGGCCGCCAAACAGGCTTTCGGCCTGCTCAAGGCCCTGCACGCCGCCTTTGTGGAAAAGGACATGGCGCTGCTGGAGATCAATCCCCTGATCGTCACCGGCGACGGCAATCTGAAGCTGTTGGACGCCAAGGTGTCGTTCGATTCCAACGCCCTATTCCGCCATGACGACATGCGCGCCCTGCGCGACATCGACGAGGAGGACGAAAAGGAAATCGAGGCCTCCAACTATGACCTGAGCTACATCGCCCTGGACGGCGAAATCGGCTGCATGGTCAACGGCGCGGGCCTGGCCATGGCCACCATGGACATCATCAAGCTGTACGGCGCCGAGCCGGCCAACTTCCTCGATGTCGGCGGCGGCGCCAGCAAGGAAAAGGTCACCGCCGCTTTCAAGATCATCACCTCGGACCCCAATGTGAAGGGCATCCTGGTCAACATCTTCGGCGGCATTATGCGCTGCGACATCATCGCCGAGGGCGTGGTCGCGGCAGTGAAAGAGGTCGGCCTTAAGGTGCCCCTGGTGGTGCGCCTGGAAGGCACCAACGTCGCCGAGGGCAAGGCGATCATCAATGGATCGGGCCTGAACGTCATCGCCGCCAACGACCTGTCCGACGCCGCCGAGAAGGTGGTCAAGGCCGTGAAAGGGATCGCCTAGTTCCATGGCCATTTTGATCGACAAAACCACCAAGGTCATCTGCCAAGGCTTCACCGGCGCCCAGGGGACCTTCCACTCCGAGCAGGCCATCGCCTACGGCACCCAGATGGTCGGCGGGGTCACGCCCGGCAAGGGCGGGCAGACGCACCTGAACCTGCCGGTGTTTAACACCGTGGGCGAGGCGATGGAGGCCACCAAGGCGGACGCCTCGGTGATCTATGTGCCGCCGCCCTATGCCGCGGATTCCATCCTGGAAGCCATCGACGCCGAGGTTCCCCTGATCGTGTGCATCACCGAGGGCATCCCGGTGGAGGACATGATCAAGGTCAAGCGCGCGCTGATCGGCTCCAAGTCGCGCCTGATCGGACCCAACTGCCCGGGCGTTTTGACGCCCAACCAGTGCAAGATCGGCATCATGCCGGGAAATATCTTCAAGGCCGGTTCGGTCGGCGTTGTTTCCCGGTCGGGCACCCTTACCTATGAGGCGGTGTTCCAGACCTCTAACGTCGGCCTCGGCCAGACAACCGCCGTCGGCATCGGCGGCGACCCGGTCAAGGGCACGGAGTTTATCGACGTGCTCGAGATGTTCCTGGCCGATTCCCATACTCAGTCGATCATCATGATCGGCGAGATCGGCGGCTCGGCCGAAGAGGACGCTGCCGACTTCATTAAGCATTCCAAGATAAAAAAGCCGATGGTCGGTTTCATCGCCGGACGCACGGCGCCGCCTGGGCGGCGCATGGGTCACGCGGGGGCTATTATTTCGGGCGGCAAGGGCGGCGCGGACGACAAGATCGCGGCCATGGAAGCGGCGGGCATTCGCGTATCGCCGTCTCCGGCGACTTTGGGACAGACTCTGATCGAGGTGCTGAAAGGCGCCTGACACTTTAGGCGGCGGGCCATCCCTGGGCGGAAGGGCCTGTCGAAGGATTGAATATCATGGCCGACGATTCCAGCGGGCTAAACCAAGTCCTCTCTGAAACCTCCTTCCTGTACGGCGCCAACGGCGCCTTCGTTGAGGAGCTCTACGCCAAATGGGCCGCTGACCCCTCGTCGGTCGAGCCCTCCTGGCAGGCCTTCTTCTCCACCCTGCGCGAGCGCGCCGATGAGGTGACCGGCGCCGTGCGCGAGCCCGCCTGGACCGCCAAGGCCACGCCGCAGCCGCGCCCCGACTGGCTGTCGGCCATGGACGGTATGTGGCCGGCGGTTGAGGCCAAGCTGGCCAAGGCCATCGCCACAGCCCAACCCGAAGCCTCGCCGGAGACGGTGCGCAAGGCCACCTTAGATTCCCTGCGCGCAGTGATGATGATCCGCGCCTATCGCATGCGCGGGCACCTGGCCGCCAAGCTTGACCCCCTGGGCCTGGAGGAAAAGCACGACACCTCCGAGCTGGACCCGGCCACCTACGGCTTTGGGCCGGACGATTATGACCGGCCGATCTTCCTGGATTTCGTGCTGGGTCTGGAGACCTCCACGATCCGCGAGATCGTCTCCATCCTGCGCCGC
>CAYVHP010000116.1:0-55693 GCA_964451265.1 uncultured Caulobacteraceae bacterium | reverse complement strand
GCCATCAACTTGCGAAGGGCCCTGGTCCTCACCGCCTGAACCACCAGAACAACACACCGAGGCGCCCGCCTTAAGCCTCACACCAAGCCCACATTCATCAAGACCAGGGCGTCTGGCCGCGACTATCGCAAAGCTCCCGCTTTAGCGGGGGAGGTGGCCCGAAGGGACGGAGGGGGCGTGCCAATCCTACGCCCCCTCAGTCAGCTTCGCTGACAGCTCCCCCGCTTCGCGGTGGAGCACGCTACGACTTCACCCTTACAAAGCTCCCCGGTGCGTCCTCAATCGGCTTTAGCGGCCCCTTGGCCGGGTTGCGCGCCGCGACCTTGGGGCCGGACTTGGGCGCCAGCCACTCTACCCAGTGCGGCCACCAGGATCCGGGGTGCTCCTCAGCCTTGGCGAACCAGTCGTCGACCGAGGGGTCGAGTTTGCTGTTGGTCCAGTACTGGTACTTGGCGGCGGCCGGGGCGTTGATGACCCCGGCGATGTGGCCTGAGCCGGCCACGATGAAGGTCTTGGGGCCGCCGAACAGCTTCAGCCCGCGATAGACCGAGCGATAGGGCGCGATGTGGTCTTCCTTGGCGGATTGGACGAAGATCGGCGTCTTGACGGCGCTGAGATCGAGCCCTTCGCCGCCCAGCTCCAGCTCGCCCTTGGCCAGGGCGTTCTCTTTGTAGAACCGCCGCAGATAGAACATGTGCAGCGCCTTGGGCATGCGCGTCTGATCAGAATTCCAGAACAGCAGATCGAACGGCTTGGGCTCCTTGCCCAGCAGGTAATTGCCCACAAAGAACGACCAGATCAGATCGTTGGCGCGCAGGGAATTGAAGGTGTCAGACATGACTCGGCCGGGCAGGACGCCGCCCGCCTCGTCGATGCGCACTTCGATGGCGCGCAGCCAGTCCTCCTCGGTGAACAGGGACAGGTCGCCGGATTCGGAGAAGTCCTGCTGGGCGGCGAAGAAGGTGGCTGAAGCCACTCGGTCGTCCCCCTTGGCCGCCATGTGGGCCAGGGTGCAGGAGAGCAGGGTGCCCGCGATGCAATAGCCCACCACATTGACCTTGGCGGCTCCGGTCTGCTTCAGCGCCGCCTCGATGGCGGCATAGGCCGCGCCGGTCATGTAGTCCTCGAACGTGCGCTCGGCCAGGCCGGCGTCGGGGTTGACCCAGGAGACCACGAACACCGTGAAGCCCTGCTGGGTCAGCCAGCGGATCATGGAGTTATCGGGCCGCAGATCGAGAATGTAGTACTTGTTGATCCAGGGCGGGAAGATCACCAGGGGCGTCTCGAACACCTCGTCAGTGGTCGGGTTGAACTGCAGCAGCTGAATCAGTTCGTTTTGAAACACCACCTTGCCCGGGGTGGAGGCGACATTGACCCCGACCTCGAACTTGGAGGCGTCGGTCTGGCTGATCTGTAGGCTGCCCTGACCGCGCTCCAGATCGGCGGCAAAGTTGTCCATGCCGCGCACCAGGCTCTCGCCTTCGGTTTCAATGGCTTCGCGCAAGGCGACGGGATTGGAGATGAGGAAATTGGAGGGCGCCAAGGCGTCGGTCATGAACTTCATGAAAAACTCGGCGCGACGCTTGGTCTGAGGATCGACGTCCTCGACCTGACCGACCAGGTCGTTCAGCCAATTGGCCGACAAAAGATAGGACTGCTTGATCACGTCGAACATGGGATTGGCGTCCCAGTCCGCGTCCTTGAAACGGCGGTCGCCGGGCGCCGGGGTCACCACGGGCGGCGAGGTTTCGCCGTCGGCGATGCGTTTGGCCGCCGATTGCCACAGGTCCATATAGCGGGCGAGCAGTTCGGTTTGGGCCTTGAACAACCGGTCAGGCTGAGCGGCCAGCTTGCCGATCACCTCGCTCATGGCCGGAGCGGCGTTGAACGGATCGGGATTGAGCGCGGCGGGATTCTCGGCTGTCTTCAATGCGGCGCCGGCCAGGGCGCCTTGCGCTGTCAGGGCAGCGCGGGCGAGGTTGCTGGACAGCCGCTCCAGCGCCGCGCCGTTGTCCGATCCCAGCAGCAGGGCGAGGTCCTTGGCTGCGGGCGCAGGCCTAGGGGGTGCGTTCTGGTCGTGCGAAGGTTTTGAGGCGGGTTTGACCGCCTTGGGCTTGGCTTCGGTCTTAGACTTTGCCTTAGGCGACGCCTTCGCTGCGGTTTTGGAGGCAGTGGACCCAGGGGTCGTCCTGGCCTTCGCCTTGGCCTTGCTCGCCGGATCCGCCATTCACTGTCCTCTTGGCCGCAGGTGCGGCTCGCCCTTTCGCTTTAGCCCATCATCGCATAAGACGAAGAGCGAATTGAACGGCCAAACCATGGCGAAATCGACAAAGACGAGCATTTTGCAGACTGTGCGGACTGCGGGGCGCCTTGGGCCGGTCGCAGCGAGCCTGTGCCTGCTGGGCGCCTGCGCGAATGCGCCCAATATGGTCTTGTCGCCTCCGCCCATTGACCTGACCTCGCCCATCGCCAAGGACGTAGCGGAGGCCAGCGCCGCTGACCGGCCCTATCCGAAGTTTTCCGACGCGCCGGCCGGTCCGCCGACCGACATCCGTCCCGCTTCGGCCTGGGCGCGTAGCATTTATGACACCTTACGGCTGAGGCGCGAGCAGCAGGCCATGGAAGCGCTTTATCCGCAGATCCTGACCGACACCCAGGCCTGGGCCGACGCGCAGAAGGCTCGCGCCGCCGCGCCGCCGCCGCCCCCGGCGGTCGGGACCGAAGACTACGCCAAGGCTCAACGCGATCGAGCTAAACAGCCTTCGCCGGCGTCCTAGCCGGCGGAGGCGTAATTCCTCTTTCGCGCGCTTGGAGCTGTGATCAACGCAGTCTATCCAGGCGGTCCAGCCCTCTTGCGCGGTCTTAAGGACCGACAGGCCATGAACACCGAATTTTATCGCATCCAGCGTCTGCCGCCGTACATCTTCGAAGAGGTCAACCGTATCAAGGCGCGGTTGCGCGCCGAGGGCGTGGACATCATTGATTTCGGCATGGGCAATCCGGACATGCCGACGCCCCAGCATATCGTCGATAAGCTGATCGAGACGGTCAATCGGCCCAAGACCAACCGCTACTCCGCCTCCAAGGGCATCATCGGCCTGCGCAGGGCCATGGCCAACTATTACGGCTATCGCTTCGGCGTGAAGCTGAACCCCGACACCGAGGTGATCGCCACCTTGGGCTCTAAGGAAGGCTTCGCCAATCTGGCCCAGGCCATTACGGCGCCGGGCGATGTGGTGATCTGTCCCAACCCGGCCTATCCGATCCACGCCTATGGCTTCATCATGGCGGGCGGGGTGATCCGCCATGTGCCGGCCCTGTCGCCCGAGCAATATCTGGCGGGCATCAGCCGGGCCATGACCGGGTCGGCGCCGCCGCCCATCGCCGTGATCGTCAGCTATCCGTCCAATCCGACGGCGCAATGGGTCGACCTGGAGTTCTATAAGGACGTGGTGGCCCTGGCCAAGAAGCATGACCTGATCGTGCTGTCGGACGTGGCCTATTCGGAAATCTACTTTGACAACAATCCGCCGCCGTCAATCCTGCAGGTCGAGGGGGCCAAGGACGTGGCGGTGGAGATCAACTCCCTGTCCAAGACCTACGCCATGGCCGGTTGGCGCGTGGGCATGGTGGTGGGCAATGCGCGCCTGTGTTCGGCCCTGGCGCGGGTGAAGTCCTACCTGGATTACGGCGCCTTCACACCGATTCAGGTGGCGGCGGCCGCGGCCCTCAATGGCCCTCAGGACTGCGTCGAGGATATCCGCAACATTTACAAGTCGCGCCGCGACACCCTGGTCAAGGCCATGGGCCAGGCCGGCTGGGACATCCCCGCACCGCCGGCGTCGATGTTCGCCTGGGCGCCCTTGCCGCCGCAGTACAAGGAGGCGGGGTCCATGCTGTTTTCAAAGCTGCTGATTGAGGAAGCCGGCGTGGCCGTAGCCCCGGGCGTGGGCTTTGGCGAATACGGCGAAGGCTTCGTCCGCGTGGGGCTGGTGGAGAACGAGCACCGCATCCGCCAGGCCGCACGCAATGTGCGAAAGTTCCTGGCCAACGCCGACGACATTCTGCGGCGCTCTCATAACCTGGCGGCGCAGTAGCCATGACCGAAAAACTTTGGCGTATCGGCGTGGCCGGCCTGGGCACTGTGGGCGGGGGACTGTTGAAGTTCCTGGCCGAGAGGCCCGACTTCGCGCCGGCGGGCGGGCGGGCCGTAGTGACCGGGGTCTCCGCCCGGTCCCGCTCGCGCAAGCGCGATTTCGACATCTCGGCCCTGACCTGGTTCGACGATCCGGTGGCTCTGGCTCGCTCGCCGGAGACAGACGTGTACGTGGAACTGATCGGCGGCTCGGACGGCCCGGCTAAGGCCTCGGTCGAGGCGGCGCTGGCTCTTGGAAAGCCCGTCGTCACCGCCAACAAGGCGCTGATCGCTGAGCACGGCGCCGAACTGGCGGCCCTGGCTGAGGCCAAGGGCGCGCCCCTGTTGTTCGAGGCCGCTGTGATGGGCGGCACGCCGGCGGTGAAGATGCTGCGCGAGGCGATGGTCGGCGACGAGGTTGTCCGAGTCGCGGGCATTCTCAATGGAACCTGCAACTACATCCTGACCGAGATGGAGGCCGCTGGCCACAGCTTTGCCGATGTTCTGACTGAGGCTCAGCGGCTGGGCTACGCCGAGGCGGACCCGACCATGGACATCGGCGGCTTTGACGCCGGTCATAAGGTGGTGATCCTGTCGGCCCTGGCCTTCGGCTGCGCGCCCAGTTTCGCCGACGCCCAGATCGAGGGCCTAGACCAGATCGAGCTGCTGGACATCAAGCTGGCGCACGAGTTGGGTTATCGCATCAAGCTGGTGGCTTCGGCCGAACGGGCCGCCGAGGGCATATCGGTGCGCGTGCATCCGGCCCTGGCGCCGCTGGAACACCCTCTGGCGCAAACCTCCGGCGCCTTGAACGCGCTGTTTATCGAAGGCGGCAGGATCGGCCGCATCTTCATTCAAGGGCCCGGCGCGGGCTCTGGCCCGACGGCGGCGGCCGTGGCCGCCGATATCGCCGACGTGATGACCGGCGCGGTTCGTCCGGTGTTCCAGCGCCCGGCGACGCTTCTGCCGCACCTGATGCCCCTGGACGCCGCCCATCGCCAGGAGCGCGCCTATCTGCGGCTGTTGGTGCGCGACGAACCCGGCGTGATCGCCGCCATCACCGAGACCCTGGCCGAAGCGCGGGTCTCCATCGACAGCTTCCTGCAAAAGCCCAATCACAATGCGGACGGCGTGCCGATCGTGCTGACCACGCATGAGGCGCCGGAGAGCGTTCTACTCGATGCGGTTGAACGGATCGCGGCCTTGCCTGCGGTGATTGAGCGGCCGCGTATGATACGCATCGCCCGCGTCTGAGAATCTTACGATGATAGCACCGACACCCGCCAGGAGCCCCCGATGAGCGCATCTCCCTTGCCCGACAGCCTCGTGCTGGACGCGGTCCGCGTGACGGAGGCGGCGGCCATTGCGTCTTGGTCCATGGTCGGCCGAGGGGACGAGAAGGAGGCCGACCGCGCGGCCGTAGAAGCCATGCGCGACACGCTCAACACCTTGGACATCCAGGGCCGCATCGTCATCGGCGAAGGCGAACGGGACGAGGCGCCGATGCTGTTCATCGGTGAAAGCCTGGGCAAGGGCAAGGGACCCAAGATCGACATCGCAGTGGACCCCCTGGAAGGCACCACCTTGACGGCCAAGGCCATGGCCAACGCCCTGGCGGTGATGGCCTGGGCGCCGGAAGGCACCCTGCTCAATGCGCCCGACACCTACATGGACAAGATCGCTGTGGGTCCCGGATTTCCGGCCGGCGTGATCGATCTGGACAAGACGCCGGCGGAAAACGCGCGGGCCCTGGCCAAGGTCAAGGGCGTGCCGACGGCGGAAATCACCGCCTGCGTGCTGGATCGTCCGCGACACGCCGAGATCATCGCCAGCCTTCGCTCTGAGGGCGTGCGTGTCTATCTGATTTCCGACGGCGACGTGGCGGGCGTCATCAACACCACAGACCCGGAAACCGGCGTGGATATCTACATTGGCCAAGGCGGGGCGCCCGAAGGCGTTCTGGCCTGCGCTGCCCTGAAATGCGTGGGCGGACAGTTCCAGGGGCGTTTGGTGTTCCGCAACGCCGACGAGCGCGCCCGCGCCGCGCGCTGGGGCATCAAGGACCTGGATCGCAAGTACGACCTGCACGAGATCGTCAAGGGTGACGCCATCTTTGCCGCCACCGGGGTGACCAAGGGCGCCTTGCTGGACGGGGTCAGGATCGAGAACGGCTTGGTGCGCACGCACACCCTGGTGATGCATTCCGCCGCCCAGCTTGTGCGCGAAGTGCGCACCAAGCGGCCGCTCTGAGTTGGCGGACGGCCTGACCGGGCCGGACAGCTTTGCTCAGGACTTCCTGGGCGTCTCCCGCTCGCTTTCGGGCCGAGCCTGGCGCGAACGGCCCGCCGACGCCGCCCTGACCCGCACCCTGGCGCAACGTCACGGCCTGAGCGAACCTCTGGCCCGCGCCTTGGCCTCACGCGGCGTTTTCGAGGATCAGGCCGAGGCGTTTTTGTCGCCGACGCTTAAGGCGCTGTTTCCCGATCCGTCGTCGTTCATGGACATGGATCGGGCGGCCAACCTGCTGATCGACGCCGTGCAAAAGGACCGCTCCGTCGCGGTGTTCGCCGATTACGACGTCGACGGCGCCTCCAGCGCGGCTTTGCTGGTGCGGTGGTTCCGCGCCATGGGCAAGGACCTGCCAATCTATGTGCCTGACCGCATTACCGAGGGCTATGGGCCTAGCCCGGCGGCGTTCCAGCGTTTGCGAGACCAGGGCGCGGAGCTGGTGATCACGGTGGACTGCGGCGCGGCGGCCTATGAGGCGATCGCGGCGGCCACGCAGATGGGGCTTCAGGTCGTGGTGATCGACCACCACCTGATGCGCAGCGATCCACCTGCGGCGGCGGCCGTGGTCAATCCCAATCGGCCGGGCTGCAATTCCGGGCAAGGCGTGCTGGCCGCTGCCGGCGTGGCCTATGTCCTGTTGGCGGCGCTGAATCGTGAAGCGCGGCGGCGCGGATTGTTCGACTCCCGGCTCGAGCCGGACCTGAGGCAATGGCTGGACCTGGCCGCCCTGGGCGCGATCTGTGACGTCACCCGCCTGGTCGGCTTCAACCGGGCCCTGGCGTCCCAGGGCCTCAAGGTCATGTCGGCATGGGCCAATCCGGGGCTGAAAGCGCTTATGCGAGTGGCCAAGGCTGAGGGTCCCGCCGGGGTGTTCCAGGCAGGATTTGTTCTAGGGCCAAGAATCAATGCCGGTGGACGGATCGGGCGGTCGGATTTGGGCGCCCGGCTGTTGTCGACCGACGACGCCGAGGAAGCCCAGGCCCTGGCGGAGGAGTTGGATGCCCTGAACCTGTCGCGGCGGGATGTTGAGCGTCAAGTGGCCGAAGAAGCTGCCCAGAGCATTGAACGCCGCCACGCGGCGCCCGGCGACCTACCGGTTATCGTGGTGTCCGGCGAGGGGTGGCATCCGGGGGTGATCGGCATAGTCGCCGGGCGGCTACGCGAGCGGTTTCGCCGGCCGGTCATGGTGATCGGCGTCGACCCGGCGGCAGGGATCGGCAAGGGATCAGGACGCTCTCAGCCCGGCGTTAATCTGGGCCGGGCCGTCCAAGCGGCGTTCGAACAGGGGCTGTTGCTGGCCGGAGGTGGGCACGCCATGGCCGCCGGGCTGACCATCCAATCCTCTCGTATCGACGAGTTCGAGGGCTTTCTGACCCAGGCGCTGGAGACGGAAAGCGAGGCCGCCGCCCAGGCCGACGCGGTGGACATCGACGCCTTGATCACCCCGTCATCGGCTGATCGGGCTCTATATGAGGACTTTCAGCGACTGGCCCCGTTTGGCCCGGGCAACGCCGAGCCGATGTTCGCCGCCGCCCATGTCGCCATCGACCAGCCCCGCGCCCTGAATGGCGGCCATGTTCGCTGTTTTCTGTCGAACGGTTCGGGCGCTCGGCTCAAGGCGGTGGCCTGGCGGGCGGGTGATACGAATCTGGGGCGCCGGCTGTTGGCGGGCGGGGCGGGTCTTCACGTGGTCGGACGCCTAAAGGCCGACGACTGGAACGGCCGCCGGGGCGTTGAATTGGAGATTGAGGACGCCGCCGATCCTCGTCGCAACGGGTAGCTTGCACAGGGTAGGGAAGGCGGATATATGCGCCATCCTCACCACCGTGGTCCCTTCGTCTATCGGTTAGGACACCAGATTTTCAATCTGGGAAGAGGGGTTCGACTCCCCTAGGGACTGCCAACCCACCCCCAAAATTCGAAATTTCGCGCGCATTTCCCTAATGCGGCGAATCGCCATGCGTACGATTCGGCATTGACGTCAGAAAATTTTGGAGAACAGTGTTCGTAGAAGGGAGTCCCGCCTGTTTAGAATTGGCGGCAGTGGGGGGATAATGTCGAGTTTTAGCTACGAGGAAGTTGATGCCGCCGAAGAATCCGTACGGATCAACGGCAGAATCAAATGGTTCGACCCGGGCAAGGGTTACGGATTCATCGTTCCTGACGACCCAGGCCAGACGGGACTGAGGGACGTTTTACTGCACATTACCAGCCTGCGGCAGACCGGCCGCGAAAGCGCGCCCGAAGGGTGCGCCATTGTGTGCGACGTGGTCCAGAGGGCCAAGGGCTGGCAGGTTTCGGAGATTCACGAATTGGACGAGTCTTCGGCCACCCCGCCCCAGCCGCGCGCGCGCTTCGACGGCGCGCCGCGCCGGGACCGCGACGACGGGGACCGTCACACTTACCGGGATCGAAGCGATGGCCCGGCCGCCCAACGTCGGTCGTTGGAGGCCACCGGACCGGCAGAACGGGTCAAGGTCAAATGGTTCAATCGAACCAAGGGCTATGGCTTTGTCGTGCGCGACCATGAGCCGGGCGACATTTTCGTCCACATCGAAACCTTGCGACGCAGCGGCCTGGAGGATCTTCAGCCCGGTGAAGATGTCATGGTGCGCTTCGCCGAAGGGCCCAAGGGCCTTGTGGTGGCTGAAATCGAAGCAAGCTGAGCCTGCCAATCTGACGCCATCTTAGCGGTGTTGACTGTGGCTTCGCCGTTTGCGACAGCGGCCACGGACCGAGGCGGGAAACAATGCCGAGCCTAGTTAGAACCCTGGCCGCCGCTGTGCTGTGCGCCTGGCTGAGCATGGTCGGCGTACAGGATGCTAGAGCAGCGCCCGTTTACGGCTTTCGCGTCGTTCATACCTATCCGCATGATCCGAACGCCTTTACCGAGGGCCTGTTCTACAAGGACGGCTATTTGTATGAGAGCACGGGCCTGGAGGGCCGCTCGTCGATCCGAAAGGTGAAGCTGGAAACAGGCGAGGTGGTGCAAAAGCGCGATATTTCGGCCGCCTATTTCGGTGAGGGCATCGTCTTTTGGAAGAACCGGCTGATCGAGCTGACGTGGCGGTCTCAGGTCGGTTTCATCTACGATCTGGCGACATTCGCCCCTCAGGCCAGCTTCCATTACCCCGGTGAAGGGTGGGCGCTGACCCGCGACGCCCATCGTCTGATCATGAGCGACGGAACCTCCGATCTTCGCTTTCTTGATCCCGAGAGCCTGAAGGAAACGGGCAGATTGCATGTGACCGCCGACGGTGAGCCCGTGCTCAATATCAATGAGGTTGAGCAGGTAAAGGGGCGCATCTATGCCAACATCTGGCAGACCAGCCGGATTGCCTGCATCGACGCCAAGAGCGGCCAGGTGATCAACTGGATCGACCTCAGCCCCCTGGTCGCCGCCAATCAGAACGGCAACCCCGACGCCGTGCTGAACGGGATCGCCTATGACTCTAAGGCCGACAGATTGTTTGTGACGGGCAAGCTTTGGCCGTCGGTGTATGAGATCAAAATTCTCCAGCCCGACGGGGCCAAGCCTTAAGCGCGTTGCGGCGACGGCCCCTGCGTGGCAAGACCCGCAATCCGATGTCGGGGCGTAGCGCAGCCTGGTAGCGCATCTGCTTTGGGAGCAGAGGGTCGCAGGTTCAAATCCTGCCGCCCCGACCATCGGTTAGGCCTTCAATTGCCCCCCTTAGAAAAGCCGGGTAGGGGAAAGGGACTAGAGGAGGCGTTTCGTCATGCTCGCGCGTATCTATCGTCCGTCGAAATCCGCCATGCAGTCCGGCATGGCCAAGACCCAGGCCTGGGTTCTGGAATTCGAGCCGGCCAGCGCGCGCCAAGTGGACCCTCTGATGGGCTGGACCAGCTCTACGGACATGGATGGCCAGGTGCGGCTAACCTTCGAGACCAGCGATGAAGCCGTCGCCTACGCCCAGGCCCACGCCATTCCCTTTCAGGTCATCGAACCGCAAGACCGCAAGAAGATCATCAAGGCCTATGCCGACAATTTTGCGCCCGGCCGCAAACAGCCCTGGACGCACTGATCCCGTAGCTCAACCGGATAGAGCATCTGCCTTCTAAGCAGACGGTTGCAGGTTCGAGTCCTGCCGGGGTCGCCAGGACCCTTTGGGGCTTCAGGGCCTGCCCTTGAACACGCGATACCCCCTCACAGAGGCCATGTGCAGCATCTCGTGGTCGCCCGGAGTATCTCCGTAGGCTGCAGCCAGCGACTGTGTCCCGAATTGGCTCGTGATTCGTCGGACCTTTTCTGCGCCGCGACAGTTTGCCCCCTCAAGGGCGCCGGTGACTTGACCCTGATCGCTGATTTTTAGACGCGTGCCGATCAGTCCGTCCGCGCCAAGTCGGACGGCGAAGGGCTGGACCACCAGTTCGGGCGAGGCGGTCACGATCAGCATGGTGCAGCCGCTGTCTTTCCAGCGACGCCAGGTGGACAAGGCGTCAGGGCGCAGCAGGGTCAAAATCTTGGCGTCAGCGAAGGCCTCCGCCGCTTGGGCGAGCGCGTCGGGGGTCATGCCGGACAGGAATTCCCTTACCGCTGCGGCTTTCAGGCGCCCCCGATCTCGCCGGACCACATAAAACCCGAGCGCGGGGATCAGACGAAACAGGCCTAAGGCATATCGGATCGGACCCGCGCGCCAGGCCAAGAAGGCGGTAAAGCTGTCCCGGGTGGTCAATGTCCCATCAAAATCGAAGGCGACCAAGGATCTGCGCCCTGGGGACTGGTGTTCGGGCACGTGTAATCCCATGTTTTGATCGAAGAAGGCTCAATCGCGCTTGTGGTCGACGAAACAATCGAGGAATGTCAAGGATTAGACAACCTGCGGCATGTATCCTGCTTGGATGGCTGGCCCAACCCGGATTAACGCGGGGCGGTCTGATGCGTGGCGAGGCGCCTGGGCGTCTTTGCGGAGAGTGAGAACGGACCATGACGAAAGCAGCGACCGGCGACTCCAAGAGCACGCTCTACTGCTCCTTCTGCGGCAAGAGCCAGCATGAGGTGCGCAAGCTCATTGCCGGCCCCACCGTCTTCATCTGCGATGAGTGCGTCGAGCTCTGCATGGACATCATCCGTGAGGAGCACAAAATCGCCTTCGTCAAATCGAAGGACGGGGTCCCGACTCCCAAGGAGATCTGTGAGGTCCTGGATGATTATGTGATCGGCCAAAGCCACGCCAAGAAGGTCCTCTCGGTCGCGGTCCACAATCACTATAAGCGCCTGAACCACGCCCAGAAGAACAACGACGTCGAGTTGGCCAAGTCCAACATCCTGCTCGTCGGGCCCACCGGCTCGGGCAAGACCCTGCTGGCTCAGACCCTGGCGCGCATTATCGACGTGCCCTTCACCATGGCCGACGCGACCACCCTGACCGAAGCCGGTTATGTGGGCGAGGATGTGGAGAACATCATCCTGAAGCTGCTCCAGGCGGCCGACTACAATGTCGAGCGGGCTCAGCGCGGCATCGTCTATATCGACGAAGTGGATAAGATCAGCCGCAAGTCGGACAATCCTTCGATCACCCGCGACGTGTCGGGCGAGGGCGTCCAGCAGGCCTTGCTGAAGATCATGGAAGGGACGGTCGCTTCGGTTCCGCCGCAAGGCGGGCGCAAGCATCCCCAGCAGGAGTTCCTGCAGGTGGACACCACCAACATCCTGTTCATCTGCGGCGGCGCCTTTGCGGGCCTAGAAAAGATCATTTCCGCCCGTGGCAAATCCACGTCAATCGGCTTCGGCGCCACCGTGCAGGATCCGGAAGACCGGCGCACGGGCGAGATTTTGCGCAAGGTCGAACCTGATGACCTGCAGCGCTTTGGGTTGATCCCGGAATTCATCGGCCGTCTGCCGGTGATCGCCACCCTGGAAGACCTGGACGAAGTGGCCCTGGTCAAGATCCTGACCGAGCCCAAAAACGCCCTGGTCAAGCAGTACCAGCGCCTGTTCGATATGGAGAATGTCGGCCTGACCTTCACCGACGACGCTCTACATGCGGTCGCCCGCAAGGCCATAGGCCGCAAGACCGGGGCGCGGGGCCTGCGCTCGATCCTGGAAGGCATTCTGCTCGAAACCATGTTCGAACTGCCGACCTATCAGGGCGTGGAAGAAGTGGTCGTCAATGGCGAGGTGGTCGAAGGCCGCGCTCAACCGCTGATGATCTATTCGGAGCGGCGAAGCGACAAGGGACCGGCGGCAGCCAGTTAGGCGAAGCCCCCGCCCTGACATCTTCCTGGGGACGGCTTTCCCGCAGCGCTTGAACCTTGCTGCGTAAGGCCCACATTAAGCGACGAATAGACGCCGAATCTGGCGGGCCGGGCGGGCTTCCGTTGTTGTGCATCGGAACAGGCCGTTTGGTCGCCGCGCGCGGAGCCCCGCGCCGGCTTAGGAGTGCATGATGCAAGAGACCAAAACACTGCCGGTTCTGCCGCTGAGGGACATCGTCGTGTTCCCGCACTTGGTGGTTCCCCTGTTCGTGGGCCGCGACAAATCCGTGCGTGCGCTCGAAGAGGTGATGAAAAACGACAAGCAGATCCTTCTAGCCACTCAGAAGAATTCCTCCGACGACGATCCGGCGCCCAGCGCCATTTTCGACATCGGTGTGGTCGCCACCGTTCTTCAGTTGCTCAAGTTGCCTGACGGCACCGTCAAGGTGCTCGTGGAGGGCAAGTCGCGCGCGCGCATAGAGGCGTTCACCGGACAGACCGACTATTTCGAAGCTCGGGTGGCTGCGGTCGAGGAAGAGGGCGGTCAGGCCCACGAAGCCGAGGCGCTGTCGCGTGCGGTGGTGGAGCAGTTCGAAAACTACATCAAGCTGAACAAGAAGGTTCCGCCTGAAGCCCTGGCCTCGATCCCCCAGATCACCGAGCCCGGCAAACTGGCGGACTCTATCTCTGCTCACCTGTCCGTCAAGATCCTGGACAAGCAACAGCTCTTGGAAATCTTCAATGTCGTCAAGCGGTTGGAGAAGGTCTACGCCCTGATGGAGGGCGAGATCAGCGTGCTGCAGGTCGAGAAGAAAATCCGCTCGCGCGTCAAGCGCCAGATGGAGAAGACCCAGCGCGAATATTATCTGAATGAGCAGATGAAGGCCATTCAGCGCGAGCTGGGCGAGCAGGACGATTCTCGCGACGAGCTGATCGATCTCGAAAAACGGATCAAAAAGACCAAGCTGAGCAAGGAAGCGCGCAGCAAGGCCGAAGCCGAACTCAAGAAGCTCCGCAACATGAGCCCGATGTCGGCTGAATCCACGGTTGTGCGTAACTACCTGGACTGGCTCTTGTCCATTCCTTGGGGCAAGGCCAAGACCAAGAAGATCGACGTGGAACGCGCCGAGCGCATCCTCAACGAGGATCACTACGGACTTGAGAAGGTCAAGGAACGCATTCTTGAATATCTGGCCGTTCAGGCGCGCACCGGAACGCTGAAGGGTCCGATTCTGTGCCTGGTCGGTCCTCCCGGCGTAGGCAAGACTTCCTTGGGGCGCTCAATCGCCAAGGCGACGGGGCGGGAATTCGTGCGCCTGTCTCTCGGCGGCGTGCGGGACGAGGCCGAGATTCGCGGGCACCGGCGCACCTACATCGGCTCCATGCCTGGCAAGATCATCCAGTCGATGAAGAAGGCCAAGGCCACGGATCCCTTCTTCCTGTTGGATGAAATCGACAAGCTGGGCGCCGATTGGCGGGGCGATCCCTCCAGCGCCCTGCTGGAGGTGCTGGACCCGGAGCAGAACTCGACGTTCAACGACCACTATCTGGAACTGGACTACGACCTGTCCCAGGTGATGTTCGTAACAACCTCCAACAGCCTGAACATGCCCCAGCCGCTGATGGACCGCATGGAGATCATCCGCATCCCCGGTTACACCGAGGATGAGAAGGTGCAGATCGCCAGGCGCCACCTGTTGCCCAAGCTGCTGGAAAACCATGGGCTGAAGGAAGGCGAGTGGGTCGTGCCGGACGACTCCATCCGCGATCTCATCCGTTACTACACCCGCGAGGCGGGGGTCCGTTCGCTGGAACGCGAACTGGCCAATCTGGCGCGCAAAAGCGTGCGGGATTTGGAGCGGGAAAAGTTGGTGGCCATCACGGTCGACGCCGCTCGATTGGATAAGTATGCGGGCGTGCGCCGGTTCCATTACGGCGCGACCGACGAAGATGATCAGGTCGGGATCGTGACCGGATTGGCCTGGACCGAGTTCGGCGGCGATATCCTGACCATCGAGGCGGTCAAGATGCCGGGCAAGGGTCGCATGTCGATCACAGGCAATCTGAAAGAGGTGATGAAGGAGTCGATCTCTGCGGCCAATTCCTACGTCCGCGCGCGCTCGACCCATTTCGGCATCAAGCCGCCCCTGTTCGAGAAGACCGATGTGCACGTCCATGTGCCCGAAGGGGCCACGCCCAAGGACGGACCGTCGGCCGGGGTGGCCATGGCGGTGGCCATGATATCGGTGCTCACCGGCGTGCCGGTTCGCAAGGATGTCGCCATGACGGGCGAAATCACTCTGCGCGGCCGTGTCCTGCCCATCGGCGGCCTCAAGGAAATGCTGTTGGCGGCTCTGCGGTCCGGAATCAAGACCGTCCTGATCCCCAAGGAAAACGAGAAGGATCTGGCCGACATCCCCGACAATGTGAAAGCCGAGCTCGAAATCGTGCCGGTGGCCACCGTCGATGAGGTGTTGGCCCGCGCCTTGTCCGGCCCCTTGAGTCCGATCGACTGGGCCGAATCGGATGAGCCTCCAGCGCCCGCCGCCACAAGCGAACCGGATTCAGAGGCCGTAATTACCCACTAGGCGCACTTTTCCCCGTTAAATGTCCGTCCGCAGAAACATTTCTGCGTGAGGGGCATTTGACGGGGCTTGCGAGGCGCCACAATAATCCGGCATTGGCGGCGTCGCTACTTGCTCTAAACAAAGCCGCGCACAGGGTTGGGAGACGAAAGAATGACAAAAGCCGAACTGGTGGCCGCTGTTGCGGAAAAGACCGGTCTGAACCGCACCCAAGCGAAGGATGCCTTGGAGGCGGTTTTGGAGTCGGTCACGGCTTCCTTGAAGTCGGGCCAAGAAGTTCGTCTGGTGGGTTTCGGCAGCTTTGTTCCCGTGACTCGGAAGGCCGGCACCGCGCGTAATCCGCGTACGGGCGAAACCGTGAATCGCGCCGCGTCAAAGACCGCGCGTTTCCGCGTTGGCGAGGGGCTGAAGACCGCCCTGAACTGACCGTCCGTTCGCAAGCGTACAAAGGACGGCGACCGCAAGGCGCCGTCCTTTTTTTATCGGCGTCATTTTAGGCTAAACATCGGCCTGATAGAGGGCGGCTAGCTCAGCTGGTCAGAGCGTCTGGTTTACACCCAGAAGGTCGGGGGTTCGAACCCCTCGCCGCCCACCATCTCAACCCTTTACGGGCCGAGGCTTGCGATCCTCACCGATCGCCACATAGGTAAAGACGCCCGACGTCACCTTTTCGGCATCCGGCGACAAGCGCGAACGGCGCCAGGCCTCAACGAACACCGTAATGGACGTGCGGCCGACGGCCTTGATCTTGCAATGGACGCTGACCTCATCGCCGACGAACACCGGCTTGAAGAAGACGATTTCATTGGCCGCCACGGTGGCGCATCGCCCCTTGGCCTCGTCAAACGCCAGGGTCGCGCCCGCCAGGTCCATTTGCGACATGAGCCAGCCGCCAAAGATATCGCCCTCCGGATTGGTGTCCGCCGGCATGGCGATGGTGCGAATCATCGGCATGCCCTGGGGGCAGGCGTCCAATGGGTCTGTCATGATGACTCCTTGCATGGGAAGAGACCGTAGCATGGAGGCGTTAGCGCTGTGCAGGTGAGGAGCGACCTGTCCTGCGAAGCTCGGAGAGCGAAGCAGGATGGCGCGAATGACGGGACTCGAACCCGCGACCTCCGGCGTGACAGGCCGGCGCTCTAACCAACTGAGCTACATCCGCAGCGCGCCCAAAAAGGGCTGCACGAGGCGGCTGACATAGGTCTGAGGCCCCCGGCGTGTCAACCGTCAACTGTGCGTGCGGCCGCCTATGGCCGGCCCCGTCCGACCCATCCCCGCATCATTCAGAAACAAATCCTGTGCAACAGCGATAAATCGGTCCATGGCCCTTGGAACCGCTCCGATCATTCGGCTAAAACCCGCCCATTCCGCCGCCGAGGCTCGTATGAACAGCTTCCTTCTGCAGTACCTTCCGATCGTGATCCTGCTGGGCATCGCCGCCGCCATCGGCGTGGGCTTCCTGGTCGCGGCGGCGGTGATTGCCCCCAAGGCGCCGGACCCCGAAAAGCTGTCGGCCTATGAGTGCGGTTTCAACGCCTTTGACGACGCGCGCATGAAATTTGACGTGCGATTCTACCTGGTCTCCATCTTGTTCATCATCTTCGACCTCGAAGTGGCCTTCCTGTTTCCCTGGGCGGTCACCCTGATGAAGCTGCCGCGCACCGTTCAGGTCGAGGCCTTCGGAACCATGATGCTGTTCCTGATCGATCTGACCCTCGGTTATGTCTACGTGTGGAAGAGGGGAGCCCTGGAATGGGAGTAGTTCCCGCCGGCGCCGCAGGCCAAGCCAGCGTGCAAGGCTATGATCCCAAGCTGCACGATCCCTATTTTGACGGCGTGTCCGACATGCTGGCCGACAAGGGCTTTATCATTGCCGCCGCCGATGACCTGATCACCTGGGCCCGCACCGGCTCGCTGATGTGGATGACGTTCGGTTTGGCCTGCTGCGCTGTGGAAATGATGCACTCGGCCATGCCGCGCTACGATCTGGAGCGCTTTGGTTTTGCCCCGCGCGCCAGCCCGCGCCAGTCCGACGTGATGATCGTGGCCGGCACCTTGACCAATAAGATGGCTCCGGCTCTGCGCAAGGTCTACGACCAGATGCCCGAGCCGCGCTATGTCATCTCCATGGGCTCGTGCGCCAACGGCGGCGGCTATTATCACTACAGCTACAGCGTCGTGCGCGGCTGCGACCGGATTGTGCCGGTGGACATCTATGTGCCGGGCTGCCCGCCCACTGCCGAGGCCTTGGTCTATGGCGTGCTGCAGCTGCAGAAGAAAATCCGCCGCACCGGGACCATCGAGCGATGAGCGATCCGGTCGATACCGAAGTTGCGGCGCCCGAGCCGTTGCCGGCGCTGGCTCTGCTCGGTCAGCACATCCAGGCGAACACCGGCGGTGCAGTGCAGGGCGTTATGCTGGCCTATGGCGAGTTGACCCTGCTGGCCGAGCGCGAACGGATCGTGGATCTGCTCAAATTCCTGCGGGACGATCCCGCTTGCCGGTTCCAGCAACTGGTGGACATCTGCGGCGTAGACTATCCCGAGCGCTCACGGCGGTTCGATGTGGTCTATCACCTGCTGTCCCTAACCAAGAACCATCGCATCCGGATCAAGGTCCAAACGGACGAGGATACGCCGGTTCCCACCACCGTCAGCGTCTATCCAAGCGCCGACTGGTTCGAGCGTGAAGCCTTCGACATGTTCGGCATCTTCTTCGACGGCCACCCCGATTTGCGCCGCCTGCTGACCGACTACGGCTTCCATGGCTACCCCCTGCGCAAGGACTTCCCCATGACGGGCTATGTCGAGGTGCGCTACGACGATGAGCTGAAACGGGTGGTCTATGAGCCGGTCAAGCTGACCCAGGAGTTCCGCCAGTTTGACTTCCTGTCTCCCTGGGAAGGGGCCAAGGACGCCATGGCGGGCACGGGCTACGACTACACGATCCCGGGTGATGAGAAGGCGGGCAAGTGATGGCCGACGACCACTCAGATTTGCCGCCCAAGCTGGCCGAACGGACCACCGACGAAGACGGCGGCGCCCTACATGCGCCCACCGGCGAGAGCCAGGAGACCCTGGTCCGCAAGTTCAACATCAACTTCGGTCCCCAGCATCCGGCCGCGCACGGGGTGCTGCGTCTGGTGCTGGAGCTGGACGGCGAAGTGGTGGAGCGAGTCGATCCGCATATCGGCCTGCTGCATCGCGGCACCGAGAAGCTGATGGAGGCGCGCACCTATCTGCAGAACACGCCTTACTTCGACCGGCTGGACTATGTGGCCCCGATGAACCAGGAGCACGCCTGGTGCCTGGCCATCGAGAAGCTGCTAGGCGTGGACGTGCCGCGCCGGGCCCAGTTGATCCGCGTGCTCTACTGCGAGATCGGACGCATCCTCAATCACCTGCTCAACGTCACCACCCAGGCGATGGACGTGGGCGCCCTGACGCCGCCGCTGTGGGGCTTTGAAGAGCGCGAAAAGCTGATGGTGTTCTATGACCGCGCCTGCGGGGCGCGGCTGCACGCCAACTACTTCCGCCCCGGCGGCGTGCGCCAGGACCTGCCCGAAGCCCTGCTGGAAGACATCGATGCCTGGGCTCTGGCCTTCCCCAAGGTGCTGGACGACATCGAGGGCCTAATCACCGGCAACCGCATCTTCAAGCAGCGCAACGTCGACATCGGCGTAGTGACCAAGGAAGAGGCCTTAGCCTGGGGCTTTTCCGGCGTGATGGTGCGCGGCTCGGGCATCGCCTGGGATTTGCGCCGCAACCAGCCCTACGAGTGTTATTCGGAGCTGGAATTCGACATTCCGCTGGGCAAAAACGGCGACTGCTACGACCGCTATCTGTGCCGCATGGAAGAGATGCGCCAGTCGACCAAGATCATCCACCAATGCATCGCTCTGATGAAGGACGCCCGCGGTCCCGTGCTGACCGACGACGGCAAGGTGGCGCCGCCGCGCCGGGCGGAAATGAAGCGCTCGATGGAGGCGCTGATCCACCACTTCAAGCTGTTCACCGAAGGCTTCCACGTGCCCGCCGGCGAGGTCTACGCCTGTGTGGAAGCGCCCAAGGGCGAATTCGGCGTCTATCTGGTGGCCGACGGGACCAACAAGCCTTACCGCGCCAAGATACGCGCACCGGGTTTCCCGCACCTGCAGGCGATGGACTGGATGAATCGTGGCCACATGCTGGCCGACGTTTCCGCCATCCTAGGCTCTCTCGACATCGTTTTCGGGGAGATCGACCGGTGAGCGTCCGCCGTCTGGCCAAAGAACAGCCCGCCAGCTTCGCCTTTAAGGCGGAGACGCTGGAGAAGGCCCAGTGGTGGATCGCCAAGTACCCCGCCGAGCGCAAGCAATCGGCGGTGATCCCGATCCTGTGGCTGATTCAGAAGCAGGAGGGCTGGGTTTGCGAGCCCGCCATTCGCGCCCTCGCCGAGATGCTGGAGATGCCGGTGATCCGGGTGTTGGAGGTTGTGACCTTCTACACCATGTTCCAGCTCGAGCCGGTGGGGAAGGCGGCCCTGATCCAGGTGTGCGGCACCACGCCCTGCGCCCTGCGCGGCGCCAATGACTTGATGAAGGTCTGCGCCGAGAAGATCGGCCATAAAGACCACCTGTCGGCGGACGGCCTGTTCACCTGGCAGGAGGTCGAGTGCCTCGGCGCCTGCGTGAACGCGCCCATGGCCCAGATCAATGACTACTACTACGAGGACCTGACGCCCGAGAGCCTGGGCCAGATCATCGACGATTTCCGCGCGGGCAAGTCGCCCAAGCCCGGCTCCTATGCCGGACGTCACACCTGCGAGCCGGCGGGCGGCGCCACCTGCCTGACCGACCCGTCCCTGTATGACGGTTCAAGGGCCAAAAAGCTGAAGAAAATCCCCAACGCGCCGGAGCCGGCATGATTAGTGTCCGCACGGCGCCGCAGACCGTCTTCTCCTCCCCTGCAAAGCGCAGCGGAGCGGGGGAGGGGGACCGCCTGAAAGGCGGTGGTGGGGGCCTCTTTGCGGCCGCTTGCCCCCTTATGCGTCAACAAGAGCCCCTTCCACCAAACTACGTTTGGTCCCCCTTCCCCGTTCCGCTCTGCTTCACAGGGAAGGAGATTGGGCGATGAGCGCGAAACAACGCTTCATGATCATGGTGGGCATAGACGCCCTGTGCGTGATGATCGCCCTGGGCGCTATCATCGGCGATCTGCGCTTTCATTTGGGCTGGGCCATGCCGGCTTTTGCCGCGGCGATCCTGATCGGCTTTGCTGCCCAGATCTGGTTCATCGTCGGCCTGGCCAAGGCCGGCCGGCTCGAGAAGGGCGTCTAGAACATGGTCGGCATTCTCGAAGACAAGGACCGCATCTTCACCAACCTCTACGGCCTTCACGATCCGGGCCTGGAGGCGGCGAAGAAACGCGGCGCATGGAACTCGACCAAGGACATCCTCAGCTTTGGCCGGGAGTGGATCATCAACAACACCAAGGCCTCCGGCTTGCGCGGGCGCGGCGGCGCGGGGTTCTCCACCGGGCTGAAGTGGTCCTTCATGCCCAAGGAAGTGAAGGATGGCCGCCCGCACTATCTGGTGGTCAATGCAGACGAGTCCGAGCCGGGCACCTGCAAGGACCGCGAGATCATGCGCCATGATCCGCACCTGTTCATCGAAGGCTGCCTTGTGGCCAGCTTCGCCATGCAGGCCCGCGCCTGTTACATCTACATACGCGGCGAATATGTGCGCGAGCGCGAGGTGATGGAGGCGGCGATCAAGGAGGCCTATGAGGCCAAGTTGATCGGCAAGAACAACATCCATGGCTACGACTTCGACGTCTATATGCACCACGGCGCCGGCGCCTATATCTGCGGCGAGGAAACGGCCCTGCTGGAAAGCCTGGAGGGCAAGAAGGGCCAGCCGAGGCTAAAGCCGCCGTTCCCGGCGGGCGCGGGCCTCTATGGCTGCCCGACCACGGTCAACAATGTGGAATCCATCGCCGTCGTGCCGACCATCCTGCGGCGAGGCGCCGAATGGTTCGCCGGCTTCGGCCGCCCCAACAACACCGGCACCAAGCTGTTCTGCATCTCCGGCCACGTGGAGCGGCCGTGCAATGTGGAAGAGGTTATGTCGATCCCCTTCCGCCAGCTGATCGAGGATCACTGCGGCGGCGTGCGCGGGGGCTGGGGCAATCTGAAGGCGGTTATTCCGGGCGGCTCATCCGTCCGCATGATCCCGGCCGAGGCCTGCGAAGACCTGCCGATGGATTTTGACGCCCTGTCGGCTCTGAAGTCGGGCCTCGGTACGGCGGCGGTGATCGTGATGGACAAGTCCACCGACCTGATTAAGGCCATCGCCCGCATCAGCTACTTCTACAAGCACGAGAGCTGCGGCCAGTGCACGCCCTGCCGCGAAGGCACCGGCTGGATGTGGCGGGTGATGGAGCGGATGGCCAGCGGTCAGGCCGATCCCAAGGAAATCGACACACTGCTGGAAGTCACCACCCAGGTCGAAGGCCACACCATCTGCGCCCTGGGCGACGCAGCCGCCTGGCCTATCCAGGGCCTGATCCGCCACTTCCGCCCCGAGATCGAGGCGCGCATCGCCCATTACCGCAGCGGCAAGCCCCATGTGCAGGGCGCCTCGCTGAAAGCGGCGGAGTAACGTGGTGGACTGGAAACTTACATCAGATTGGGTTCTGGCCTCGGCCGGGATCGCAGCTCTGTTGCTTACACTTTTGCAAATTCGTGAGAACGGCCGGCTCGCCCGTATGGGAGAAAGCTGGCGTCTCTGGAGTGAATATCTGAAGCTAGGCTTTGATAACCCTTGGTTTGGATCAACCCCTCTGTTGCTGCGGCGAGCGGGTCAAAAAAGCTTCCGCGCCTTCTGGAATATAGACAACGAGCAACTGAGCGCCGAAAACATAGAACTACGTGAAAAATACGCTTGGTTCCTGACCGCGCTGTTGAATGCTGCCGAAGGATTGGCAACAGGGCCGAGGGCGAGCCTCTGGAAGACTACGCTTATTGGTCAACTTGGTGATCATCGCATCGCCTTGCAGGAAATTTGGCGAGACGGCGATGCCTGGGGGAAAGAATTCGACCCCGCATTAGATCGTTTGGTGTCTCAAGTACTGCGGGAGGGACACAAGCATGCCCAAAGCTAAGGTCAACGGCGTCGAGGTCGAGTTTGAGCCCGGCATGACGGTGCTGCAGGTGGCGGAGCTGGCCGGAGAGGAGATTCCGCGCTTCTGCTACCATGAGCGCCTGTCCATCGCCGGCAACTGCCGCATGTGCCTGGTGGAGGTGAAGCCCGGCCCGCCCAAGCCCCAGGCGTCCTGCGCCCTGCCGGCGGCGGACAACCAGGAGATTTTCACCAACACGCCCATGGTGAAAAAGGCTCGCGAGGGCGTATTGGAATTCCTGCTGATCAACCATCCGCTGGATTGCCCGATCTGCGACCAGGGCGGGGAATGCGACCTACAGGACGAGACCGTCGGCTATGGCCGCGACGACACCCGCTATCAGGAGAACAAGCGGGCGGTCGAAGAGAAGTACATGGGTCCGCTGGTCAAGACCGTGATGACCCGCTGCATCCAGTGCACGAGATGTGTGCGATATGTCTCTGAAATTGCCGGTGTTCCCGAGATCGGCATGATCAGCCGCGGCGAGGACGCCGAGATCACGACGTATCTGGAGCAAGCCCTCCATTCGGAAATGACCGGCAATGTGGTCGACCTTTGCCCGGTCGGCGCCCTGACCCACAAGCCGTGGGCCTTCAACTATCGCCCGTGGGAGCTGAAGAAGACCGAGACCATCGATGTGATGGATGCGGTCGGCGCCAATATCCGGGTGGACGCGCGCGGCTCTGAAGTGATGCGCGTACTGCCGCGCACCCACGAGGCCATCAACGAAGAGTGGATCGACGACAAGACCCGCTACGCCTGCGATGGCCTGATGCGTCAGCGGCTGGACAAGCCCTATGTGCGCAAAGGCAAGTCCCTGGTCGAAGCCACCTGGCCCGAGGCCTTCGCCGCCATCGCCGCCAAGGTCAAGAAGTCCGCGCCGGACCGTATCGGCGCGATCGCCGGCGATCTGCAAGACGCCGAGTCCATGAAGGCGGCGCTGGATCTGTTCACGGCCCTAGGCTCGCCCAACATCGATTGCCGCCAGGACGGTTCGATCCTGGGCGCCGGTCCGCGCGAAAGCTGGCTGTTCAACACCACCATCGCCGGCCTGGAACAGGCCGATGCGGTGATGCTGATCGGGACCAACCCGCGCCTTGAAGCGCCCCTGGTCAACGCCCGCCTACGCAAGGCCTGGCTGGCGTCAAACACCCGTATCGGCGTGGTGGGCGATCAGGCCGATTTGAACTACGGCTACCACTATGTGGGCGCCGGCGCGGCCAGCCTGAAAAAGATGTTCGACGATCACGGCAAGATCGCCTCACAGAAGCCCGCCTTCATCATCGGCTCGGGCCTATTGGCCCGCGATGACGCCGCCGCCATCCTGCAATTGATCGGCGAGGGCGCCGCCAAGTTCGGCGTCGTGAAAGACGGCTGGAACGGCTTCAACGTCCTGCACACGGCAGCCTCCCGCGTGGGCGGTCTGGACATGGGCTTTATCCCCGGCAAGGGCGGCTTGGCGGCCAAAGACATGGTCAAGCCCGGCGCGCTGGACGTGCTGTTCCTGCTGGGCGCGGACGAAATCGATACCGCCGCCAGCGACGCCTTTGTGGTCTATCTGGGAACCCACGGCGATGCGGGCGCACACAGGGCGGATGTGATCCTGCCCGGCGCGGCCTACACCGAAAAGGCCGGCCTCTATGTCAATATGGAAGGCCGGGTTCAGATGGCTAACCGGGCGGTCTTCCCCAAGGGTCAGGCCCGTGAAGACTGGGCCATCCTGCGCGCTTTGTCTGAACAACTCGGCTTCAAGCTTCCCTATGACAGCCTGAACGCCCTACGCTCCAAACTTATGGCCGATCACCCCACCTTCGGTCAGGTCGGCTACGCCCCAGGCTCCAAGCCGACGGCGCTCGACCTGTCCAAGCTCGGCAAGAAGGGCAAGGCGTCGGATGCGCCGTTCACCAGTCCGGTCAGCGACTTCTATCAGACCAATCCGATCACGCGCGCCAGCGTGACCATGGCGGAATGCTCCGCCCTGGCCGCCTCGCTGCGGTCCAAGTCGGTCGCGGCGGAGTAGGGGCATGGGCGGCATTGCCTTCAACAACAGCCCGCTGATCTGGTCGCTGCTGACGGTCGGTCAGATTCTGCTGATCGTCGTGGTGCTGCTGATCTCGGTCGCTTTCATCATCCTGGCCGACCGCAAGATCTGGGCGGCGGTGCAATGGCGCAAGGGACCCAATGTGGTGGGACCTTTTGGGCTGTTTCAGTCCTTCGCCGACCTGATCAAGTTTGTGCTGAAAGAGCTGATTATTCCCTCCAGCGCGGACAAGTTCGTGTTCCTGCTGGCGCCGGTCGTCAGCGTGGTGTGCGCCTTCGGGGCCTGGGCCGCCGTGCCCTTCGCCCCTGGCTGGGTGATCTCCAACCTGAACGTGGGCGTGCTCTACATGCTGGCGGTCTCGTCGCTCGGCGTCTACGGCATCATCATGGGCGGCTGGGCGTCCAACTCGAAGTATCCGTTCCTGGGCGCCCTGCGCTCAGCGGCGCAGATGGTGTCCTATGAGGTCTCCATCGGCTTCATCCTGATCACCGTGATCCTGCTGTCAGGCTCGATGAATCTGACCACGATCGTGGATCGTCAGGACGGCGGAATCCTGCACTGGCACGCCTTCGCCCTGCCCACCATCGTGGTCATGTTTCCCATGGCCATCATGTTTTTCATCTCGTTCCTGGCCGAAACCAACCGCCCGCCGTTTGACCTGCCCGAGGCTGAGTCCGAGTTGGTTGCCGGTTATCAGGTGGAATATTCCTCCACCGCCTATCTGCTGCTGATGCTGGCGGAGTACACCAACATCGTCCTGATGTGCTGCTTGATCTCAATTCTGTTTTTCGGGGGCTGGCATGCGCCGTTCCACGAGACCTTCCTCAAGAGCTGGCCGCCGATCATCGCCCATCTGTGGGCGCTGATGTGGTTCGTCATCAAAGGCTGCTTCTGGTTTTTCATGGTGGCCATGGTGAAGGCCATCGTCCCCCGTTACCGCTACGATCAACTGATGCGCCTGGGTTGGAAGGTGTTCCTGCCGGCCTCCATGGTCGGCGTTGCCCTGATCGCCGCCTGGCGCGTCTTCGGCGCCCAGAGCTAGGAAGGAAAACCCATGACCTTCGCAGCGCGCATCGGACAGGCCGTTAAAGGGGCCGGAATGATGGACTTCGTCGGGGCCTTCGGCCTGGCGATGAAGTACTTCGTCCAACCCAAAAAGACGGTCTACTACCCCTTCGAAAAAGGCCCGCTGTCCCCGCGCTTCCGCGGCGAGCATGCTCTGCGTCGCTATCCCAACGGGGAAGAGCGCTGCATCGCCTGCAAGCTGTGCGAGGCGATCTGTCCGGCCCAAGCCATCACCATCGAGGCTGAGCCGCGCGAGGACGGCTCTCGCCGGACGACCCGCTACGATATCGACATGGTCAAGTGCATCTACTGCGGTCTCTGCCAGGAGGCCTGCCCGGTGGACGCCATCGTCGAGGGGCCGAATTTTGAATATGCGACGGAAACCCGTGAGGAGCTTCTGTTCGACAAGGATCGACTGCTGTCCAACGGAGACCGTTGGGAGCGGGAAATCGCGAAGAATCTGGAATTGGACGCGCCCTACCGATAAGGAACGGGCGCGATCGACGGGGCGTTCGGCGAGGAGTCGCCGGGCAGCGACGAGAGGGGTTTTGAGTGCAGGCGGTCGCCTTCTATTTTCTGGCGCTGGTGAGCGTGGCGGCGGCCTTTTTGGTCATCTCCGCGAAGAATCCTGTGCACTCGGTGCTCTATCTGATCACCGCTTTTTTCTCGGCGGCGGGGCTGTTCGTCCTGCTGGGCGCCGAGTTCCTCGCCATGCTGCTGGTGGTGGTCTACGTCGGCGCCGTGGCGGTGCTGTTTCTGTTCGTGGTGATGATGCTGGACGTGGACTTCGCCCAGTTCCGCCAAGGCTTCGCCAAGTACCTGCCCATAGGCGGCGTGGTGGCTTTGGTGCTGTTGGTGGAAATGGTGCTGGTGGCTGTGTCGGTCGCGCAAACTGGCGCCGCAGCCAAGAACGCCATGCCGATGGCGTCCACACCCGGCTGGACCAACACCGAGTCGATCGGGCGGGTGCTCTATACGGACTATGTCTATCTGTTCCAGTCGGCTGGGTTGGTGCTGCTGGTCGCCATGATCGGGGCCATTGTCCTGACCCTGCGCCACAGGCCCGGCGTGCGTCGCCAGAACATCGCCAAGCAGGTCGCCCGTTCGCCCAAGACCGGTATGACCATCGTCCAGATCAAGCCCGGCGAGGGGATCTCCGAATGATCATCGGCCTTGCCCACTATCTGACGGTCGCCGCGATCCTGTTCACCATTGGGGTGTTCGGAATCTTCGTGAACCGCAAGAACGTCATCATCATCATGATGTCGATCGAGCTGATCTTGCTGGCGGTGAACATCAATCTGGTGGCGTTCTCAGCCTTTCTGCATGACGTGGTGGGCCAGATATTCGCCATGTTCGTGTTGACCGTGGCCGCCGCCGAAGCGGCCGTGGGCCTGGCGATCCTGGTCACCTTCTTCCGTAACCGCGGCGACATCGCCGTGGATGACGCCAGCATGATGAAGGGCTGATCACCTTGCATAGCCTTGTCATCATCGCCGTCTTCGCGCCGCTTTTAGGCGCCGCCGTGGCCGGCTTTTTTGGGCGCCGCATCGGCGATGTCCCGTCCCAGGCCGTGACCACGGGCCTGCTGTTTTTGAGCTGCGCCCTAGCCTGGGCCAATTTCGCCAGCCAGGTGTGGGGCCAGGCCGAGCCCTTCACCCTGATCCTCGCCCCTTTTATCGATGTGGGCCAGTTCCAGTCCGATTGGGCGATCCGCATCGACACCCTGTCCACCGTGATGCTGGTGGTTGTGACCTCGGTGTCCTCGCTCGTGCACCTCTACAGCTGGGGATATATGCACGAGGACGACTGCAAACCGCGCTTCTTCGCCTACCTGTCCCTGTTCACCTTCGCCATGCTGATGCTGGTGACGGCCAACGACTTCATGCAGCTGTTCTTTGGCTGGGAGGGAGTGGGCCTGGCGTCCTATCTGCTGATCGGCTTTTGGTTCAAAAAGGCCAGCGCCTCGGCCGCCGCCATCAAGGCCTTCGTGGTCAACCGGGTCGGCGACTTCGGTTTCGCCCTCGGCATCATGACCGTTTTCTGGATGTTTCACACCATCCGGTTTCCCGAGCTGGTCCCTCTGATCGCCTCCCACGCCAACACCAGCTGGCAGTTCATCGGCCAATCTTGGAGCGCACTGGATCTGGCGGCCGCCCTGCTGTTTGTCGGCGCCATGGGCAAGTCGGCCCAGTTCTTCCTGCACACTTGGCTGCCGGACGCCATGGAAGGCCCGACCCCCGTCTCCGCCCTGATCCACGCGGCGACCATGGTCACCGCGGGCGTCTACATGGTCTGCCTGCTGTCGCCGCTGTTTGAGTACGCGCCCACGGCCAAGCTGATCGTCATGGTGATCGGCGCGATCACGGCCCTGTTCGCCGCTACGGTGGGTCTGGCGCAGAACGACATCAAGCGGGTCATCGCCTATTCGACCTGTTCGCAGCTGGGCTACATGTTCTTCGCGGCGGGGGCGGGGGCCTACCAATCGGCCATGTTCCACCTGTTCACCCACGCGTTCTTTAAGGCGTTGCTGTTCCTGTCCGCCGGCTCTGTGATCATGGGCATGCACCACGAGCAAGACATGCGAAAGATGGGCGGCTTGTGGAAGCTGATGCCGATCACCTATGCGGTTGTCCTTATCGGCACCATCGCCATCACCGGGGTGGGCATTCCGCACCTGGACCTGGGCTTTGCGGGCTTCTATTCCAAGGACTCCATCATCGACGCCGCCTATGTGGCGTCCAAGACCACGCCCCTGGCCATGTTCGCCTTCGTGGTCGGGGTGTTCGCGGCAGGCCTGACGTCATTCTATTCCTGGCGCCTGGTGTTCATGACCTTCCACGGCCACGCCAAGTGGGGCCACGACGATCACGGACATGATCATGGCCATGACGCCCACGCCGAACCCCTCCCGGACGACGCCCATCACCACGCCCACACCCCGCATGAGAGCCCGTGGGTGGTGCTGGTTCCGCTCCTGGTCCTGGCCGTGGGGGCGATCAGCGTCGGCTATGTCTTCGTCGAGCAATTCGTCGGCGAGGGCAGGGCGGAATTCTGGCGCGCGGCGATCTTCACCTTGCCGTCCAACCACGTACTGGACGGGGTCAAGTCCGTCCCCGAATGGGTGGTTTGGGCGCCACTGACCGTCACGGCCATCGGCTTTGTTGGCGCCTGGTGGGTCTATATCGCCAAGGAAGGCCTGGGCGCGCGCATCGCGGCCAACAAGGGGCCGCTGTGGTCGTTCCTCTACAACAAATGGTACTTCGACGAGCTGTACGATTTCGTCTTCATGCGCGGGGCTAAGGCCCTGGGCGACCTGTTCTGGAAGGTCGGCGACCAGAAGATCATCGATGGCTTTGGCCCGGATGGGGTGGCGGCAGTGTCGGCGGCTGTGGGGCGCGGGGCGGGCCGAGTGCAGACCGGCTATGTCTACCACTATGCGTTCATCATGCTCCTCGGTGTCGCTGGCCTGCTCAGCTTCGCCCTGTGGGCCTGGGGTTGAGGCGCTGACATGACCGGAATTCTCAGCCTCACCACCTTCTTCCCGATGATCGGGGTCGCGGCCATCTTGCTGCTTCGCTTGCTCGGCTCCAAAGCCGATCAGGCCAAACTGGAAAACGGCGCCAAGTGGATCGCCCTGGCGACCACCCTGGCCACCTTGGCCCTGTCCATCCTGCTGGTGGCCCAGTTCGACACCTCGACGTCCGGGTTCCAGTTCGTGGAGGAAATCCCCTGGTTTGCCGGGGCGGGTTACCGCATGGGGGTGGACGGCATATCGGTGCTGTTTGTCCTGCTGACCGCGTTCCTGCTGCCCCTGTGCGTGATCGCCTCATGGAAGTCGATCGAGAAGCGGGTGCTGGAATATCTGATCGCTTTCCTGATCCTGGAGAGCTTGGTCATCGGCGTGTTCTGCGCCCTGGACCTGATCCTGTTCTACATCTTCTTCGAAGGCGGCCTGCTGCCGATGTTCCTGATCATCGGCATCTGGGGCGGTCAGCGGCGGGTCTACGCGGCCTTCAAGTTCTTCCTCTACACCCTGCTGGGCTCGGTGCTGATGCTGGCCGCCATACTGCTGATGGTCTCCCTCGCCCATACCAGCTCCATCCCGCAGTTGATGGCCTATCACTTCGCCCCGCAGCTTCAGACCTGGCTGTTCCTGGCCTTCTTCGCCTCCTTCGCGGTGAAGATGCCCATGTGGCCGGTGCATACCTGGCTGCCGGACGCCCACGTGGAGGCCCCCACGGCCGGCTCGGTGATCCTGGCGGGCATACTGCTGAAGCTGGGCGGCTACGGCTTTCTGCGCTTCTGCCTGCCGATGTTCCCCCAGGCCTCGCACCAGTTCACACCCTTCGTGTTCACCCTGTCGGTGATTGCGGTGATCTACACCTCGCTGGTGGCCTTCCGGCAGGTCGATATCAAGAAGCTGATCGCCTATTCCTCGGTGGCCCACATGGGCTTCGTCACCATGGGCATCTTCGCCGGCAACGCTCAGGGCGTGCAGGGCGCCATGTATCAGATGCTCAGCCACGGGGTGATCTCCGGCGCGCTCTTCCTGTGCGTGGGCGTGGTCTATGACCGGATGCACACCCGCGAGATCGCCTTCTACGGCGGGCTGGCCAACCGCATGCCCTGGTATGCGGCGGTGTTCATGCTGTTCACCATGGGCAATGTCGGCCTGCCTGGGACCTCCGGCTTCGTGGGCGAAATCCTGACCATGACGGGGACCTACGGAACATCCACCTGGACGGCCCTGTTTGCGGCCACCGGCGTGATCCTGTCGGCGGTCTACGCCCTGACCCTTTATCGCCGGGTCGTGTTCGGCGAGCTAACCAATGCCAAGCTGGCGGCCATTACTGATCTTGAATCGCGCGAGGTGTTGATCTTCGCGCCCCTGATCGTGGGCACCCTGCTGCTGGGCGTCCAGCCCGGCCTGATCCTCAACATCACCCAAGCCTCGGTCGACCACCTAGTGGGCGCGTACCGGGCCGCCATCGGCGGCTGAGGAGATCTGAGCGCATGAACCTCCCCGGGGCCCTGCATATCGCCCTTCCCGAAGCCTTCCTGGCGATCTCCGCGCTCGTCCTATTGGTGTTCGGCGCTTATCGGGCCCAAAACGTCGCCGGCGTGTCGCTCGGCGCAGGCTTTGCCCTGGTCGTGGCCGCAGCCCTGGCCGCCGTCGGTCCTGTGGGCGCAGCTTTTTCCGGCGGCTATATCGCCGACGGGGCGGCGACCTACGCCAAGGTGTTCATCTACGGCTTCTCAGCCGTCTCGGTGCTGCTGGGTGACCGCTGGCTTAAGAGGCTGAACAACAGCCAGTTCGAGTTCCCGGTCCTGGTCGTGCTGGCCGCCCTGGGTATGGGCATGATGGCCTCGGCCGGAGACCTGATTTCGCTCTACATCGGCATAGAGTTGCATTCCCTGGCGCTCTATGTGTTGGCGGCCTTCCGCCGGGACGACGCGCGGTCGTCGGAGGCGGGGCTCAAGTATTTCGTCCTCGGCGCCCTGTCCTCCGGACTGCTGCTGTATGGCGCCAGCCTTATCTATGGCTTTGCCGGGTCCACGCGTTTTGACGTGATCGCCCAGGCCGTTCACACGGGCGCCAATACCGGAATCCTGTTCGGCCTGGTGTTCCTGATCTGCGGTCTGGCGTTCAAGGTTTCCGCCGCCCCGTTTCACATGTGGACGCCTGATGTGTACGAGGGCGCGCCCACGCCCGTGGTTATCTTCATCACCACGGCGCCGAAGCTGGCCGCCACGGTCCTGTTGGCCCGGGTGCTGATGGACGCCTTTGGCGGCGCCTCGGACCAGTGGCGTCAGGTTGTCCTGACCATCGCCATGATCTCGGTGCTGGTCGGCGCCTTCGCCGGCTTGGTGCAGAAGAACCTCAAGCGCCTGCTGGCCTATTCCTCCATCGCCAA
Source organism: uncultured Caulobacteraceae bacterium (assembly GCA_964451265.1). GTDB lineage: Bacteria > Pseudomonadota > Alphaproteobacteria > Caulobacterales > Caulobacteraceae > BOG-938. Next base: position 24,284 of record CAYVHP010000116.1, on the reverse strand, counting down.
CATCGGCTACGCCCTGATCGGTCTTTCAGCCGCCAATCAACAGGGTGTTCAGTCCATGCTGGTGTTCATGGTGCTGTACATGGTCGATGTGACCGGCTTCTTCGCCTGCCTCGTGGCCCTATCGCGCGCGGGCAAACCGATGGAGACGCTGGAGGACATGGCTGGCTTGGTGCGCGAGCGCCCCGGCATCGCCCTGGTCATGACAGCCCTGTCCTTCTCGTTCCTGGGGCTGCCGCCGTTCAGCGGCTTTTGGGCCAAGTTCTATGTCTTCAAGGCAGCCCTGAACGCCGGGCTGTGGCCCGCCGCAGTGGCCGGACTGGTCTTCAGCGTGGTGGCGGCCTTCTATTATCTGCGCCTGATCAAGACCATGTGGTTCGACCCGCCTGCCGGCGCGGTGGACGCTTCGCCCCTGGACGCCCGAGCGGTGGCCTATGCGGCGGCGCTGTTCTCCTTCCCGCTGGTGTTGGCGGCCTTGGCCTTCCTTGACCCCTCCGCCAACGTGGCCGCAGCCGCTCTCGCAGCCCGCTGAGGCGACAGTCGCGAAGGGGCCCTCTGTGTCCAGAATCCTGATCGTCTGCGCAACGCGACTATCGGAGGCGGAATTTTACAGCAGCTCGGCGCTGGGTCAGACCTTGGCCGTGACCTATGCGAAGCTGAATCTTCGGCGGCGGATTTACTTCAACAATAAGAATGGCCTGTCGGAGTGTTACAACGACGCGATCGACAACGTGGCGGCCGACGGCGACATTATCGTCTTTGTGCACGACGATGTTTTCATCACCGATTTCTTCTGGATCGACAAACTTCTCTGGGGGGTCGGCCATTTCTCCATCTTAGGCGTGGCGGGCAATCGCCGGCGCGTTCCAGGGCAGCCGGCCTGGGCTTTCTTGAATACCCAAGGGGTCTGGGATACGCCGCAGAACCTCAGTGGATTGATCGGCTATGGCCAGGGCTTCCCCTGCGGGCTGTCGTTTTACGGCCCGCCCGGAGTGCAGTGCAAATTGATCGACGGCGTCTTCATGGCCACCAAGCGCGGCACTTTCCAGCAGAACAATCTGAGATTTGATCCCCAGTTCACGTTCCACTTCTATGACATGGACCTTTGCCGCCAGGCCGAAGCGCTCAACATAAAGGTCGGGACCGTTCCACTGGGGCTCATTCACCAGAGCGGCGGTGACTTCCGCTCACCCGCCTGGCAGGACGCGCACGACCGGTATTTCGCCAAGTGGGGCGACTAGCTATGACCGTTGAAGTCCTAAGTTGAAGGCCGCAGCGCCCATCGTGATTTTCGACGAACTGGACTCCACGAGCGCCGAAGCGCGTCGTCGTGCTCAGGCTGGTCATACCGGACCGGCATGGTTAATGGCTCGTCGTCAAACCGCTGGACGCGGCCGGCGAGGGCGGGTTTGGCAGTCCGGCGCGGACAACCTCGCCGCAACTCTGTTGTTGACCCTGGACATCCCGCCGCTCCAGGCCGCTCAAATCGGCTTTGTCGCCGCTCTGGCTGTCGGCGATCTGGTGGAAACCTATGTCCCGCCCGATAGGGTCCGCTTGAAATGGCCCAACGATGTCCTGGTCGACAGCCGCAAGGTCGCGGGCATCCTGACCGAGTCCGGCGCGGCGCCGGGGGAGGGAATTTGGATATCAGTGGGGATTGGCGTGAATTTGATATCCCACCCGACCGATGTCGAATTTCCGGCCGTCGCCCTAGCGGATCAACTCCGCCGTGAAGTCGCGCGCGCGCCCAGCCCCGAAGAGGCCATGGATCGATTGGCGGCATGCTTTGAATTGCGCTTCAGCCAATGGCTCGACACAGGCTTCGAAGCCGTTCGCGCCGCTTGGTTGGAACGCGCCATCGGACTGGGCCGACCCTGCACGGCGCGGCTGGCCGGACAAACCATCGAAGGGGTGGCGGAAACCCTCGACGCGGACGGCGCCCTGCTGATACGGCTGCCGGACTGCGGCTTGACCCGCGTCGCCGCAGGCGACGTCTTCTTCGGAACACGCTAGTGCAGCGCTTCAGAACGTCAGGTTCGGGACACTAGGCCCATGCTGCTCGCCATCGAACAAGGCAACACCAACACGCTGTTCGCGGTCCACGACGGCTCGGACTGGGTCGCACAGTGGCGCACGGCGACCTATTCGTCGCGCACGGCCGATGAATACGCCGTCTGGCTCAGCCAACTTTTGAGCCTGCATGACCTCAAGCTAGGGGACCTCGACCGCTGCATCATCTCCACTGTCGTGCCCCAGGCCCTGTTCAATCTGCGCAATCTGTCGCGTCGTTATCTGCACGCCGAGCCCTTGGTGATCGGTGAAAACGCCGATTTGGGGATAGAGGTGCGCATCGACACGCCGACAGAGGCCGGCGCTGATCGCCTGGTCAATGCCGTAGGCGGCTTCGTGGCCCACGGTGGGCCGCTGATTATCGTGGATTCCGGGACCGCCACCAATTTCGACATCGTCGGCGCGGACGGCGCTTTCGAAGGCGGCGTCATCGCGCCGGGCATCAATCTGTCGATGGAAGCTTTGCACGCCGCCGCCGCGCGTCTGCCCCGGGTTGCGATCCAGAAGCCGGACCGCGTGATCGGCCGCGGCACGGTCGGCGCCATGCAGTCTGGCGTCTATTGGGGCTATATCGGCCTGATCGAAGGGCTGGTGGACCGCATCCGCGCCGAGTATGGCCGGCCCATGACCGTTGTCGCCACCGGCGGCGTCGCGTCCTTGTTCGACGGCGCGAGTGACCGCATCGATGTGGTTGATCGCGACGTTACCCTCCGCGGCCTGCTTGAGATTTGGCGCCGCAATGATTCCAAGGCTTAAATGAAACGCACCAAGGACGACGAACTCGTATTTCTGCCGCTGGGCGGGTCCAACGAGATCGGCATGAACCTCAACTGTTATGGCTATGGCCCGCCTGATGATCGCAAGTGGATCATCGTCGATGTGGGCGTGACCTTTGGCGACCAGACGACCCCGGGCGTGGATATCATCATGCCCGACCCAACCTTTATTGAGGAGCATGCCGAGAACATTATCGGCATCGTCCTGACCCACGCTCACGAAGACCATATCGGGGCCCTGGGATGGCTGTGGCCGCGCCTGCGCGCGCCGCTCTACGCTACGCCGTTCACCGCCTTCCTCATCCGCGAGAAGCTGCGGGATCAGGACCTGTTGGATGCGGTGGAGATCACCGAGGTTCCTCTCGGCGGCTCGATCCAGCTTGGGCCGTTCAAAGTGGATCTGATCACGATCACCCACTCCATCCCCGAACCGAACGGTCTGGCCATCACCACGCCGCTGGGCGTGATCCTGCACACCGGCGACTGGAAGATCGACGCGGATCCCCAGTTGGGCGCCCCGACCGACATCGCCGCTATTCAGCGCCTGGGCGATGAAGGCGTGCTGGCCATGGTGTGCGATTCCACCAATGTGTTCGTGGATGGCCGCGCCGGGTCGGAAGCCGATGTCCGCGCGGCCATGAATAAGCTGATCGGCCAACTCAAGGGCAAGGTGGCCGTGGCCTGCTTTGCCTCAAACGTGGCCCGCATGGACACCGCCATCAGGGCCGGCCAGGCGAACGGCCGCAAGGTATGCCTGGTGGGCCGGTCCATGCACCGCATGTACGCCGCCGCCCGTTCGGTGGGATTCTTGAAAGACATCGAGCCTCTGATCGACGACAGCCAGGCCAAGTCAGTGCCGGCGGACAAGCTCCTGCTGCTGTGCACCGGTAGTCAGGGGGAAGGGCGCGCGGCCCTGTCGCGCATTGCCGATGGCACCCATCCCCATATCAACCTGGGGCAGGGCGACTGCGTGGTGTTCTCCTCGCGGGTCATCCCCGGCAACGAAGTGCCGATCCGCAATCTGCAGAACAAGCTCGCTGAGCGCGGCGTGCGGCTTTACACCGAGCGTGACCATCCGGGCATCCATGTCTCCGGCCACCCCTGCCGAGACGAGTTGGCGGATATGTACCGCTGGGCGCGGCCGCAGATCGCGGTGCCGACCCACGGCGAGCGCCGCCACCTGATGGAGCACTGCAATCTGGCGCTCGATCTTCAGGTTCCCCAGGCCATTGCCCCGCGCAACGGCGACATGGTCCGCTTGGCCCCCGGCCGAGCCGAAGTGATCGATGAAACGGTCTCCGGCCGTCTCTATCTGGACGGCGGGGTCCTGACCCCGGAAAACGGCGAGGCCCTGCGAGAGCGCCGCCATGCCGCCGCCAACGGCGTGCTGCACGTCTGCATCGCCCTGGATGGCAGGGGACGAGTCGTGTCCGGGCCGGACGTGCGTTCCCTGGGCATGCCTGGGGACAAGGCCAATTCTCTGACCGACGCGCTCGACGCCTTAGCCGACGCCGCTGAGGACGCCATCAAGGGCCTGGACCGGGATGCGCGCGAGGATGACGACGCGGTGGAAACGGCCGTCGCGCGCGCCGTCAAGAAGGCGTCGTTCCGCATTTGGGAAAGGCGTCCGATCGTCGAGGCTACGGTGTTGCGGGTCTAATTGAAGACGAGGCTGGCAGCGATTATCTGGCAGTGCGACGATTTTCAAGGTGGTGTAGGCTTCGACTCATGCTGAGCACGCTTCGCTTCACCAACTTCAAATCCTGGGCGAAAGCTGAACTGCCTTGTGGCCAGATCACGGGCATTTTCGGCACCAACTCCTCTGGCAAGACGAGCCTTATCCAGTTCCTGCTGCTCTTGAAGCAAACCAAAGATGCTACCGACCGAGCCATATCACTCGAGTTGAATGGTGATTTGGTCAAGCTTGGTACAATCAAAGACGCCATTCATCGTCACGATGAGACCAAGTCGATCAAATGGTCTGCCGAATTTACTCGTCAAATAGATTTAACCCTAAATGACCCCAGTAGAGGAAGGGCAGCTGCAGTTGCACGTAGCAAAGTATTTGAGATTGAATCTAACATACTTGTGGCAGAAAACGCTCCTACTGCGAAGTCTCTTACTTATAAGATCGGTGGCCTAGAATTCTCTCTAGCGCCGCGAGGGACAGATCAAAGCAAATTTGCCCTTTCCCCCGACCGTTCGACTTCTGCAGTAGATGATTTCACTTTCATTCGTACCCAGGGCCGTGCATGGCAATTACCAGGCCCTATAAAAGGCTATGCCTTTCCTGATCAGGCTCGGACATATTTTCAAAATGCAGGCTTTTTGGCCGATCTCGAAGCGGCATACGAGTCCGAATTAGACAGCGTGTTTTACTTGGGGCCGCTCAGAGAGTTTCCCCAGCGCGACTACCTCTGGGCAAGGTCTCGGCCTACCGATGTGGGCCGCCGTGGCGAAAAGGCGATTGATGCAATTCTCGCTGCTACGACAGCTGGGGAAATGAGAAACCTGAAGCCCAAGGCACATCGCTGGCCATTTCAGGAAATGATCGCGTACTGGCTAAAGGAAATGGGGTTGATTGAGAGCTTCCAGGTGGTCGAAATCGCCGAGGGATCCAATCGCTGGCAAGCGCAAGTTAAAACGAGAACCGGGGCCAGTACTGTACTTCTGACCGATGTTGGGTTTGGGGTTTCGCAGGTGTTACCAGTGATTACCCTTCTTCAATACGTACCGGAGGGATCAACTGTAATTCTTGAGCAACCCGAAATACATCTTCATCCCCTTGCGCAAGCTGGACTTGCTGACGTTATTATTCAGGCAGCTACCCATAGGCGAGTGCAGGTGATCCTAGAGAGCCATTCAGAACACTTATTATTGCGATTGCAGCGGCGGATCGCTGAGGGGATTTTACCAGCAGACGACGTGAAGCTGTACTTCTGCGACGCGCCAAGGGGCGCTTCGGTGCTGACGCCTCTTGACGTTGATCTTTACGGCAGAATCCGAAATTGGCCTGATAAATTTATGGGCGATGCGTTTGTCGAAACAGCAGAAGCCGAATTGGCGCGCCTACGGCGGATGAAAGCTGCGGAATGACGCGGTACGTCGTCGATACCAATGTGCCCATTGTGGCGAACGGGCGGCCTTATCTAAATGACCAAAAAATACCATCTGTCGGATGTCGAACTGCGGCCGTGCAATTCCTTTTAAGTATTTTGGCGTCGGGGAAAATATTGCTGGATTTCGCTGGTGAAATTGAAGGTGAATATCGGAGGCACCTGAACCCCAAAGGTGAGCCAGGAGTTGGTGATCGATTTTACCTTGAAGTGCACAACAGTTCGCCGAGCTTAGTTGAGCGGGTAGAAGTACCTAAACGTGCAGACGGCGAATATGCAGACCTTCCCCAAGCGCTCGTGGACGCCAATTTCGATCCAAGTGATCGAAAATTTGCGGCTTTGGCCAAAGGGCAGAATGCGCCTGTGGCTAACGCAACGGATAGTGATTGGCTGGATCACCGAGCTACGCTCACGGGAAATGGTATTCAAATCGAGTTCCTATGTGGGTGCGACAAGGCCAATTGGTTTTGTGAATAGGCTAAAGGAACCGCAGAAGATTGGCAGGCTCTCTCGGTTTGCGAATTGATCTGTTAAGAGCGATCTATGAACCCCATCGCATTCATCGGCATCTATCTAGTCATCTGGTGGACGGTGCTGTTCGCCATCCTGCCGCTGGGGACCACCACCTATGCCGAGGCGGGCATTGAGGTAACCGACGGCGGTGATCCAGGCGCGCCGATTGATCCCAAGCTCGGGCGCAAGGCCTTTACCACTACCTGGGTGTCGCTGATCGTGTTCGTGATCGGCTATCTGGCCTTCCGCTTTCATCTGATCCCGCTGGGCTGATTTCGGCAGGCCCGTTCTGGCTCTAGCCAAGCGCATCGTCGCAAGGCTAACTGCGCGCCTTGTTCACGCACGGATTCCCGCATGCGCCTGTCGCGCTTTTTTCTGCCTGTTCTGAAAGAAACCCCGGCCGAGGCCCAGATCGTCTCGCACCGACTGATGCTGCGCGCGGGTATGATCCGGCAGGAAGCGGCGGGCATATACGCCTGGCTGCCGCTGGGTTTCCGTGTTCTCAAGAAGATCGAGCAGATCGTACGCGAGGAAATGGATCGGGCAGGGGCCGTTGAGCTGCTCATGCCGACCTTGCAATTAGCCGACTTGTGGCGGGAATCGGGGCGCTACGATGCGTACGGTCCGGAAATGTTACGGATCGCTGATCGGCATGGGCGAGAACTGCTTTACGGGCCGACCAACGAGGAAATGATCACTGAGATTTTCCGGTCCTATGTCCGCTCTTACAAGGACTTGCCGAAGAATCTTTATCATATTCAGTGGAAGTTCCGCGACGAGCAAAGGCCTCGCTTCGGCGTGATGCGCGGGCGCGAGTTCCTGATGAAGGATGCCTATTCCTTCGATGGGGACGAGGCCGCCGCCCGGCATAGCTATAACCAGATGTTCGTGGCCTATCTGCGCACATTCGCCCGTATGGGCCTCAAGGCGATCCCTATGCGCGCCGAAACCGGCCCTATCGGCGGAGACCTGTCCCACGAGTTTATCGTTCTGGCCGAAACCGGAGAGTCCGCTGTCTATTGCGACCGCCGGGTGCTGGACCTGCCGGTCCCGGGCGAAGATGTCGACTATGAGGCGGATTTGTCGCCGATCATCGACCGGTGGACCGGGCTTTACGCCGCCACCGAGGATGTCCACGAGGCCGCGCGTTATGAGCGCGAGACCAAGGCCAAGGACCGTCTGCAGACGCGCGGCATCGAGGTCGGCCAGGTGTTCTACTTCGGCGACAAATACTCCAAGCCCATGAAGGCCCTGATCGCGGGGCCGGACGGGGTGGAGCGTCCCGCTCAGATGGGGTCTTACGGCGTGGGCGTATCGCGCCTACTGGGAGCGATTATCGAAGCCAGTCATGACGACAACGGCATCATCTGGCCGGAAGCCGTGGCGCCGTTCGGCGTCGGCATCGTCAATCTGCGTCCGGGCGATACCGCTGTGGACGCCGCCTGCGCCAAGGCCTACGCCGCCCTGACCAAGGCCGGTCGCGAGCCCCTGCTGGACGATACCGATGAACGCGTGGGCGCCAAGTTCGCGGTGATGGACTTGATCGGCCTGCCCTGGCAACTGGTGATCGGCCCCAAGGGCCTGGCGGAAGGCCAGGTGGAGCTGAAGCGCCGCGCCACGGGCGAGAAACAGTCCCTGCCGCTTGAGGACGCCCTAAAGGCCTTAGGCGCATGAAGCCCGCCGATGCATCCAGCTTGACATGGTTCCTTCCCCCTCGAGGGGGGAAGGGCAGGGTTGGGGGTGTCCCCGCCACCTCAAAAGGCTGGCGCATGAGGCGGCGCGCCTCGAGAGTGAAGTCGGAAATGCCAGCGCGATCACCCTCATCCCCGACCCTTCCCCCCTCGAGGGGGAAGGGAGCGTGTCACTATGGCTGATGACCCTAAGCCGGCCGGCCCGTTCAGCGGGTGGGAGCGGGCTATTGCCGGCCGCTACCTGCGCGCCAAGCGCAAGGACGGCGGGGTGGCGATGATATCGCTGATCTCGTTTATCGGCATCACCCTGGCTGTGGCGGTGCTGATTATCGTCATGTCTGTGATGAACGGGTTTCGCACCGAGCTTCTCGGCCGCATTCTCGGCTTCAACGGCCACGCCTATATCGGCGGCCCCCTGCTCAATAATCCTGCCGAGCGTGAGCGGGCCCTGGTCGGCGTGCGCCAAATCCCCGGAGTGGCCCAGGCCTTGCCCATGGTTGAGGCCGAAGCCTTGGCTCAAGGGCCAAGCGGCGCGGTCAGCGGCGCGATCATTCGTGGCATCACCGCGTCGGACCTGAAACAGGTCAAATTGGTCGCGAGCAATATCAAGCACGGTTCGCTGGACGGCTTCGGCGTGGGCGAATATGGCGGCGACCTGGTGCTGATCGGTGATCGACTGGCGTCCACTATGGGCGTGCAGGTGGGCGATCCCATCACCCTGATCTCGCCGTCGGGGGACGCCACGGCGTTCGGCTCCTCGCCCTTACGCAAGACCTATACCGTGGGCGGCATATTCAGCGTCGGCATGTCCGAATACGACCAGACGTTCGTCTATATGCCCCTGCCACAAGCCCAACTGTTTTTCGGGCGTGAACAGAGCGTGGATGTGGTTCAGGTGATGCTGGACAATCCCGACAATATTTCCGCCATCAAGCCCAAGATCGCGGAGGTGGCTGGCCCCGGCGCGATCGTCACAGACTGGCGCGATAAAAACCAAAGCTTTTTCAATGCCCTTCAGGTCGAACGCAACACGATGCGGCTGATCCTGCTCCTGATTGTCGCCATCGCAGCGGCGAACATCATTTCGGGTTTGGTGATGCTGGTGAAAAACAAAGGCCGGGACATCGCGATCCTGCGCACCATGGGCGCGGGCCAGGGCGCGATTCTGCGCATCTTTTTCATGGCCGGCGCTGCGGTCGGGGTGTTGGGCACTTTAGCCGGCTTGGTGCTGGGCGTGCTGTTTTGCACCTATATCGAGGAAATTCAGCGGTTCGTTGAATGGGCCACGGGCTCGGATGTGTTCAACGCCGACATCTATTTCCTGGCCCATATTCCGGCCCAAATCGACTGGTCCGAAGTGGGTATGATCGCCCTGCTGTCTCTGGGCATGTCGTTCCTGGCCACCCTGCCGCCTGCGTGGCGAGCCTCGCGCCTGGATCCTGTCGAGGCGCTTCGTTATGAATGACCCCATCTTGTCCCTTCGCGGGCTGGAGCGGTCCTATCCCTCCGGCGGCCGGACCCTGGAAGTGCTCAAGGGCGTGGACCTTGATGTATTCCCCGGCGAGTTGGTGGGGCTGATCGGGCCGTCCGGATCGGGCAAATCCAGCTTGCTGCACGCCGCAGGCCTATTGGAGAAGCCCCAGGCGGGGCTCATCGCCATCGACGGCCGCAACTGCGTCAAGCTGAGCGAGCAGGCCCGGACACAGCTTCGGCTCAATCAGATCGGCTTCGTCTACCAGTTCCATCACTTGCTGCCTGAATTCTCGGCCCTGGATAATGTCGCCCTGCCACAGCGCATTGCGGGCAAGTCCCGAGGGCAGGCCAGGGCGCGCGCCAAGGCGCTGCTCGAACAACTCGGTCTGGCGGAGCGACTGGCCCATCAACCGGCCCAGTTGTCCGGGGGCGAGCAACAACGTGTAGCCTTCGCGAGGGCTCTGGCTAATGAGCCGCTCATCGTCATGGCCGACGAACCCACCGGCAATCTCGATCCGGCGACCTCCGCTGCGGTGTTCGACAATCTGCACCAGCTATGCCGCGCCCACGGAGTGGCGGCGCTGATCGCCACGCACAACATGGAGTTGGCGCGGCACATGGACCGGGTTTTTGGCCTAGTGGACGGGCGACTAATCCTCCAGCCGTCGGCCTGACCCGTTGCGAGCCGCTCGGTTAGGGTCGTTAATACTAACCAACCGGGTCAGGGTGCGTAAAATGGTCTCAATTCCCGCTTAAATTTCGTGCGGGGCGAACGAATCTTAACCGTTAACTTGACTGGACCTGTCAAGGGGCGCTCTTTACCGTCGGGGGAATGGGAGGCGTCATTGCGGACTTTAGCAATTCTGTCGCAAAAGGGCGGCACTGGGAAAACCACTGTCGCCGTTCACCTGGCGGCTGCCGCCAGCGCGGCAGGCAAACATGTGCTGATGGCCGATCTGGACCCGCAAAAGTCCGCGACGGACTGGCGTCGTATGCGCAGCGCCGAAGCGCCGGCTTTGATCGAAGCCAAACCGGGAACCCTATTTGTCGCCAGTCACACCGCTGATCGTGCGGGCGTGGATCTGTTGGTGCTCGATACACGCCCGGCCCAGGACAGCGACATTGCCGAAGCGGTGCGCTTGGCCGACCTCTGCCTGCTGGTGCTGCGACCGTCGTTTTTCGATTTGAAAGCCATCAGCCGCACCTTGGAAATGACGCGGGCGATGGGTAAGCCGGCCATGTTTCTGGTCAATCAGGCGCCGCCTCAACGCGAACATCGGGAGCCTCCGGCCGTGCTGGAAACGGTCGCGGCGCTGCGCGAATTGGGTGCGCCCCTGGCCCCGGTTGGCTTGCGGTCTCGGCATATCTATCAAGGCGCCGTCGCTCAGGGCCTCACCGCCCAGGAAATTGCGCCCGAAAGCGCCGCGGCTCAGGAAATCAACCTTCTGTGGGCTCACCTGGACCAAGTGCTCTGGCCGACGGTCGCAGCAGCGCCCCCGGCCGCCCGGCCCGCGCCGGCGCCGCCGATCTGGCGGCGCGATCCCAGTCAGGTCATAGCGGCTCAGTAGGCCCCGCGGGCGGAATGATCAGACATTAGCCGCAAATTAACGCTCGGGCGGCTAAATTTCAGTCCGACATTGAGGATGCCGAGGGCTGATCAAGGCCTTCGTTGAGGGGGCAGAGATGGCCAAGTTTTTCTCGCGGTTCTGGCAAGACCGATCCGGGGCCTCGGCCATTGAGTATGGAATGGTCGCCGTTTTGATCGCCGTAGCGATTATTACCGGCGCGAGCTCCATAGGTACTGCGGTCAATAATCTCCTGAACACCGGCGCCACGAGGGTCACCGCTGCGGGCTCTTAGTGTCGTTGGATGATGGAAGCGTCAGCCCCCTAAAAGTTCGGCGATGAAGTTAGCCGCCAGAGTCTGGCCGTCGCTGGCGGCGATCAGGTCTTGGCGCACCTCCAGCTCTAGATAGTCCAGGCCGCGCGCGTCCGCGTGCAGGGGCACCGTATTGTCGGTTTGATCCATGGCATAGGGCTGATTATCGCCGGCTTGCGCGCCCAATGCCGCTTGCAGATCCGCCAGGACCCGAGCCGACAGGACTGAGTCCTGCCTGTGCAGGACGCCAAAATGCCACGGCCGCGCCATGCCGTTCATGTGAGGCGTGAAGCTGTGCAGGGATATAATCGCCGTCGCGCGCCCCTGGGCTTGGCGTTCGTCAAGGGCTGCGGCGATGCGCTCGTGATAGGCGCGCCAGATCGACGTTTGGCGGGCCTCGATCTGCGCAGGCTGAAGCCCCAGGTTTCCCGGAACCACCACGCCGTCTGACTGCTCCGGTATAAGATCGGGGCTCTCCAGGCGACGATTGCAATCGATCACCAGGCGCGAATAACGCTGATGGACAAAGCAGGCGTCCAGGCGCTGCGCAAGCCGCGCGCCTAGGCCCGCGACGCCGATATCCCAGGCGATGTGTAGGTCCATCGCCTCAGGCGAAAGACCCAGATTGCCCAGACGTCGTGGAATGGCCCGCCCCGCGTGATCGCCCAGCAGCAAAAAGGGCGATGAACCGCCCGGGTTCGTCACAATCGTAGCCGGCGGATCGTCCGGACCCAGCAGCGGGATCGACCCGGAAAGAAATTCGGGGGCAGAGTCGTTCACGACCGATCCTTTCGGCGGCGACTTAGCCGCGCGCGCAACCCAACGGCTAAGCCAGTCGTTGTCATCAGGCCCCGTCGGAATTTTGTGGAGACGAACATGCGCGTGCGCAATGGATTTCAGATTACCTATGATTGCCCGGCGCCGGTTCCGATGCTGTTGATGCTCAGCGTCCACCCTTCTCGCCGGGAAGACCTGGAGACGGCCGACTGGGTGCGGACCGATCCGGTGGTCGATGTTCGCCAGTACCTCGATGGGTTTGGCAACATTTGCAGCCGCATCCTAGCCCCGGCGGGACGGATGGTCATCTCGGCTGATTTTGTCATCCGCGACAGCGGCCTTGTGGACGACTACGCCCCCGACGCCGCCCAGATCGCGGTGCACAATCTGCACCATATACACTTCGACTATCAGCGCGCGCGGGCGACCAAGAGCGCCCTGGAGGTTCACCAGGAACAGTCCGGCGTCTGCCGTGACTATGCCCACCTGGCCATCACCTTTTGCCGCTGCATGAACATCCCCGCCCGCTATTGCACCGGCTACATGGGCGACATCGGCGTGCCGGTGGTCGGGGTTATGGACTTCAGCGCTTGGATGGAGGTCTTTCTGGGCGGCCGCTGGTATGTGTTCGACGCCCGCAACAACCGCCCGCGCATGGCTCGCATCTTGATCGGCCGAGGGCGCGACGCATCTGACGTGCCCATCGCCCACACCTTCGGCGAGGCCGTACTCAGCGATTTTCAGGTGATCAGCGAAGAGCTGTCCGCCGCAGCCTAAGGCGTAGTGGCTTTAGGCGGCCGCGCGACCGTGGCCGCGTAGTACACGACCGGCCCCTTGCCCTGATTGACCACGGCGTTGCTGACCGCACCGTCATTGATCAGGGTGTCGCCCGGCCCGTGCGCGCTCAGGGCGCCGCCGTTGCGCTGGTCGCTGAGCACGCCCGACACGATATGCACAATCTCGGGCGCGCCCTTATGGCTGTGCATGGCATGGCCCGCGCCGGGCGCCACGGTCGTCGCGCGCAGGGTCAGGACATAGCCCGCCATGCTGGGGAATTCGCGCCCCAAATCGATCGAGCCGAGGGTCTGGCTGTGCTGGCGGCCATCCAGGGCGGGCAGGGCGCCCTGGGCCAAGGCCAGGCCGGCCGCGCTCAAGATCACGCCGGTCGCCGCACCGGACGCGAACACCCCCAAGATTTTCATCCGATTCATGTTCAGCCTTTTCTGATCCTGAGATTGTGGGCTCGCCGCGCAAAGCGCCTTAACCCGAGCGATGTTTTGGCACAGAGTGCGCCAAAAGGAGGAAATCGCATGTCCCCATCGATCCATCGCCGGTCTATGGCGGCCATGGCCTTTGGAGCCACCGCCCTGTTCATGGCCGGCGGGGCGTTCGCGCACCATTCCTTCGCCATGTTCGATTTTACCAAGGACGTCTCTCTGTCAGGGGAAATCAAGGAATTCAAATGGACCAATCCGCATAGCTGGATCGTGGTGACCGTCGCTGATGCAGCGGGTAAAACCACCGACTGGCAGGTCGAAGGCGGCAGCCCCAATGGTCTAGGCCGACAGGGCTGGAAGCGTGATTCCCTCAAAGTCGGCGACAAGGCGGTGGTGGTGATCCATCCCTACAAGAACGGTATCTCCGGCGGCTGTCTGGTCTCCGCCACGGTCGGCGGCGTCCTGATCGGCAACCCGCGCGCGGGCGCCTGATCGCGACCTACATCTTATGGTCCCTTGCACAGACCGACTCCTTCAGGTCATGGCCCGGCTGGCGCTTCAGGCTGAACTCGGTGCTCCAGGGCTTGGCGTAGAACTCCGGGTCGGTGATCACGACCTTGGCCGCGATGGCGTCGCCGTGACGCTGATAGCGCTCTTCGACCTGCAGTTTCTCGCCGTGCGGCAGGCCTGAATAGTCCAGCCAGGTGAGGGCGTTGAAACCTGTGCTGTCGATCACCAGGGTCTGGCCGTCCCAGCGCGCAACAGGCCAACCCAGCCAGTGCGGATCGGGATCGTCGGGCGGCGCCTGATCAAAATAGACGATGCGGACGGTGTGGTTGACCTCGTGCACGAAGTCCACGTGCTTGCCGTATTGCAGGATCAGGAACGGATAGGGCGCGTACAGCAGGCGCGGAATGCCCTGCATCAGACAGTCCGACACCGGGTCGGTTTTCGGGTCGGCTTTCAGGGCGGCGCGGGTCTTGGCGTATTGCGCCTTGCCGGCCGCATTGAGAGGCGGCGCAGAACCCTCGATGGTTTTCAGGGACCGGATCGTTCGGGCCATGATCCATTTGCCGCTGAAGTCCGGTTTGCCGGCAGGGACCGGGTCAACCGCAGGCACGCCGTAGCGGATCGCCGGCTTGGGTTGGGCGAGGGCAGCCGGGGGGTTCAAGACCGAGGGGGCTAGGAAAGCGGCCAGCAAGGCGCAGGAAATGAGCTTTATCATCGGGGCACCAGCACGCCGTTGACCACCGCTTCGTGGTTATTCTCCTCGCAGGAATATTCCGCCAGCTGCACATCGCTGCGCCAGGGAAACAGGCGCTCGGTGGTCCAGGGGCGGGTGTAGTGATCGGGGTCCTCAATGGTGATCCGGTCGCGCAATTCGGCCCCGCCGTACTTGTTCTTGAACTTGCTGATGCGCTCGGTGACCACCAGCTTCAGCCCGTGCGACAGGGATTCCTCGTCGATCTGGGTCTGGTCGTTGAAGTTATCGGTCACGATGACCAGCTCATCGCCCTCCCAATGCCCGCGCGAATAGCCCAGGAAGGTGCGGGGCGTGCGCGGCGGAACCGGCTTTCCGTCCATGTGCACGAAGCGGACGTTATGCTGCACCTCGTACAGGATCAGAATCTGCCCATCGCTGTAGTCGAACTGGATCGGGTAGGGCGACACCAGCAGGTGCGGCACCCCCGCCGGCATGCACAGGTTTTGCGCCTCGCCGATGGGCGTTCCAGCCTTTTCCATATCCAGATGCTTCTGACGGCTGGCCGCTTCCAGCGGCGTCATGGGCGGCAGGCTATTGTCGAGTTGGCGAAAGGCGGGAACATGGCCGCGCGTCCACCACACCCCGGAAAAGTCGCGCGGATCGGCGGGGGCGGGAACCTTGTTCCATAGATCCGACTGAGCCTGCAGCGTCTTTTCGCGCGCCGCCGCCTGCTCAGGCGTGAGGGGCGCACGGGCGCGCGGCGCCTCGTCCTCCTGGGCGTGGACCAGGACGGGAGCTGACAGCCAGCCTGCAGCACAGAGGGCTAAGACGGCGGCGATCCGGCGGGTGAGTGCGGTGACTGGGATAGGCATAGGCTCAGATCGGCATGGTCCGCTTGGTGTATTCACGCAGGGCCAGGGTGGCGTTTTCGTCCGACGCGCCAAAGAAGCGCGTGCCCTCCTTGTAGCCGGCGATGGGATCATGCTCGATGGACATGTTAAGCGGTTTGATGCCGTGGGCCTGGCAGGCGGCGAGCACCTTGCGACGAACGGCCTGGGCGCGCGGGTCGCGGTGATCCTTGGGCGTGGCGTCAATGCCTTCGGTCCCGGGGCGCGGCGCCAGGTTTTCGTCGAAGGCTTCAACGCCCAGCACCGACAGCACCGAATCGCCCGGACCCCATTCGGCGAAAATGACCCCCGGCACGGCCAGCGTCTTGTCCACGTTGGCGTGGGCGACCTTGTCCTCTATTTTCACGCCAAAGGCCAATTCGCCCCTGGGATTCAGAGGCCAGAAATCGGCCAGATGGATGTATTTGTTGCCGGTCACGCCCCAGATGTGGGACGCGAACCGCTCGCTGCCGTTGCCGCGCAGGGCTTCACGGGTTTGCGGCGGCACGCCCGGATAGGTCCCGGCATAGCGCAGGGCCGCGATGGCCGCCTCCACCGCCTTGGGATCGCGCGCATGGCACAGGTCGATGGCGTGCGCCCCGGCGGCCAGGATCTGTTGCAGCACCCATGCATTGGCGTTGATGGAGGCCTCGTCATTGCCGGTTACGGGCGAGGAGACAAACACCATGGGCGTGCGATGGCCGCTGGGCGTGGGTCCGCCGTCCACCAGCCCCTGCATGAACTTGCGCAGGTTCGACATATCGAACACGCCCTGCTCGCACTCGTAGTTGATGGCGTCGCACCAGGTCTTAGCCATGGCCTTGCCCATCTCATACCCGTCCTCCAGACCGGTCGGGGCATAGGTGGTGTAGAACACCGGCTGGTCGTCTTCCCACAGCTCGATGGCCTTATTGATGCGGCGGGGCTTGTAGTTGAGATTGACCATGGAGGTCTGCTTGCCTGACCCAGCGTAGGATTTCACCTTGGCTTTAGACGCAGCGGGAGCAGGGGCGGGCGCGGCGGCGGACTGAGCCAGGGCAGGCCCTGCAGCCACGCCTGCGCCGGCGAGCAAACTGGCGGTCAGAAAATCCCGCTTCTTGAGGTCCATCGCCCCCTCCCTGGATTGTGAATGTCCGGGATTTCCCAGACTTGTCCTTATGTTCGGCGCGAACGGCGCCTCTGGCAAGGATGGGACGCGCGAGATTCAAAGAACGCCGATTGGCGAGCGGGAACCAAAGGCTTATAATTGCGCTGAGATATCGGTCTGGCGGGGCGCCGATTTGCACGGAGGATTAGCCATGGTGCGATTGTCCAAAACCCCGTTTTCCCTCGCCTTGGCGCTGGCCGCCGTCGGGCTGGTCTGCGTGGGGTCATCGAGCCCGCAACCGGCCCGGGCTCAGAGCCCGGCCCAGCCGTGTTTTTACGGCCGCGACGTCAACGGCTTCAACGCTCCCAACGACCACACCCTCTACATCCGGGTCGGCGCCAGCGACGTCTTCCGGCTGGACCTTCAGTCCAGCTGCACGGGCCTGACCTTCCGCCAGAACCTCGGCATTAGCTCCAGTCCCGCAGAGGGCGGGTTCATTTGCACGCCGCTGCAGGCCGAAGTGGTCTATCGCGACAACGGCTTTTCCAACCGTTGCCCGGTGGTCGGCATGCACAAGCTGAGCGCGGTGGAAGTGGCGGCCTTGCCCAAGCGCGATCTGCCGTAGCGGGTCGGGCCCAAAACCCCGTCTTCCTCAGGGCGCCTGAAAGGCGAGCCCGGGGATCCAGCCGCGACGACCTCAACGCCGCAGCGGTTGATCCGGGACGCATCCGATAGCCTGGATCTGCTGAGTCCCCGGATAAATGCAGAGTTTATCCTCGGGTCGGCCTTTGGCCGAGCCCGGGGGCATTTTCCGAGGATGACATTGTTTTGGGGGGGCGCAGGCGGACCTATGTCCAGAACTTAAATTCCGCCTTAAGGTGGCGCCCGGGGCAGGGGGCGCAACCATGGCACACATGTGGACAGAGCTGATCGCAGCGGCGACGCCGTATTGGAACGCCTTGATCGCTGCGGCCACATCTTGGCTGGCGTTGCGCATCTATGTGTTGGCTGCGGCAGGGGCGATCGCCATCGGATCAGTCTGGTACGCCCAGACGCAGAGCGCCGAATTTTTCGAAATGGCGCGCAAACCTGGACCGCCGCCCACTCGACTGAAGACAATTCAAAGACATTTCGACGAGGCCAGCCAGTTCAGGCGAGCGCGAACGCTCACCTTTCTAGGCCGCGCCGCACGGGTGATCGGATTCGGCTTTGTCGTCCCGTCCGCTCTGTTGCTGTTGGGTTTGCACCACTACGCTTGGTTCAGGCCGGGCGCGGCGCCGCTGCTGGCGTCCAACGGCTGTTACAGCAAGGAAGTCCAGCCCTCGCTTTGGCAGACCGCGCTATTTGTGGCCTCGCAACTCACCATGGGCGTCACAGAATCTCGCCTATCGGGGAGTCTGATCGCCGGGACTTCACGGCTGCACGCCAGCGAGAGCTTCCTGCCGGCGGACAGCGTCGTCGGGGCCCTGGTGGTGTTCTACCGGTATTTTGTCGGCGCCTTCACAACCCTGGTGATCCGGCTTGGCCTATCTACGTTCCGCGCGATCACGACCGTCGAGAGCCGCTATCAAACGCTCAAGCAAGCCCTGGCGGACGCCAAACGGGCGGCCCTGACCTGAGCCTCAGCCGATGAGGCGACTGGCGAAATGGGGTTTTGAGCCTGTACAGTGCGAACACCTTACGCGCGCTGCGGCCAGGACGGACCATAGATGCTTTTGCTCAAGGAAAGACGCGAACGCCAACTTGGGCTGGGCGGACTGCTCGCTCTGATGTCCGGCGTCGCATTCGCGGGACCGGCCCCTGACTACGTGGCGCGGGGCGGCGCGGGGGCTATCTCAGGCTCGGGCGGCGGCAGCATCATTGCTGTCATCGTGGTCGGCGCCCTGTTCTACGGCGCGATCAGCGTGTTGGCCAATGCGGGGATATTGGTGCGCGGCCTCCTGCGTCGGGACAAGGACCAGGTGCTCGAGGGCGCCATGGGCATAGGACGAACATTCCTCGTCTTGGCTGTACTGGCCGCAGCCGTTCTGGGGCTCGCGATGTTGATCGGATGGCTGGGGTCTTTGTTTCGGCATTGAGGGGCGTGGAACGGCTGTATCCGCGCGGCGGACATAGCTGAGCACCGCAGCTTCTTGGGTGAGTGCGATCTGCTCGCGCGTCTGGTGTCGTATCCTTTCCGCGTCATGCAGAGCAACCTCCAGATTGACCAGATCAGCCCGTGTGTAACAGCGGGTGAAATCTCCGGGCCGGAGGAGCGCATGTAAATCAGCTCGGGGCGCGCGGGTCCGGTTGGGGTCCAGTTGACGGACGCTTTCTAAGCGCCAGTGCCACGCAAGGTAGTCCGCCGGTTGCACACCTTCAGTTTCCTTACATACGAACGCGTGACCAGAGTAGCCATACTTTGCGGCGATTTCGGGTACGCCAAGTAGCCAGTTCAGAAAATCGTTGGCGTCGTTCTGATGCTTGTGGCCCTGCTCAAAGAAGTAGGAGGTTGGTCCAAGCGCGGAGTGTTCAACTTTCCATCGGCGAACCATTCCGACACAGGCTTTGAGCGCGAAGGCATAGGCCGAGGGCATGCCTTCGCGAGGGCGAACAATCTCGTTGTACTCGTCCTCGTTCACCGTGACGGCGAAGCCGTACGCCGTTTTCTGCCTCGTCAGTTCGATAAGGTTCCGGCATATCGCATCCACGTTTTTGCCGTAATAAAGATTGCCTTCTTTTTGAGCGCCAGCAATCTCGTTGGCGTGGAAGTAGGGAAGGCCGTTGGACTTGAGGTATCGGCGCCAGTCCCGCGTAAATTCAGCCGCCCGTATTTTTCTGTAAAGATATCCGCCGACACACAGGATGCGCGGATCGCCATCGCGATAGCTCTCATCAATGTACGCCTCAGTTATAGCCAATGCTCATACAGCTCCGTCACGATATTACGCCCAGGACACGCGGAAATGCCGAGGCGGTCAGTTAATACGGCCGTGCGGGCGGGCGCGGAACCAATACAACAAGTCCCGGCTTGACAAAAGAACAAACCACGAACTAGAACAGACCGGCAACTTGATGGAGGCTAGAATGGTGATCCGTTTGGCGAGAGAAGGCTTGGCCCTTGCGTCTGTGGCTGGGTTCGTTTGGATGATGTGTTCGGTGGCTCATTTGGTCGCCTGAGTCGCGCACGCGATGGGCTGAGGGGGTTGGGTCATGAGCCAAGACGGCGGGGAAGGCTTTATCCACCTGAGGGTGCGGTCAGCCTATTCCCTGCTGGAAGGCGCGATCAAGGCCGACGCCATCGGGACCTTAGCGGCGGCCAACCATATGCCCGCCGCCGGTTTGACCGACCGGGCCAATCTGTTCGGCGCCCTTGAATTTTCCGTCACGGCCAAGGAGGCGGGCGTCCAGCCCATTGTCGGCTGCGCCCTGCCGGTGTGCGGCATTGGCGAGGGCCTGAGCGAGCGGTGGGCGCGCAGGCCCACCATCGTGCTGCTCGCCCAGAACGAGACCGGCTATCTCAATCTGAGCAAGCTGTCCTCCTTCGCCTATCTGGAGGTTGAGGCCGGGGCCGATCCTCAGGTGCCCTGGGACAAGGTTCTGGCCCATTCTGAGGGACTGATCCTGTTGTCGGGCGGCGCCGACGGGCCGGTCGATCCGCTATTTGCCGCCGGACGCATTGCCGATGGCGAGGCGGCGCTGGGCGCCATGCAGGCCGGATTTGGCGACCGCTTCTATGTGGAGCTGCAGCGGCACGGTCTTGCCGCCCAGGCGGCGGCGGAGCCGGGACTGGTGGCATGGGCCTATGCCCATGATGCGCCTCTGGTTGCGACCAACGACGTCTATTTCGCCCAGCCGGAGCAGTATGAGGCGCACGACGCCCTGCTGTGCATCGAGTCCGGAAGCTTCGTGGGGCAGGACGACCGGCGCAGGGTGACCGCCGAGCATTGGTTCAAATCGGCGGAGCAGATGCGGATCCTGTTCGCCGACCTGCCCGAGGCCTGCGACAACACCTTGGATATCGCCCGGCGCTGCGCCTTCATGGTGCACAAGCGCGATCCGATTTTGCCTCGTTTCCCCACGGCCGCAGGGCGGACGGAAGCGGAGGAGCTAGCGTTCCAGGCCGCCGAGGGCCTGAAGGTCAAGCTGGCGACCATGCCCCTAGCGGCGCCCGAGCAGGCCTATTGGGACCGTTTGGAGCTGGAGATCGGCGTCATCCAGAAGATGGGCTTTTCCGGCTATTTCCTGATCGTGTCGGATTTCATGAAATGGTCTGTGGCGCACGGCATTCCGGTGGGGCCCGGCCGGGGGTCCGGCGCGGGGTCCCTGGTGGCCTGGGCCCTGCTGATCACCGGCCTGGACCCGCTGCGCTATGGGCTGATCTTCGAGCGGTTCCTCAATCCGGAGCGGGTGTCCATGCCCGACTTCGACATCGACTTCTGCCAGGAGCGGCGCGAGGAGGTGATTGCCTACGTGCAGGATAAGTACGGCCGTGACCGCGTCGCCCAGATCATCACCTTCGGCACCTTGCAGGCCCGCGCAGTGCTGCGCGATGTGGGCCGGGTTTTGCAGATGCCGCTGGGCATGGTCGACCGCCTGGCCAAGATGATCCCCAACAATCCGGCCGCGCCGGTGTCCTTGGCCAAGGCCATCGAGATTGAGCCCCGGCTGAGGGCGGCGCGCGATCAGGAGTCATCCGTCGCTCACCTGCTCGACCTGGCTCTGCAGCTGGAGGGCCTTTACCGCAACGCCTCCACCCACGCCGCCGGTGTGGTGATCGCCGATCGCCCCCTGACCGAACTGGTGCCCCTGTACCGCGACCCGGGCTCCGATTTCCCGGCCACCCAATTCAATATGAAATGGGTGGAAAGCGCCGGCCTGGTGAAATTCGATTTCCTCGGGCTGAAGACCCTCACGGTGCTGGACCGTATTCGCAAGCACCTGGCCAAGCGGGGCGCAGCGGTGGATCTGGCGACCTTGCCGCTGGATGATGCGCGCGCCTATGAGATCATGGCGGCCGGTCAGACGGTGGGTCTGTTCCAGCTGGAAAGCCAAGGCATGCGCGACACCCTGCGCAAGCTGCGGCCCAGCTCTTTGGAAGAAATTACCGCCCTGATTTCCCTGTATCGGCCCGGCCCGATGGACAGCATTCCCGACTATGTGGAATGCAAATCCGGCCGCAAGCCGGTGAACGTCTACCACCCCCTGCTGCAGCCGGTGCTGGGCGATACCTATGGCGTGATCGTCTATCAGGAACAGGTGATGCAGATCGCCCGGATCATGGGCGGCTATTCGCTGGGAGAAGCGGACCTGCTGCGCCGGGCCATGGGCAAGAAAAAGAAAGAGGAAATGGACCAGCAGCGCGCCCGGTTCACCTCCGGCGCCCTGGAGCGGGGCTTTGAGGCGGATCTGGCCGGGCTGTTGTTTGACCTGATGGCCAAGTTCGCCGGCTATGGCTTCAACAAGTCTCACGCCGCGCCCTATGCCCTGATCGGCTATCAGACCGCTTGGTTCAAGGCCAATTGCCCGGTGGAGTTCTTCGCCGGCTCCATGAGCCTGGACATGTCCAATACCGACAAATTGGCGGTGTTCTATCAGGACGCCAAACGCTTCGGTGTTCCGGTGCGGGCGCCGGACGTCAATCGCTCGGGGGCCGATTTCGAAGTGGAGAACGGGGAGGTGCTCTACGCCCTGGGCGCCGTGCGCAACGTGGGCTTTGACGCCATGCGGCAGGTGGTGGCGGCGCGCGAGGAGGGCGGGCCGTTCACCGACCTGTTCGACTTTGTCGAGCGGGTGGATCCTAAAGCGGTCAATCGACGGGCGCTGGAAAACCTGGCCCGGGCCGGCGCCTTCGACACCCTGCATCCCAATCGCGCCCAGATCCTGGCGGCGGCGGAATCCTTGGCGGCCTATGGACAGAGCGTGGCGGCCGAGCGGGCGTCCTCCCAGCACAGCCTCTTCGGCGGCGATAGCGCCGAGGCCGCCCGGCCGCGCCTGCCCAAGGTCGAGCCTTGGCCCCATGCCGAACAACTGGACCAGGAACTGTCGGCCGTCGGCTTCTATCTGTCCGGGCACCCCCTGCAGGACATGGTGGAAGTCCTGCGCCGCAAGCGTGTCACGCTCTATGCCGACGCCGTAGGCCTGGCGGAGGGCGGGGCGGAGGCCTTCCGCATGGCCGGGATCGTGCGGCGCAAACAGGAACGGGCCTCGGCCAAGAACGGCGAAAAGTTTGCCTTCGTGGCCCTGTCCGATCCCACCGGCGAATATGAAGTGCTGTTTCCGCCGGAATCTCTGCGGCGGTGCCGCGATGCGCTGGAGCCGGGCCAGGCCGTCTGCATCAAGGTGCGGGCAAAGGCCAATGACGGAGAGGTGCGCTTCTACGGCGATGACGCCGAAGCCATTGAACGCACCTTGGAAGGCGCCGTAGCGGGCCTGCGCATCTATCTGTCTTCAAAGTCCGCCGAGATCGACGCGATCAAAAAGCGGTTGGAAGTCGCATCCTCGGGCCGGGGCGGTGAGGTGACAGTTGTGGCCGGCATGGACGGCGGCCGCGAAGTCGAGCTGCGCCTGCCCGGCCGCTTCAACCTCGACGCCGCCCTGCGCGGCGCCCTGAAGACCGCCCCGGGGGTGATGTTCCTGGAGGACGTATAGGTGTCGGAACGAGCAAGTTTCGGTTTGAAATGCAATTTGCTCTACGATTCCAACCACCAAGCTCACGAAGATCACGAAGGCGCTAGCAGGGAATCTTTAGCTCGATGCGTTATTGAAGCGGGGTTGGAAGTTCATCGAGCCCTCGGGCCCGGATTGATGGAATCTGCTTATGAGCATTGTTTGGCGTTTGAGCTCGCGGAGCGGAATGTCCGGTTTCGCAGGCAGGTCGCTCTTCCGATCATGTATAAGGGCGTCACCTTGGACGCCGGGTATCGGCTTGACCTCATAGCTGAGGACGCGATCATTATTGAAATCAAGGCCATCGACGCGCTGTCGCGCGTTCATGAAGCTCAACTGCTGACCTATCTCAAACTTTCTGGCTGCCGGATCGGCTTCTTGATGAATTTCAACGCCGCGTTGTTCAAGCAAGGATTGAAGCGGCTGGTTCTTTGAACTTCGTGATCTTCGTGCCCTTCGTGGTTCAATAGTCTGCTCGCTGCTCTCTTGCTTTTTGCCGTCTTTGCCCCTACGTAGCGCGCCATCACACACGCAGGCGTTCGGCAGTGATCGGGGAGACATCCCGTTCGTTTCCGTTCCGGTCCCCGAGAGGGGGTTTGCCTGCGGAGGTCAACCGGAAAAAGGAACAAGCCATGGCGCTTCCGGAATTCTCTATGCGTCAGCTGTTGGAAGCTGGCGCCCACTTCGGCCACCAGACCCACCGCTGGAACCCGAAGATGGACCGCTACATCTTCGGATCTCGGGCCAATATCCACATCATCGATCTGTCCCAGTCCATCCCGCTGCTGCACCAGGCTCTGGTGAAGGTGCGCGAGGTGGCGGCGGCAGGCGGTCGGGTGCTGTTCGTCGGCACCAAGCGTCAGGCCTCCGATCCGGTGGCCACCTCGGCCAAGCGCTGCGCCCAGTACTTCGTCAACCACCGCTGGCTGGGCGGCACCTTGACCAACTGG
>CAYVHP010000115.1:0-2882 GCA_964451265.1 uncultured Caulobacteraceae bacterium | reverse complement strand
CGCCGTTCCTCGCGCGGTGCTCGCCGGCGCCGGACGGCTTGTCGGAACTGCTCGGTGCGCGCAGCCCGGCGATCAGGATGGGGATCACGTGCTCGAAGAAGCCGGTGCTGTCGCGTATGTCGTAGCGACCGCCGGAGACATCGCGCAGCCGGCCGATGTGCGTGGCGCTGTAGAGCAGGATCGCCAGCATGCAGTGCCAGCGCCAGTAGATGTCGGCCTCCGGCAGGTCCGGCAGCAACCGCTGCAGCTCGGCAATCACCTGGTGCTGGAAATCGTCGTAGAACTCCGTGAGCATGGACCGTCCGGCATTGCTCGGATCCAGCCCGACGCGCGCCAATATGCGATGGTAGTCGACCGTTTCCTTGCCGCCGGCAATGAACCATTCGACGGGAGCGAAATAACCCCGCACCAGCATCTCCAGACGCTGGTCGGCCGGCACCCGGCGGGCCTGGTCCAGGAGTTCCAGCCGCAGCTTGGTGAGCGGGACGGCCCGGCGGATGAAGATGGCGCGCAGCAGGGCTTCCTTCGTTCCGAAATGATAGTTGATTTGCGAGATGCTCACCCGCGCCGCCGACATGATGCGGCGCAGCGACGTCCCGTCGATGCCGCTTTCGGCGAAGAGCCGTTCGGCCGCGTCGAGAATGCGCATGCGCGTCGCTTCGCCCGCCTTGGTGTTCCGGCCCATGGCGATCGGGCCGTTCGGTCTGCCTGTTTTCATTTTTTCAGCCTGGGGTTTCGTGCTTCCGGGTACCGCCCGCCACTTCCGGCTGCAAAGGGTACCGGATACGCATTGTCGGTCGGCACCTGGCCATTCTTGATCGATCGATCGAAAGAAAATACGTATTGTCCCCCATACTGACAAGCGGCCCGGCGACGGTGCCGGCCTGCAACGGGAGGATACGCTGATGCCACACTATCTGGTAGTCGCCTATGACGGCACGGATGCCGGCGCCATGGACAGGCGCATGGCGGCGCGCCCCGCCCACTTCGAGAACATGAAGCCCATGGTGGAAAGCGGCGAGGTGATCTCCGGCGGCGCCATCCTGGACGACGCCGGCAGGATGATCGGCTCCGCCATGATGATGAATTTCAAGGATCGGGCGGATCTCGACGCCTGGCTGAAGCGCGACCCCTACGTCACGGGCAACGTATGGCAGCGGATCGAGGTGAAACCGATGCTGATCGCCGGTGTCCCCGTCCGGTGACCGCGGCGACAGCCGACATCCGGTCCGAGCGAGAGCGACTACCGCCCCTTCGATATGACTCTGCATGCCGGCGATCGTGCGGCCCGCCGGCCGGCGCAGCCGGTCGCAGACATCCCCGCCCGGTTTGTGCTCAAATGAGCCGGGCATGCGGATGGCAGAGGTCGGATCGATGTTCCCGTTGGGTGTCCCGTACGAGGAAGCGCAGCGCCGGTTCCAATGGCGGATCCCGGAGCGCTACAACATCCGGCACATGGTGTGCGAGCGGCATCCGCCGCAGGCGCTGGCGCTGATCGTCGAGAACGCCGACGGCTCGGTGCGCACCTGGAGCTTCGGCGACGTGGCACGCGCCAGCGCCCGGGTGGCCAACGCGCTGGCCGGGCTCGGCATTGAGCGGGGCGACCGGGTCGGCGTGTTCCTGTCGCAAAGCGCCGAGCTCACGGTAGCGCACGTCGCCTGCTACGGCATGGGCGCCGTGACGCTGCCGCTGTTCACCCTGTTCGGCGAGGAGGCGCTGGAGTATCGCCTGGCCAATGCCGGGGCGCGGGCCGTGATCACCGACATGTCGCAGCTGCCGAAGGTGCTGGCCGTGCGGCCCCGCCTGCCCGAGCTGCGCCACGTGATCGTGATCGGCGCCGGCAAGCATGCCGGCGACTTCCTCGACTACGATACCCTGTTGGCCGCCGCGTCCGACTCCTTCGCGACCGTCGACACGCACCGCGAGGAGCCGGCCCTGCTGGTCTACACCTCGGGCACCACGGGCCAGCCCAAGGGCGCCCTGCACGCACACCGCATGATGGAAGGCGTGGTGCCGGCGCTGCCGCAATGGGCCGATTTCTGGCCGCGCGGCAACGAGGTGATGTGGACGCCGGCCGAATGGGCCTGGATCGCCGGCCTCTACGACGCACTGTTCCCGGCCTGGTATTTCGGCACGCCCGTGCTGGCGCACCGTTTCACCAAGTTCGATCCCGAGCGGGCTTTCCATTTGCTGGAGAAGCACCACGTCGGCACCAGCTTCATCCCGCCCACGGCGCTGAAGATGATGCGTCAGGTCGAGGCGCCGCGGCGGCGCTGGAACTACGCCGTGCGCGCGGTGGTGACCGGCGGCGAGGCCATGGGCGAGGAGCTGCTGCAGTGGGGCCGCGATACCTTCGGCTGCACGATCTCGGAAGGCTACGGCCAGACCGAGATGAACCTGATGACGCTCAACAGCCCCAACTGGTTCGAGGTGCGCCCCGGCTCCTGTGGCCGCGCCTGCGTCGGCCGCCGCGTGGCCGTCGTCGATTCGCAGGGCCGTTGCCTGCCGCCCGGCGAGGAAGGCCAGATCGCCGGCTGGCGCCACGATCCCATCGTGATGCTGGAATACTGGCGGAACCCCGAGGCCACGGCGAAGAAATATGCCGGCGACTGGCTGCTGACCGGCGACGTGGGGCGGATGGACGAGGACGGCTACGTCTTCTTCAAGAGCCGCGACGACGACGTCATCACCTCGGGCGGCTACCGCATCGGACCGGGCGAGATCGAGGACTGCCTGATCAAGCATCCCGCCGTCGCCATGGCCGGCGTTGTGGGCGTTCCCGACCCGGTGCGCACCGAGATCGTCAAGGCCTTCGTCCAGCTGCGCCCCGAGGTGGCTCCGAGCGAGGCGCTGAAGGCCGAGATCGCCGACTATGTGAAGAC
>CAYVHP010000114.1:0-14023 GCA_964451265.1 uncultured Caulobacteraceae bacterium | reverse complement strand
ACGGACGATACGTCTCCGCCAGCTCCGCCAGCGGCGCGTCGTCGCCCATGGAGCCGATGTCTTCCTTGCCTTCCTCGATCATGGGGGCCAGGATCAGCTCCATGTCCTCCAGCGTTAGGCCCGCGGCCACCTGGCGGCGCACCAGCTCCTCGCGCGAATAGGCGCGGGGCTCCGATCCGGGACCGATGGTTTCGTCCAGAGCCACCATATTGCCCAGCCACTTGGTGTAGGGGTGGCGTTCGGACAATTGATCGATGATCTCGTCCTCGTCGTAGAGTTTGCCCTCGGCCAGATCGATGGCGATCATGCGGCCGGGCGAGATATGGGTCTTGCGGGTGATGCGCGCCTCGGCCACGCCGGTCATGCCGGCTTCCGAGCCCATGATCACCAAGCCGTCCTCGGTGAAGGCCACGCGCAGGGGGCGCAGGCCGTTGCGGTCCTTGCCCGCCACCACCCAACGACCGTCGGTGGCGCAGATCGCCGCCGGGCCGTCCCACGGCTCCATCACCGCGTTGCAATAGGCGTAAAGCGCCTGGTGCGCCGGGCTCATCACCGCTTCTGAGTGAGACCAGGCCTCGGGCAGGAGCAGAGTCTTGACCATGGGCGCATCGCGTCCGGCGCGCACCAGCACCTCGAAGGTGTTGTCGAGCGCCGAAGAGTCCGATCCGCCCGGCTGGATCACCGGTTTCACATCGTCGCCGAAATCGCCGAAGGCCTGGGCGGCCATGCGGATTTCATGGCTCTTCATCCAGTTGGAGTTGCCCTTCAGCGTGTTGATCTCGCCGTTGTGGGCGAGCATGCGGAAAGGCTGGGCCAGGCGCCATTCGGGGAAGGTGTTTGTCGAATAGCGCTGGTGGAAGATGGCCACGGCGGCGGAGAAGCGGTCGTCCTTCAGATCCGGATAGAACTCATCGATATGTTCAGCCAGGAACATGCCCTTGTAGATCAGGGACTTGGCTGAGAACGAGCAGATGTAGAACGCGGGCAGGCCCACGGCGATCACGCGCTTTTCGATGCGCTTGCGGCACAGGAACAGCGCGCGCTCCAGCGCTTCGCTGTCCATGCCGGCCGGGGCCGCCAACATGATCTGCTCGATTTCGGGTCGGCTGGCGTTGGCCTTCTCGCCGATCACGGCCGTGTTCACCGGAACCTGGCGCCAGCCATAGATGTAGAAGCCGAAGCGCAGGACTTCGCTCTCTACGATGGTGCGGGCCGTTTCCTGGGCGCCCAGATCGATGCGCGGCAGGAAGATCTGGCCCACAGCGATAGGGCCGGGACGCAGGTGGTGACCCGTGCGGCGCACCTGGTCGGCGAAGAAGTCCTGCGGCACGCCCAAGGAGATGCCGGCGCCGTCGCCGGTCTTGCCGTCGGCGTCTACTGCCCCGCGGTGCCAGACCGCCTTCAGCGCCTTGATCGCCAGCTCAACCACTTCGCGGCGCGGCTGTCCGTCGATGGCGCACACCAGGCCAACGCCGCACGCGTCGTGCTCCGAGGACGGATCGTAGGAGCCGGCGTCGATCAGCAGCTTGCGGTTAGCCAGATAGCGTTCGGATTCGCTCATGTCGGGGATGCTGGGCATATCGGTCATTCCGCAGCGGCCAGAGCCGGGGCCTTGGCCTGGAGATAGGTCGTGATGGCGTCCACCGCGTCGCGCCCGTCGCGCACGGCCCACACCACCAGGGAAGCGCCGCGCACGATGTCGCCGGCGGCGAACACGCCGTCGAGGCTGGTCATCATAGTCTTGAAGTCCGCGCGCAGCGTGCCCCAGCGCGAGACCTTCAGTTCGGGTGCGCCGAACATGCCCGGCAGGTCTTCCGGATCAAAGCCCAGGGCCTTGATCACCAGATGGGCGGGAATATCGAAGTCCGATCCAGGCGTCTCCTCGGGCGCCTGACGCCCGGAGGCGTCGGGCGAGCCCAAGCGCATGCGAACGGCGCGTACGCCGGTGACCCCCGTAGCCTCCCCCAGGATCGAGCGGGGCGCAGCGAGCCATTCGAACCGCACCCCTTCGTCTTCGGCGTTGGTCACTTCGCGCAAGGAGCCGGGCATATTGGCCTTGTCGCGGCGATAAAGGCAGGTAACCGAGCGAGCGCCCTGGCGCACGGCGGTGCGCACGCAGTCCATGGCGGTGTCTCCGCCGCCCACGACCACCACATCCTTGTCCTTGGCGTTCAATTCGCCGGACTCAAATTCGGGCACTATGTCGCCCAGGCCGGTCTTGTTGGAGGCGATGAGGTAATCCAGCGCCTTGACCACGCCTTGCGAGCCGGCGCCCGGCGCGGTCAGTTCGCGCGCCTTATAGACCCCAGTGCCGATCAGGATCGCGTCGTGACGCGCGCGCAGCTCGTCCAGGCTCGCGTCGCGGCCGACCTCGAAACCCAGCCGGAATTCCACGCCGCCGTCGGCTAAGCGTTTGACCCGCCGCTCGACCACATCCTTTTCAAGCTTAAAGCCCGGAATGCCATAAATCAGCAGGCCCCCGGCGCGGTCGTGCCGATCATAGATGGTCACCTGATAGCCGCGCGCCCGCAGGCCGTCGGCGGCCGACAGCCCGGCGGGGCCGGCCCCGATGATGCCCACCGACTGGGGCAGTTCCTGGATGGGCGCCAGCGGCTTGACCCAACCCATCTCCCAGGCCTTGTCGTTGATGTAGCGCTCCACCGACCCGATGGTCACCGTGCCGTGGCCCGACTGTTCGATCACGCAGCTGCCTTCGCACAGGCGGTCCTGCGGACAGATACGGCCGCAGACTTCCGGCAAGGCGCTGGTCGCCTGCGACAGCTCATAGGCTTCCTGCAGGCGGCCTTCGGCCGTCATCCGCAGCCAGTCGGGAATGTTATTGTGCAGCGGGCAATGGGTTTGGCAGAAAGGGATGCCGCATTGCGAGCAGCGCGAAGCCTGTTCCTTGGCCTTGGCGTCAATGAAGTCCGCGTAGATCTCGTGAAAATCCCCGGTGCGGGTCTCCGCCGCACGCTTTTCAGGCGTTCGTCGGGCGACGGACACAAATTTCAGCATGCGTTCGGCCATAGCGCCCTCGCCCCCGCGGCCCCACCGCGCTCCACCAAAAAAGGGGTATAAAACCTTTGGAAATAAATGCAACTCAACGGTCTCTAATAGAGACCAAGTTGTCCACAGCCCCCGAGCTTCACCGGGCAAGGCGCGGTGGCTTCAGGCTAATATAGTCCATTTTATGGATTAACGCTGCGTTTACCCCAAACGGGCGAGTTCGGTGGGGGAAACTGAGGAATCGGCATGAGCGACTGGTTGAACGCGATCATTCTGGGCGTGGTCGAGGGCCTGACGGAATTCCTGCCGGTGTCTTCGACGGCCCATCTGCTGCTCGCCGAAAAGCTGCTGGGCGTTGGCGGGCCGATTTGGGCGACCTTCACGGTCCTGATCCAGCTCGGCGCGATCCTGGCGGTGTTGCTGCTCTATTTCGAGCGCCTGCTCAAGGTGGCCTTGACCCTCGGCTCCAGCAAACAGTCCCGCCGTTTCGCCCTATCGGTATTAATCGCCTTCCTGCCGGCGGCGGTCATCGGGGGCGCTCTGCACAAGATGATCACCGGCGGCTTTTTCGAGAACATCGCCTTGATCTGCTGGGCGCTGATCCTGGGCGGGGTCGTGCTTCTCGTGATCGACCGCTTCGCCCCCACGCCCAAACATTTCGACGCCTCGAACTATCCCTTCCCGATGTCGCTCGGCATCGGCCTGCTCCAATGCCTGTCCATCATTCCCGGCACATCGCGCTCGGGCGCCACCATTGTCGGCGCCCTATTGCAGGGCGCGGACAAGCGGTCGGCGGCGGAGTTCTCGTTCTTTCTGGCCATACCCACCATGTGCGGCGCCTTCGCCGTCCAGGCCTGGAGCAGTCGGCACGACCTGACGGTCGGTCATGCGGGCGGCCTGATCGCGGTCGGCTTCGTGGTGGCCTTCCTGTCGGCCCTTCTGGTGGTGAAGACCTTCATCGAATTCGTCGGCAAACACGGCCTGGCGCCCTTCGCCTGGTGGCGGATCGCGGTGGGCGTCGTGGGTCTCGTGGCGCTGTCGCGGGGGTGGGGCGCGTAGCAGGCTTGCGCTAAGACGGCCACAAATGTATATACACCACCTTGGAAATGGGCGGTGAGCATCCTCGGATGGAGACTGCTGACCTTGCTCACGCCCAGGGATCTAAATGGACCAATATGAATGGGATTTAGAAAAAGCCGCGACCAACCTCGACCGGCATAGAATTTCGTTCGAAGACGCGGCAGATGCCTTGGCGGAGCTTTGCCTAACCCGCTCTAGCCACAGATTGAATGAAGCGCGCTTCATGTCGATCTGCAACTGCGACGGCCAAGTTATTGTTGTTATCTGGACCCTTCGAGGAAGAGTGGTGAGGCTGATATCAGCCCGTCGAGCGAGGAAGAATGAGCGAGAGCAATATCGTCAGGCGCTCCAGAAGGCAGCTCAAGCGTGGTGAAACCGACTGGGCCAGGGTCGACGCCCTGACCGACGAAGACATCGACCGCGCTATCGCTGAGGACCCGGACGCCGCTCCTATCCTTGATGAGGAATGGTTCAAGCACGCGGTCCTGACCATTCCGACAAAAACGGCCACCTCCATGCGGATCGACGCCGACGTCATGGAGTGGTTTCGCCATCAAGGACGCGGCTGGCAAACCCGCATGAATGCGGTGCTGCGCGCCTACGCCCGCGCCCATGGCGGGGTCAAGTAAACAGCTACGCCTCCGCCGCCGCAGGTTCGGGCGCGAACTGGCCGCCGCGCCGATAGCGGTACAGATAGGTGGGGATGATCGCCTCAACCGCCACAGGCGCGCTCACGCCCAACGCCTTTAGGCCAGGCAGGGATTTGGAAGCGATATTGTCGTGCTGCAAAAGCTCGACCTGATCGGCTGTGAGCACTGGGGGCACAGGCAAGAGCTTGGCCTGCAGGTCGCCGATTTGGCCGATCAGCTTGGCCATGCCCCAGGGCAGGTTGACCAGCAGACGGGACTTGTGGATTTGCGCCAGAGTCAGTTCGATCAGTTGGCGATAGCTATAGATGTCCGGTCCGCCGATCTCGAAAATCTTGCCGGCTGCAGACGGCTCGCGCAGGGCCGCGACGATGGCTGCGGCCACATCGCCGACAAAAACCGGCTGAAACTTCGTCTCGCCTCCGCCCGGCAGGGGCAGGACGGGCATCAGCGAGGCCATGGCCGCGAACCGGTTGAACAGGGCGTCATCCACGCCGAACACCACCGACGGACGGACGATGGCGGCCTGGGGCAGCAGCTTGAGCACCGCCGCCTCGCCTTGAGCCTTCGTTCGCGCATATTTTGACGACGACTGAGAGTCCGCGCCGATGGCGGAGACCTGAACCATCCGCTTGACGCCGCGCGCGGCGCAGGCGGCGGCGATCTGTTCGGCGCCTTGGGCGTGAAGGCCGGCGAAGCCCTGTCGGCCGGTCTCATAAAGAACGCCCACCAGATTGATGCAGCCTTCGGCTCCGTCCAGCGCCCGGCCGATGGACTCGGGATTCCTCAGATTGGCCTGGACCACCTCGATCTGGCCCACATCGCCCATGAGCGGCAGCCTGTAGCCTAAGCCGGGTCGGCGCACTGCGACGCGGACCCTGTAGCCCTGCTTGGCCAGGGCTCGGGTCACCTGGGCGCCGATAAAGCCAGAGCCGCCGAAAACCGTCACCAGTCCATGCATCGCTTGAACCTTGCCTGCTTGTTCATGTCCCGCTGCAGCGCAGCGGCAAGCTTTCGGATAGACGAGCCGCGTAAAGGGCGCAATCTCTGTGGGTTCGGGTTATTGACCGCAGAGGGGCGGCGCCCTATCAGGGCCGCTCGCTCCGATCCGGCAAAGGATTGGGCCCAGGTGGCGGAATTGGTAGACGCGCTGGCTTCAGGTGCCAGTGGCTTAACGGCCGTGGAGGTTCGAGTCCTCTCCTGGGCACCATGCCCCTGTTGGGCGCCCTCCGCCCATCGTTTCAGCAGGAGCCGCATAGAGCCGTGACGAACGTCCTGCATGACGGCGACCTTCCGGATGGTCTGAGCTTCGGCGCCTCGGTGGCGATCGATTCCGAAACCATGGGTCTCAGGCTCGGACGAGACCCCCTATGCGTGGTGCAGCTGTCCGCGGGGGACGGCGACGCCCACGTGGTGCGCCTTCGTCGCCCCGGTTACGACGCGCCCAATCTGAAGCGCCTGCTGGCCGATCCGAAGGTGCTCAAAATATTTCACTTCGGCCGTTTCGACATAGCCATGATCGCCCTGCACCTGGGTGTGGTCTGCTCGCCTGTCTATTGCACGAAAATCGCCTCCAAGCTGGCGCGCACCTACACCGACCGGCACGGCCTGAAGGACCTGTCGCGTGAATTGCTGGCGGTGGATTTGTCCAAGGCGCAGCAATCCTCCGATTGGGGGGCCGACGCCCTTAGCGTTGACCAGGTCAATTATGCGGCTTCCGATGTTCTGCACCTGCATGCCCTGAAGGCGCGGCTGGACGAAATGCTGGCGCGGGAAGGCCGGCTGGAATTGGCTCAGGCCTGTTTCGATTTTCTTCCGTGGCGGGCCAAGTTGGACCTGGCCGGCTGGGAGGACATCGATGTCTTCGCGCACAGCTGAGCACGCCTATAACCCCGCGGTGTTCGAGCGCGGCGCGGCGCGGCGACTGGAGGCGCTGGAGCGCTGGCGGATTCACTCGCGCCGGATCGCGCAACTGCGCGTGGCGCTGCCGGCGGCTATTGTCGCCCTTCTTGTTCTGTTGGTGGGCTGGGCGGCCGTCAAAGCCCTCATGGCGCCTATGGGCCTGGGCGGGCGCGCAGGCGCAGAGTCGATCCGCATGGTCAATCCAAGGTTCTTTGGCCGCGACCAGGGGGGCAGGCCCTTTTCGGTGACGGCGGCGTCAGCGGTGCGGGACAATGCGCAGTTCCAGCGCATTTATGTGGAAAAGCCGGTGCTGGTCATAGGCGCGCCGCCTTCCATCCAAACCGTGGTGAGTGGAGGCAAGGGCGTGTATCGCGAGGACACGCGGATCTTGACGCTGGACGATCAGGTTCATGTCCATGACAGCCAGGGCAATGACTTCATCACCGCGCATGCCGTGGTCAACGCGGCCACCAATCAGATCGACAGTCCCGAGCGGGTTGTGGGACACGGGCCGGTCGGCCGGATCACATCCGCCAGCTTCTCTGCCCGAGACGGCGGGGCTCATATCTATTTCAACGGGGGCGTTGTCGGCCGTATTGAACAGGGCGCCGCCGGCCGGTCGACCCCGCCGGCCACAGTCGCCATGAGAGGGCCACGATGATGGGAGACCAAGCGGCTATGAAACGGTCCGCAAAGATTTCCGCCCTTGCCGCCCTGGCCCTCGCCGGCGTTGTGCTTGCGGCCGGTGACGCACGCGCTCAGCTGGCCTCGGGCAAGGGGCCGATCGACGTGACGGCCGATCAGCTGGAAATGATCGACGCGCAGCATCTGGCGATCTGGCGGGGCAATGTGGAGGCCCTGCAGAACGGCAACCGGCTGGTGTCCGATGTGCTCAATGTCTATTTTTCCGGCAAGTCGGCGGCCGGCTCGGCGCCGGCGGCCCCGGCGGCGCCTGCCTCTGCCGGCGGAGTCGGCGCCGATTGGGGCGACGTTGAGCGGTTGGTGGCTGAAGGCCATGTGTTTTACGTGTCGCAAGACCAAACCGCCCGAGGCGAACATGCCGTTTATGAGGCCGCGCCCGATATGATCACCATGACCGGCGATGTGGTCTTGGTGCAGGGCAAGAATGTCACCAAGGGCGACAAGCTGGTGATCGACGTGAAAACCAACCACGCCGTGCTGACCTCCACCGCCCAGGGCCGTAATCATCCCGACCGCGTGCGCGGGGTGTTCTATAACGCCAACTCGGCGGCCCCCGCGTCTCCCGCTGCTCCGGCCAAGCCATGATCGCCATGGCAGGGCAAGGCCGATAGCGTGATGACCAAATACGCGGCTCTAGAGGCGCCCGCAGATCCCGCCCTGACCGAAGGGCTGCTGGTCGACACCATCGGCAAGTCGTTCGGCGACCGTCCGGTCGTCAAGAGCGTGAGCCTGCGCCTGGCGCGCGGCGAGGTCGCCGGCCTGCTGGGTCCCAACGGCGCGGGTAAGACCACCTGCTTTTACATGATCACCGGGTTGATCGGGCCGGACTATGGCCGGATCTATCTGGACGGGGTGGATGTCACAGCCCAGCCCATGTACCAGCGCGCCCGCATGGGTATCGGCTATCTGCCGCAGGAAACCTCGATTTTCCGGGGCATGACGGTGGAGCAGAACGTCACGGCGGTGGTGGAGCTTCGCGAGCCTAACGAGGCCAAGGTGCGCGAGAAAGTCAGCGAACTGCTTGAGGAGCTGCATATCGCCCACCTGCGCGCCTCGCCCGCTGTAGCGCTGTCGGGCGGCGAGCGCAGACGGGTGGAAATCGCCCGGGCCCTGGCCAGCGAGCCGTCGTTCATGTTGCTCGATGAGCCCTTCGCCGGCATCGATCCCTTGGCCATCGCCGACATCCGCGATGTGATCGCCTATCTCAAGAGTCGCGGGATCGGCATCCTGATCACCGACCATAATGTCCGCGAGACCCTGGGCATCATCGACCGCGCATCGATCATCCATGGGGGCGAGGTGCTGTTCGAGGGCTCCGCCGATGAAATCCTAGCGGACCCCGAGGTGCGGCGGGTCTATCTGGGCGATCAGTTCGGCTAAAGCGGCCCTGCGACCGCGCGTCCCTGCAAATTCCGTTCCAAGTTTAGGTTCCCTTCAGGAATCCCCGCGAGAATTGCCCCACATTCGTTGATCTGGGGGAATCAGGCCCATGGCGCTTGCGGCGCGGCTGGAGTTGAGACAGGGGCAAAGCCTCGTCATCACGCCGCAATTGCAGCAGGCGATTAAGCTGTTGCAGCTGTCGAGCGTCGAGCTTGAGGCCTATGTGGAAGGCGAGCTGGAACGGAACCCGCTGTTGCAGCGCGACGAACGCGAAGGCGAGGGTGACGAGGCCCGGGCCGACGACGGCCACCCCGACGCATCAGCGGCCGAGGGCGAGTTCGAACCCTCCGACTCGGCCAAAGCGGCCGACATGGACGCGGCTCAAAGCGATATCTACGGCGACGCCTCTCCGGGCGAGCGTGACAGCGGCGAGTCCGGTGAACCTACGCCGGCGGCCGATGTGGGCGGGGCTGTGGATTGGTCCAAGGCCGGCGGCGGCGGCTCGTTCGATGGTCTTGACGAACTGGAAAGCTCACTCAGCCGCGCCAAAACGCTTGGCGAGCATCTGCAGGATCAGGCGGCCCTGGCGGGCTTTGATCACGCCCAGAGCGCCATCGCCGCCGTGCTGATCGACGCGGTCGACGACGGCGGCTACCTGCGGGCGGACCTTCAGGACATGGCCGAGCGCTTGGGCTGCCCCGTAGAGCGGCTGGAGGCCGTACTGACGCGGTTGCAGGGATTTGAGCCCACCGGCGTGTTCGCCCGCGATGTGCGCGAGTGCCTGACCTTACAGCTCAAGGAACGCGACCGGTTCGATCCGGCCATGGCGGCCCTGCTGGACAATCTGGACTTGCTCGCAAAGCGGGACATGGCGGGCCTGCGCCGGGCCTGCGCGGTGGATGAGGAAGATCTGCGTGAGATGCTGGCGGAACTGCGCGCCCTGACGCCGCGTCCGGGGGCGGCCTTCGGCGGTGGAGAGCCCATCAATGCCGTAGCGCCTGACGTTTTTGTGCGTGAAGGCCAGGGCGGCCTGTGGCGGGTGGAGCTGAACGGCGACGCCTTGCCCAAGCTTTTGGTGGATCAGCGCTACCACGCCGTGGTGGCCGGCGGCGCGCGCACCGAGGCGGAAAAGACTTTCCTGTCCGATTGCATGGCCTCCGCCAGCTGGCTGATCCGCAGCCTGGATCAGCGCGCCAAGACCATATTGAAGGTGGCCAGCGAGATCGTGCGCCAGCAGGACGGATTCCTCGCCTTCGGGGTGGAGCATCTGCGGCCCCTGAATTTGAAGACAGTGGCCGACGCCATCGGCATGCACGAGTCCACCGTTAGCCGCGTCACCTCCAACAAATATATGGCCACCCCGCGCGGGGTGTTTGAGATGAAGTTCTTCTTCACCTCCTCTATCGCGTCCTCCGAAGGGGGCGAGGCCCACTCCGCAGAAAGCGTGCGCCACAAGATCAAGCAATTGATCGACGCCGAACGCGAAGCCGAGGCGGTGCTGTCCGATGATCGGATCGTGGAAATCCTCAAGGAAGCCGGGGTGGATATCGCCCGCCGCACCGTGGCCAAGTACCGAGAGGCGTTGCGTATTCCGTCGTCGGTCGAGCGTCGCCGCATGCTTAAGGAAGCCTGTTGAAACAGGTGTTCGTGAACAGGCTCATCGACGCTTGACACCCTCGCCGAGGGGGTCTGCTATCAGCGCATGAAACTTCAGATTTCAGGTAAACATGTCGATGTGGGCGACGCGTTACGCTCGCGCATCAACGACGAACTGGTTTCCAGCATTGGAAAATATTTTGGACGCGGCGGCGACGCCGATGTGGTGGTCAGCCGATCAGGCCACAGCTTTCGCGTTGACTGCGCGGTGCGACTAGCCTCCGGGCAGCATCTCGACAGCCACGCCCTGGGCGGCGACGCGCACGTGGCGTTCGATGGGGCTTTGACCAAGCTGGAGGCGCGCATCCGGCGCTATAAGCGACGGCTGAAGAATCACCACCACCCCGCCGCCGCCCGGCTGGACGAAACGGCCCAGATCACGGTCCTGCGCGCGCCGGAAACGGATGACGATGTGGACGGCTGGGATGATTTGGGCGACGACGAGTCGTTCCATGGCCACGAGCCGCCCAAGGGCGTGGTGATCGCCGAAACCCAGGCTCCCCTAAAGACCATGACTGTTTCGATGGCGGTCTTGGAGATGGACTTGACTGAATCCCAAGCAATCGTGTTTAGGAACGCGGCCCACGGCGGCTTATCGGTGGTCTATCGCCGCAACGACGGGAACATCGGGTGGGTGGACCCGGAACGGACCAAGTCGCGGGCAACGGCGGGAAGTGCTTAGGGCGATCTGCGCTCGCGGATCGCATTCGTTCAGACCTGTGTGTTGAGTTGAAGCCGGTTGCGCCCGCCCCTGGCAGGACGCGCGGTCGAGCGTGAGGCAGGAGCGGCTTTCTCGTGGACATTGGTGATCTGCTGGATCGCGCCTCGATCGGCGCCAGGGTGAATGCCGCGTCCAAACGGCAAGCCCTCTCCATTGTATCTGAAATCGCGGGAAGGGCTTTCGAGCTGAAGCCGCCGGAAATTCTCGCCAAAATTATGCAACGCGAACGTATGGGATCCACCGGCGTCGGCCATGGCGTCGCGGTGCCTCATTGCCGCATACGGGGACTGGACCGCGTGCGCGGGGTGTTCGTCCGGCTGGACACCCCTGTCGACTTCGGCGCCGTGGACGAACAGCCGGTGGACTTGATTTTCGCCCTGTTGGCGCCGCCCAACGACGCTTCAGAGCAGCTTCGCTCCCTGGCCAGGGTCGCCCGCGTGCTGCGCCAGGCCGATCTGCGCCAGCAGCTTCGCCAGGCCCATAGCGCCGACGCCATGCGCGCTCTGTTGGTGCAGGAACAACGGCCGTCCGCCGCTTGACCGCTCGCCTGAAGCCAGAATTTTTCGCCTGGCACGCTAACTGCTGCAACACGCTCCGTTAGGCAATCGGTGTCCAATATCGGCGCCGTCGCCACCGGAGGCGCGACACCATGCAGACCAGCAACCTCAAGCCCCTGACCAGTTTGCGCTTCTTTGCGGCCGCTTGGGTGGTGTTCTACGACCTATGGCCCAAATTGGCCGGCGCCCCCGCCTTGTCCCTGATCGAGAAGGGCTACCTGGGGGTGGAGCTATTCTTCGTGCTGTCCGGCTTCATCCTGTGCCACGTCTATCTGCAAGCGGCGGGCGAAGGCCGGTTCAACTACACGAGCTTTCTGTGGGCGCGGTTGGCGCGCGTCTATCCGCTGCATCTGACGACCCTGTTGGGCTTGGGTTTGCTGGCCCTGGTCGCCGGCGCGGCCGGGTTTCAAGTGGACGCTTCCATCCTCTCCTGGACCTCGCTGCCCGCAAACTTGACCCTGACTCAGGCTTGGGGTCTGGCGCCGGAGGCGGGCTGGAATCATCCCTCCTGGTCGATTTCGGCGGAGTGGTTCGCCTATCTGAGCTTTCCTCTGTTTGCCGCCGTGGCGTGGAAGGTGCGCAACCGTCCCTATGTGGCGGTAGCAGGGGCAGTGGCGCTGCTGGCCGGACTTTATGCGGCCTTTCCGCGGTTGGCGGGATTCGATCTGGATCAGGCCACCATCGCCTGGGGCGCGCTGCGGATCGTTCCGTGCTTCGCCTATGGCTGCACAGTCTATCTGCTGTGGCGTTCGGGCGCGGTGAATCGCCGCGTTGTCGCGGTGGCGGGCGCCGCAATTTCAGGCGCCGGCGTGGCAGTCGCTGGGCAGGCGGGAGCTGCGGACACCTTGATCGTAACCTTGTTTGGGCCCCTGATCCTGTGCTTGGCTGCGTTGACCTCGACAGGCTCTAAACTGGGTTCAAGCCGTATAATGGTCTATCTGGGAGAGATAAGCTTCGCCATGTATATGGTTTGTATTCCGTGGAGCATTCTATTTGTCAATATCATGGCTCGGATTATACAAACCCCATCCAAACAATTACCTCTGTGGTCGTGGCTTATCTTATTGATCGGCGTTGTTCCCATTGCCGCAGCCGCCCATGAATTGTTCGAAAAGCCGGCGCGCGAGCGTATGAAAACCTGGGCCGGGTCCTGGCCTCACGGCGCCCGCAAGGGGCCTGCAAAAATCGCCGCTTAACGCTTTTGTGCTTTTCATTCCGCCCGAAAACGGGTTTGTTGCCCGTCTTCGAGGCGGGGGAGATCCTGACGCATGACCCAACGGCCCAAAGCCGTACTCAGTTCGCTGGCTGTCGCCGTCGTGCTCGCCTTCTCGTTTGGCGGCGCCGCGCGGGCAGACACCTACTGGGAATGCGTCACCTTCGCCCGCATGTTCTCGGGCATTCAGATCTTCGGCGACGCGGCGACGTGGTGGAACAAGGCTGCGGGCGGCTATTCGCGCGGCGCGACGCCCCAAGCCGGTTCGGTTCTGGTGTTCAAGGCCAACGGCGTGATGGACAAGGGGCACGTGGCGGTCGTCAGCCAGGTGCTGACGGACCGGATCATCCAGGTCACCCACGCCAACTGGTCGATTATCGCGGGCAACCGGGGCAAGGTCGAAAAAGACGTGACCGTGGTTGATGTCTCGCCAAAGGGCGACTGGTCTCAGGTTAAGGTCTGGTACGATCCGATCCGGGACCTCGGCTCCACCGTCTATCCCACCTATGGCTTTATCTACCAAAAGGCCCAGGACGCCGCCAAGAACGCCGCTCAGTCGGTCGCCGCCGCCGCAGCCCAGGCGGCCGTCAGCCAGATGGCTTCGGCGGCCCAGTCGCCCTCCAGCGCCTCCGCCCAAGTGATGGCGCGCGCGGCGGAGTCCACTGACCGCATCGCCGCCCTGATCCAGTCGTTCACCGACCGCTGAATTTCGCGAACAGGCCTACGTCAGTCCGCCTTGCGTGTGATTCCCGCAGCCAGCACCGCGAACACTTCCGGCGATAAGGCTACGGCCGCGCGCGCGTTCAAATCGAAATTGACGATCAGCATTTCCGTATCGGCCCAGGCCTGACCCGTCGCGGGGTCCAGCAGCCAGTGCGTCAGGCGGCAAGTCTTGGGCGTGGCGTCCGACAAGGCAGAGCGGAGCACTAACCGTTCTCCGGCCCGGGGCCAACGATAGTAGGTCGTACCCAACTCCACGGTCGCCCCGCCCAGATGGCCGGCCAGTTCGGGCATATATTGGGCCAGCGGCAGGTGGGCGCGGCCAAGCTGATGGGGGATGGCTTGGGAAATGCGTTCCAGCACATGCTCGGGCCGCATCTGGCCGAACACATCGACGTCGGCCATGGTGACCGCTCCGGCGGCGGGCGAGCCCAGTCCC
>CAYVHP010000113.1:0-3138 GCA_964451265.1 uncultured Caulobacteraceae bacterium | reverse complement strand
GTTTGTGAACGCTGCAGGCTGGCGGGTTCAGGGGACGCTGGAAAGTCCCGTCGCGGGCGGCGACGGCAACATCGAATATCTGCTGTGGGCCAAGGCGTCGGTCTGACCCAGCTGCGAAGAAGCCGCCCCTGAGGGGGCAGGGACGGCTTCGACTCAGACGGCGGGCGGGACTACCAGCCGTGATGACGCCAGTGACGACCGCCGCCCTCGAAATAGAAGCCGACCGCAGGCGGGGCGTAGTAAGGGGCGGGGTAGTAGTAGGCGGGCGGCGGAGCCGCGTAGTAGACCGGCGGCGGCGGGGGCGGCGCGTCATAGTAGGGTTGGCTGTAGCCCGTCGCATAGGCGGGAGGCGGCGGAGCAGCCCCGCTGCAATTGGTGGCGCCGCGCGCCGCAGCCGAACCGACCAGGGCGCCCACGACGCCGCCGATGATGGAGCCGCCTGTGCGCCCGCCGCCGCGCGCCAGGTTAGAGCCGGCCGCAGCGCCGGCGGCCGCGCCCACTAGGCCGCCGCCGATATTGGCGCCTTCACAAGGGTCGCCGTAATAGGTCTGAGCCGAGGCCACGCCGGGCGCGGCCGCCGCCGCGAGGGTCATCGCGACCAGGGCGGCGCCGATAGCGGCCTTGGACAGAGGGGTGGGTTTGAACATGGACATGCTCCTCGAAGGAATGAACATCAAAACGGCCCAGGCCGAGATGATAAAAGACGAAAACTGCGGTTTTGGCTCCAGCCTCAGCCGCGTCTATGGGCGCACATTGCCATTTGGACTCTGAACGAAGTTTGAGCGGCTTGTTCATCTTCGTTCATGCGCCCTTAACGCGGCCGCCCCGCAGGTGGGTTCATCAAGATTTCCGGAGGGCTTAGGTGACAGATCGGAATGCGCCGGTCGTGCAGGCTGAAGTGGTGCGCATCGGCGCCCAGGGCGACGGTCTGTGTCGCGTGCCCGAGGGCGAGAGCCTGTTTGCGCCCTTCGTCCTTCCCGGCGAACAGGTGACCCTGCGGCTGTCCGGCGGGCGCGGGGACGTCGAGGCGGTGCTTAGCCCCAGCCGCGAGCGCGTGGCCCCGCCGTGTCCGCATTTCGGCGTCTGCGGCGGTTGCGCCGTGCAGCACTGGGCGCATGAGCCCTATCTCGCCTGGAAAGAGGACCTGGTGCGCGAGGCCCTAGGGCGCGAACAGATCGAAACCCAATTTGTGGCGCCGTTTGCAGCGCCGCCCGGCGCGCGGCGGCGGCTGGCGCTGCACGCCCGGCGAGGCGGAAAGGGGCAGGGCGCGCGGTTGGGTTTTAAGGGCCGCCGATCGTGGAGCCTGGTGGACATTGAGGTCTGCCCTATTGCCGATCCGCGCCTGCAGGCGGCGTTCCCGGCGCTGGCGCGCCTGGCTGAGCCCTTTCTCGAACATCCCAAGTCTGCCCCAACCTTACATGTGACCTGGACCCAGACGGGGCTAGACGTGGATGTCACCGGGGTGGAGCGGCGCAGCGGCGGATTGTCGGCCGATGCCCGTATGCGCGCGGCCCAGGTTGCGGGGGAAGCGGATTTCGCGCGCGTGACCTTGGCGGGAGAGATCCTCTATCAGGCGCGCCTGCCCATGGTGTCGCTCGGAACGGCGGTTGCGGCATTGCCGCCCGGCGGATTTTTGCAGGCCGTTCCCCAGGCGGAGGCTGCAATGGCCCAGAGCGCCTTGGACGCCATGGCCGGGGCCGGACGCATCGCGGACCTTTTCTGCGGCCTGGGGACCTTCACCTTCAGGCTCGCGGCTGTGGCGCCGGTCTTGGCGGCGGACGCCGACGCGCGGGCGATTGACGCGCTCAAGCGGGCCGCAGGGACCGCAGCGGGCCTGAAGAGCATAAACGCCCAGACGCGGGACCTCTATCGGCGACCGGTCCTGGCGGAAGAATTAAAGCACATCGACGCGGTGCTATTTGATCCGCCCCGCGCAGGCGCTGCGGATCAGGCGCGCCAGATCGCCCTGTCAGGCGCTG
Source organism: uncultured Caulobacteraceae bacterium (assembly GCA_964451265.1). Classification (GTDB taxonomy): domain Bacteria; phylum Pseudomonadota; class Alphaproteobacteria; order Caulobacterales; family Caulobacteraceae; genus BOG-938. The sequence continues at coordinate 1,159 of CAYVHP010000113.1, read as the reverse complement.
GTGTCGCGGTGGGGGTGTCCTGCGACGCCGCCAGCTTCGCGCGCGACGCGCGTATCCTGGCGGATGGCGGATTTAGGCTTGAGCATGTGCGGTTGATCGACCAGTTCCTGTGGTCGCCGCATGTGGAGCTTGTGGGGGTGTTCCGGCGCTAGGTTTTTTGTATTGACGCGCGTTTGGTCTCAAAACCGGCTCCCGCTTGTCGGAACGCGCCTTAGACCGGCCGCAGCCCGGCGAAACGGCGCCTTTGGCGCTCTTCCTGCTCCAGCAAGGACTCGATGATATCGGCGCTGACCCGGGCTCCGTCCTCGGCTGCGACCGACGGCGCAATTTGGGCGGCGCGAAGGCCGTAGGAGGGATAGGTCATCAGGGCGTTCAGTTCGTCTGCGGCCTTGCGCGGGCTGTAGGCGCCGGGGGGCAGGGTTCGCGCTACGCCCAGGCGAACCATGCGGGCGGCATTGTCGGGCTGGTCGCCCATGTAAGGTACGATCAATTGCGGGCGGCCGGCTCGCAGAGCCTGGGCGGTGGTGCCGACGCCGCCGTGGTGCACGATGGCTTCGGCGTGCGGGAAGATCTGGGAGTGGGGCACGTACTGCACGGCGTAGGCCCACTTGGGCAGATGCTCGCCGTGGCGCAGGCCCAGCTCAGGCCCTTCGCTGCTCGCGCCCACCAGAACCGCGCGGCGGCCTAGTTTTTTGGCAATCTGCAAACTACGCCGCCAGAAATCGCCCGGCTCAATCACCACGGCGGTGCCCAGGGTGAAGACCAGCGGCGGGGCGCCTTCGGCGAGGAACCGTTTAAGGCCCTCAGGCAGTTCAGCCTTGCCGCCCTTCTGGCTGTCGTAGAACGCAAAGCCGGTAATTCGGCAGTTCGTCGGGTAGTCCGGCTGAATGTCGCCCATCCATTTGGAATAGATGGCCAAGGTGGCGTGAGGTGAGAACTGGCCTTCGAACAGGGGATTGGCCACGGGCGGCAGGCCCAGCTCGCTGCGCAGGCTGCGAAACGGCGCGGTCCACGGGTCGGCGAAACGCTTGATCAGCGCCAGCAGGGCGGCGTCGAACCGCGCGCCCGTCAGTTCGCGAAGGGTGGCCAGGCCCGGCGCGGTGCTGAGCACCGGCGGATCGTAGGCCGACATGACGGTGAAGGGCGCCAGAACGGCGGA
>CAYVHP010000112.1:0-7296 GCA_964451265.1 uncultured Caulobacteraceae bacterium | reverse complement strand
CGTCATCTGCCGCTCCATTGACCGATATTACGGTCAATATGTAGGCGTATGGATCGGGTTGCAAGCCTGCAGCGGTATCGGGCGCTGCCGCTCGGGGAGTCTATGGCCGTACATCCACCGGCAGTCGCGGAGGACGTACGGTTCGCGACTTGAGGGGCCGGAACAAAGCGCGTACACGGCGTTCGCTGAAGACATGTTCAACGAGGCGCCTGATGGCCCAAGACCAGAGCGATGGCCGCGCGGAAATGGAGAGCGAATTTAGGATCGAAATCTTCTCGTGGGATTGGAATCTATCCGTCGCGATCAGTTCTGATCTCACGCCTGCGGAACAGCGGTTCCAAGGCGGGCTGAGCTACATGCGCGGCTTTGAGCTTTGGGGCCGACTCGCCACTCCAGAAACGCACCAAGGCAAGACGGTTCGGATATGGATATCCCCATTCGGTCCGGAGATTACGTTCGGGCCCGACGCGATAGACGAAGTCGGGCGGCTCTATCTGCGTCCACCGGCGACGCACAACGCTGACTGGAGCGTGAGCCTGATGCTGCCGGAGAATGCGATTGCACCGCTGGCGACGAGTCTGGGCACGGTATCGAAGTATCTCTTCATCAGGCTTTTCGATGTCGACGCTGAAGAGGCGAGCATCGACTTCTATAGTTTCTCGTCGACCTTGCCCTAAGGCGTAGTGAAATATCCAATCGGTATTCGATCTCAATTTTTCAGAAGGTTCACCTCGCGCCGAGGCATGCCGAGCCTTAAGCGCATGGTGGAACAAGGGCCGGGTTGGGGACGGGCTGTCAAGGGTGCGCGCCTGCGGCGCGCATCGCGAAGCGACGGCCAAGCCGCCCTTGATAGCCCGGCCCCAGCCCGGCGGACGCATGGCGATGCGCTTAAGGCTCGCTAAGCTCAGTTCTCTACAACCGGCTTCCGTCACGCGGGGATTGACATGGGGCATATGGAGAATCTGCATCTGACGGCATTCCACATGCCGAACCCGGGATCAGCACAGGCTGTGCTGGAGGCCGAGGCGGCCCTCGGTCTTGAGCTCCCCGAGGATTACCGAAACTTCCTGCGCACGTACGACGGTGGCGAAGGGTTTGTCGGAGAGCACTACTTGGTTCTGTGGTCTGCGACAGAGTTGAAACTCTACAATACAGATTATGGGTTTCCAGAGTTTGCCCCGGGGCTCATCGGATTCGGTGGAGACGGCGGTGGCGAAGCCTTCGCTTTCGATACTCGCACACGGCCATATCCCGTCGTGATCGTCCCTCTCATTGGCATGAGCGTGGAAGACGCTGTTCCTGTAGCGGACAGCTTCAGCGGGCTGTTGAAGCGAATGCAATCCGATCCCGGCTCCTTTATCGACGGCAACCTTTCCGCAGTGTCGCAATGAGCAAGGAGCTTCCACTGGCGCTGCACGGACAGATCCAGACTCTTTGCGCAGATGGCGATAGGCTAGCCAATCAGCGAAAATTCGAAGATGCCGTAAGCCGATACAACGAAGCATGGCAGCTTGTGCCCGAGCCCAAAAATGACTGGAACGCATCAACCTGGATCATGGCGGCGATAGGCGACGCCTGCTTCTTGGGAGGTTACGCCACGTCGGCCCTCGAGGCGCTACAGTACTCCATGCATTGTCCCGGCGGCGTGGGAAACCCATTCCTGCATCTTCGTTTGGGTCAGGCGCTCTTGGATCGTGGCGACGAGGATTTGGCGGCTGACGAGCTTGCCCGAGCATACATGGGAGCTGGACGAGAAATCTTCGCGGACCAGGACCCTCGCTACCTGGATTTCCTCGCGACGCGAATGGCCGTATGACCTGTCGGCATTCACGCTATCGCCCGCAACCCCTTCGTCCTAACCAGGTTCAGCAGCTTCAGCGACGGGCCGTTCGGACGCTTCTCGCCGCGTTCCCACTTGCTGACCGCGTCCTTACGCACGTTGAGGTAGCTCGCGAACACCGGCTGGGAAACCTGCTCACGTTCCCGCAATGCCTTGATCTCTTCAGGTGTCATCGGCTTCACCGGCGTCAGGCACAGAGCATCGAAGTGGCGCATGGTCGCCTGATCGACCAAGCCGATTTTGTGCAGACCCGACATGGTTTCGTGCACCACGGCAAGGATATCCGACTCAGGGTTCTTTCGGGTCTTCGTCGCCATCTGTCTCTACCTCTGCCAATTCACCCCGCGTGATCGCCAAAGCGAGCGCGCGGTCGTCGTAGTTCAACAAAGCGGAGGCAGAGGCTTGCAGCGCCTCCAACTCCTTGGTCGTCACGTTCGCCTTGGCGTTCTTAGCGAACCCATAAACGAAGAAACACGCAGCGCCGACGCGGAAGGCCAGGAGCGTCCGAAATCCGCCGGACTTTCCCCTACCCGGGCGCGCCACCCGCTGTTTGTAGACGCCGCCGCCGAGATCGGCGTCGAAACGTCCGTTAACAACCTGGGCCGCTGCGGCGGATAACTCCTTGTCCGACAGCCCAGCCTTCCGCGCGAAGCGCACGAACGATTTGGTTTTATAGACGCTCATGAGATCACTGCATCTGGTGTTCTATAGCTCTAAGGACTACACTTTTCAAGTGTGCGATCACGCAGGCTTGCTTTGGTGTACAAAGGCTCAGCCCAGCGAACTAAAGTAACAGAAAAAAGTGCAAGAATATCAATCCTATAGGCTCTCCGTCGCCCCGATGATGGACTGGACCGACCGGCATTGCCGGGCGTTGCATCGGGTGCTGTCGCGGCATGCGCGCCTCTATACGGAGATGGTCACCACCGGCGCCCTGCTGCATGGCGACCCGGCGCGGCTGCTGGCTTTCAGCCCGGCCGAACACCCCGTAGCGCTGCAACTGGGCGGGTCGGAGCCGGACGATGTGGCGGCGGCGGCGCGGATCGGGGCGGACTTCGGCTATGACGAGATCAACCTCAATGTCGGCTGCCCGTCGGACCGGGTGCAGAGCGGCCGGTTCGGCGCCTGCCTCATGCGTGAGCCCGAGCGCGTGGCCGACTGCATGGCGGCGATCCGCGCGGCGGTGTCCGTGCCCGCCACGGTCAAATGCCGCATCGGGGTGGACGAGCAGGAGCCGCAGGACAGTCTGTTTCGCCTGGTAGACCTTTGCGCCGCCGCCGGCGTCACCGTGTTCGCCATCCATGCGCGCAAGGCCTGGCTGGAGGGCCTCAGCCCCAAGCAGAACCGCGACGTGCCGCCCCTGGACTACGCCCTGGTCCATCGGCTGAAGGCCGAACGGCCGCACCTGACCATCATTTTGAACGGCGGCCTGGGCTCGCTAGACCGGGCGCTGGAACATCTGGACGCGGGGCTGGACGGGGTGATGCTGGGCCGGGCGGCCTATCACGACCCGGGCATTCTGGGTGAAGCTGACCGGCGGTTGTTCGATCCCGCCGTGGCTGACGTGACGCCCGAGGCGGCGGTGCTGGCCTATCGGCCCTATGTGGAGCAGCAATTGGCGCGCGGGACGCCGTTCTACGCCATGGCGCGGCACATGATGGGGCTGTTCCACGGCCGTCCGGGCGCGCGCACCTGGCGGCGGATCCTGACGGTGGAGGGGGTCAAGTCCGGCGCGGGCGTCGAGGTGCTGGACCGCGCCCTCGAAGCCGTGGCCGGCCGCGCGCCCGTTCAGGCCGAAGCGATCAGGGCCTGAGGATCAGGGCCTGGGGCGTCGCCTCGAAGCGCGACAGGCGCCCGAGATAGCTCATGCCCAGCAAGGAGGTCGTCAGGCCCTGGTTCACCACCATGGCGTCCACATCCTCCACCCGCGCACCGCCGACCGATAGGCTGGGCAGGTGAATGCGCGCCGCGTTTGCCGCGCCGCTGGCGGTGTGAACCGGCACGTCATAGGTCAAAGCTTGCGGATCAAAGCCAAGGCGCCGCGCGTCATCGCCGGTCAGGGCCACGGTGGAGGCGCCGGTGTCGACCAGGAAGCGCACATCGGTGCCATCGACATCGCCCTGCGCCCAATAGTGACCGTCGGCCGCCTTGGTCAGCTCCGCGTCGCCGACCGTCTGATCGGCGGGCGCTGCATCAGAGGCCTGCGGCCCGCGCAACGCCGCCGCCTCGGCCTGAACGGGCGCAAGGCCGAGCTTTTGCGCGGGCGTGCGAGCGATCACCGCTTGGGCGACGTTCACGGCCGACAGCATCCCGATTGCGGCAACGACCGCCAATCTGAGCATGGAAGAACACCCATCACCACATGGGCCGTATGTTCGGCCCTATGTCGGCACTGTACCGACAAGGGGTTTTCAACGCGTGAATCGCTTGCGCGCCGCGTTCAGCCGGGCCAATCAGCGGCCTTCGCCACAGCAGCCGGCCCCATCGCGTCCATGACCGCCAGCCCCTTCGACGACATCAAGGCCCTGATCGCCGGGCTGCCGCAAGCGCGCGAGGCGGGGCTGGTTCCAGATGCGGCCTGGGGCAGGCTGGGCCGCATCGCCGCCTGGCTGTCGGCCTGGTCGGCGGAGGGACGGCCGCGGGTCCTGCGGCCCATCATCGCCCTCTACGCCGGCAGCTACGACGGATCGCAAACCGGCGCCCTGCGCGCGCGGCTGGAGCTGATCGCCGCCGGCGGCGCGCCGATCAACGCCCTGGCCCAGGCGGCGGGCGCGGGGCTGGAGGCTTTCGATCTGGCGATAGAGCGCCCGGTGGGCGACGTCGCCCGGCAGGCGGCCATGAGCGAGCGGGAATGCGCCGCGACCATGGCTTTCGGCATGGAGGCCCTCGCCAAACAGCCGGACCTGCTGGTGCTGGGCGAGATCACGGTGGGCAGCCAGGCCTCAAGCGCGGCCATCGCCCTGGCCCTGTTCGGCGGTGAACCGGGCGACTGGGCGGACGAGGATATCCAGGCTGTCCGCGCGGCCGTGCAACGACTGCACGCCGAAGCCGGACCGTCGCCGGGGCCGCTGGAGATCCTGCGCCACCTGGGCGGCCGTCAGACCGCCGCCATCGCCGGCGCGATCTTGGCCGCCCGCAATCAGGGCGTCCCGGTCCTGCTGGATGGCTATGGGGCCGCCGCCGCGGCCGCCGTGCTGCACGCGCTTGATCCGCACGCCGTCGCCCATGTGATGCCCGGCGATCTGTCTCCCGAACCAGGCCATGCGCGCCTGCTGCAACGTCTCGGCCTAGAGCCAGTCGTCGATCTGCAAATGTCCGCCGGCGAAGGCTGCGGCGCAGCAGCGGCCCTGGCCCTGGTCAAGCTGGCCTGCGAGCTAGGCTAGGTCCGCCCGGCGCCAGCCGGAAGCAAGATGATTGAACCACGAAGGACACGAAGACCACGAAGGATCGCGCGAATGCGCGATCAATCTATTCTCGCTTCGCGATCCAGCGATCCGTTGATAGCGCCACCCTCTTGGTGGTCTTCGTGAGCTTCGTGGTTCAATTTCTATTCGCGGCGCGGGCGACGGCAGCATGTCCAATTGGCCTATCGCTCCAGCACCCGAAACACGAAAGGATACTGGTCCTCCGGTCCCGCCGGATGCGCCTCGCGCCGCACCTCGCGCCAGGCGCCTTCGTCAAAGGCAGGAAACATCACGTCGCCCTCCACCTCGGCCAGCACCTCGGTGATGTAGAGCCGCCGCGCCTTAGGCCAGGCCGCCTCGAACACCGCCGCCCCGCCGATCACGCAGACCTCCTCGGCCCCGTCGTCGGCCGCCTGCTCGCGGGCGATTTGCAGCGCCTCGTCGAAGGTCTCGCACACCAGGGCGCCCTCCGGCTCAAAAGCGCCGTCGCGCGACAGCACCACATTCAGCCGGCCGGGCAGGGGTTTTCGCGGCAGGGAGTCCCAGGTCTTGCGGCCCATGATCACCGGCTTGAACAGGGTGGTCGCCTTGAACAGGGCCATGTCGGATTTCAGCCGCCAGGGCAGGGCGCCGTCCTTGCCGATCACGCCGGTCTGAGCCCGGGCCAGCACCAGGGCGACGAGGGGCAGGCTCACACCGCCACCGGAGCCTTGATGTGCGGATGGGGGTCGTAGCCTTCCAGCACGAAATCGGCCTCCTCAAAGGCGAACAGGTCCGTCTTGGGCGCGATCTTCAGGGTGGGGAAGGGGCGCGGCTCGCGTTCGAGCTGGGTTTTGGCCTGCTCCACATGGTTCAGATAGAGGTGCGCATCGCCGAAGGTGTGGACGAACTCGCCGGGAGCGAAGCCGGTCACCTGAGCCATCATCAGGGTGAGCAGGGCGTAGGAGCCGATATTGAACGGCACGCCTAAGAAGAGGTCCGCCGAACGCTGGTAGAGCTGGCACGACAGCCGGTCCACGCCGTCGGCGCCCGGCGCCACGAAGAACTGGAACAGGCAGTGGCAGGGCGGCAGGGCCATCTCGTCCACGTCAGCCGGGTTCCAGGCGGAAACGATGTGGCGACGACTGTAAGGATTAGCCTTCAACCCACCGACAAGATTGGCAATCTGGTCGATGGTTCGACCATCCGGCGCCGCCCACGACCGCCACCGCGAGCCCTAGACCCGGCCCAGATCGCCCTGCTCATCGGCCCACTCGTTCCAGATAGACACCCCGGGTTCCTGCAGCCAACGGATATTGGTGTCGCCGCGCAAAAACCACAGCAGCTCCACCACGATGGATTTGACGTGCAGCTTCTTAGTGGTGAGCAGGGGAAAGCCTTGGCTCAGATCAAACCGGATCTGCCGCCCGAACACCCCAAGCGTCCCCGTGCCCGTCCGATCCTCGCGCCGCGCCCCATGCGCCAGCACATCGGCCAACAGGTCCAGATACTGCCGCTCGGGGTGGGTATGGGCGAGAATGGGCGAAACCGCGTTCATGGGCGTCAGCCTATAGCGCGAATCAGCGTTGGCCATTCACGAAACGGCTTGAACGGCCAATATCCTGTGGCCAATTTTCATCGAACCACGAAGTTCACGAAGATCACCAAGAAAATCGTCATTCTCGGGGCGCCCCCCGGGCTCGGCCGAAGGCCGACCCGAGGACAGGCTCCACGGCGAGCCCGAGAACCCGGCAGCGAAGACCTAAAAGCGTCAGCGTTTGATCGACGCGGAAAACCCGGAGCGGCTGGGTCCTCGGCTCAGCCTCGCTTCGCTCGTTGGCCGAGGATGACGGCTTTAATGGCCTTCGTGTTCTTCGTGGTCTTTGTGTTTCAATGTCTCAATTCGCGGAGCCGGCGCCCGGAGGATGACGCCCTAGGGCCTGTTGAGATTCATCTGGAATGGATGACGGCTGCGGTGAGGTAGATCATGGCTGAGAAGCTCTGATCGGTCTTGTCGCTGCGCATGGCGATGCGTTTGAACTCTTTGAGTTTGCAGAAGAAGTTCTCGATCAG
>CAYVHP010000111.1:0-3636 GCA_964451265.1 uncultured Caulobacteraceae bacterium | reverse complement strand
CGCGGCCAGGGCCTGCTCGGCGGCCGTGAGCTTGGGCTTTTCCGCCAGGCCGACCTTCTCCAAGGCCTGGCGCCCCGCGTCCTTGACCTTCCAGTCGTCCAGCGCCTGGCCGCCCTGCAACAGGGCGGCGGTGTAGTCCTTCTCGGACTGGATCTGCTCAGCCAGATCGACCGCCGATTTGGCGGCGCGGTTGTCAGCCTTGTTGGGCTTTGTCGCCAGGGCCTGGTGGCCCGGTTGATCATAGAAGCTGTCCAGCGGTTGCTGGTTGAGCTTGAGTATCGTCCCCTCGATCTCGGATTGCCTGGCCTTCTGACCGGCAATTTCAGCATCGAGCGCTGTGGTGTCGACATCGGGCGCTGAAATGCCCAGGCGGGCGGCAGTCAAGGGATCGGTCTGTGGCCGGGTCAGGGCCGCGCGGCGGCTCTGTAGATCTGTCAGGGTCTGGCTGATGCCGGCGTCGGCCGACATCAGGTCGTTGATTGCGGCAGTCTTTTTGGCGGAGGCTACGCGGTAAAGTTCGTCGGCTAGGGCGCCGACCTTGCCGGTGAGCGCCTCGATCCACTTTTGATCGTCTTGCGCCTGCGTGCCCAAGTCGCCAAGGTTCAATTCGCCCAGGATTTTCTTGGCGCCTTCCAGCGCCTCAGTGGCGTCTCGGGTGCGCTTGGCCATTTCCTGCTGTTGAACGCTGGCCTCGCCGAGAGCCTTGGTGACGTAGGCCACCCCCGCACCGGCGGCGAGAAACGCGGCGCCCCACGGCCCGCCGACCAACCCGAGCAGTCCGCCCAGGGCCGTCTCGGCGGTCACAGCCGCCCCACCGGCGGCCACCGTGGCGGCGGCCAGCTCCGCCTCGGCCACGGCCACGCCGCGCACGGCGACGGCGACCGCCGCCTGCCTCTCGGCATAGGTCAAGCCGCTGGACATAGCGGTCTGCTGGGCGCGCGCGACGGCCAGGGTGGCTTGAGCCGCTTCGAGGTGGGCCGCCGCCAGCACCCTGGCCTCGGCCGCCGCCGAGGCCGTGGCCGCACGAGCATCGGCCCAGGCGCCCGCGATCGCGCCAATCTTGCTGGCGGTCATAACGCCCAGGGCGCCGCCGGCGGCGATCTCCAGGGCGTCCAGGTTCTGGATGATGGCGGTAAGGCCCTGGGCGCCAAGGCCGGTGAGTTGCCCCAGGGCTGTCCCGATCTCCCGCGCCTTGTCGGCGGCCTGGCTGCTGGATAGCGTGCTATCGAGGCCCGAGATGCCCCCGATTATCCCCGACAGGAAGCCCTGGCCGGCCGCGGTCTCCAGGTCAAAGGCGACGTTTTTCAGGTCGGCCAGGGCCACCCGCGCCTGTCCAACAGGCGTGATCAGCGACTTCTCAACGGTCGGGCCGAATTCGTTCTGCAGCTCCGCCGCAAACTTCGGCAGGAAGTCCTCAGAAAGCAGCTTCCCAGACGCCACCAGCTGCATGAACTGCGAGCTGGACATGCCCATGGCGCGCGAAGCGATTTGGAACGATCCGGGCAGGCTCTCCGCCAATTGCTGGCGCAGCTCCTCCATAGAGACGACGCCTTTAGACGCGATCTGATTGACCGCCATCTGGGCCAGGTTCATCTTTTCCTGGGTCAGATGAAGCGCGGTCCCCGCCTCATTCATGCCCAGCCAGATCGCGCGCGTTTGCTCGCCCTGCAGGGCTGTGCCGTTGGTCGCGGCGGCCAGGGACTGGAAGCTGCCCAGCTGATCCCTGACCACCAGACCCAGCCGCGCCGATTCCTCGCGCACGAAAGCGATCGAAGATCGGGCGTTGGCGCTGCCGCCGGTGACCGCCGCCAGGCCGGTCTCGAAGCCCTGCATGGCGAAGGCGGCGTCTCTGATCTGGGCCTCGAACGCCTTCAGCTCGACGATGCCCAGCGCAGCGGCCAGCGCGCGAATCCCGCTTTCGGCGCGCTTGGAGCCGGTCTCCAGCTGGCGCAGACCCGCGTCGGCGTTCTTGGCCCCGGCGGAGGCTTGGTCCAACTGGCCCTTGGCCGAGGCGGCGCTCTTGCCCACCTGGTCGACAGCCTGGGCGGCCTTGGTCGCGGTGGCGCTCAGCCCCTCGTCGGCGGCCGTCAGGCGAAGGCGGGCGACCAGATCGCTCATTTCTGCATCGCCCTGCGCTCAGACCACGCCGACAGGGCCTCGGCTTCCATGATGCGAAGGCGGCGAAAATCGTCCGGCAGCTTCAGCTCCAGGCCTTCCAGGACGGCCGTCCGCTCGACGGCCACATAGTCCAAGCCGGTGTTGACCAGCTGGGCGCGGGCCATGGTCGAAAGGCTGGCCACCCGCCACTGGGTCTGCACGGCCAGGAACAGGCGCACGGCCGTCTCATTGTCGGCGTGCACCAGGAAACCGTCTTGCAGATCCGCGTGGGCTTCGTCGGCGCGGGCCTTGGCGATGGCCTCGGCCGGGGCGCCCCAGGCGATCAGGTCTTCGGTCGCCTTGGCCGCCTCGGACCGGATGAGGCGGCGACCACGCCGACCCACCGCGATCACCCGGGCGGCCTCGGTTAGTTTTTTACGGCGGCGCCCATGGCGAAGGAGTTGAGCGAGCGGAAGAAGGCCAGCCGCACGCGGGTCTCGCCGAGCAGCTGCTCGACCAGCTCGGGCGTCATCACGTCCTTCTCGTCGTCGTAGACCTTCACCAGGGACTGGCGAATGACTTCCCGCGCGCCGTCCGGCCCGGCTTCGATCACCTGGGCCTGATCTGCCGGCAGTCGCCGCCACCGCACCATGAACTCCTCGTCCACGGTCTTGCCGCCATCCACCGGCGTCGGCACGAGCACCGGCCAGTCGGCCTCGAACGGTTGCCCGAGGCTCTCGAACTTGAATTTGGTCGCCATGGTTCATGGTCTCCCTGCGGGATCTGAAGTTGAGACGAAAGGGGCGCGCCTGACGGCGCGCCCCCTGCATTGGGTCGGCGCGCGGCCTAGGTCAGGACGAGGGCCAGATCGTCGTCAGTGCTGAGGGCCGAAGAGACGTAGTGCAGGTCAACCGAGGCCACGTCCTCCCCGCTCTCGTCGCCATAGTCCGGCATGCGGGTCTGCGCGCGGCCGTTGAGGGTCAGGATGCTGCCGCCGGCCGTGCCGTGCACAAGGGCATAGGTGGACACGGTGTTGCCCGTGCACAGCGTTTCCAGGTTGGTGGTGCCCACGGCCGGGGTCTTGATCTTCATCTTGCCCGTGAAGTTCCGCTTGCCGATCAGCTGCACGTTCTTCTGGCCGGGCAGGTCACGGAATAGGATGGTGTCGTTCTGCGATGCCGACAGCGACCACAGCGCCTGCGCCTGGCCGGCGAAGGTGAAGGTGGTCAGCGCCTGCGACAGCGGGGCGATGTCCTTCCAGCCGGTGAAGGTGGCGTCGGCGTGGACCAGCGCCGAAGCGGCGGTCACGGCGGTGTAGATGCCCCGGAAGGTGAAGCTGGCGATCGGGCGCTGGTTGTCGTCCAGCTTGAAGGCGACATTGCCGCGCGCGCCCAGCAGCTTGTGGCTGCGCAGGCCTTCACGCCAGATGATCGAGCCGGAGTCGGCCGCCGAGGTGTCGGTCATCAGGGCATAGGTGACCGAGGTCACCGCGACGACGGTTTCGGACCACCCGCACATCTTCATCAGCTTGCCCCAGTT
>CAYVHP010000110.1:0-22902 GCA_964451265.1 uncultured Caulobacteraceae bacterium | reverse complement strand
ACCGGCGAGCATCAAGGTCGACGCCTTGGGCGGCAAAACGTATCACGGTGCTGTGGAAAGCTTTGCGCCCGGCACCGGCGCTCAATTTGCTTTGTTCCCGCCCAACAACGCCACCGGAAACTTCACCAAAATCGTCCAGCGCGTGCCCAGCCGCATCCGTATCGACGCCGGCCCCGAAGCTCGCAAGGTGCTCGCGCCGGGCCTCTCGGCGACCGTGTCGGTGGATACATACGGAGCCGGAGCCGACCAGTGAGCAGCGCCGATGGGGCGCCGCCCCCAGGCGCGGAAAAGGCGGACGCCGGCGCATGGTTGGCCGTTGCGGCTGGCACCATCGGCGCGCTGATGGCGACGCTGGACATATCCATCGTCAATTCCGCCCTGCCCACCATCCAAGGCGAGATCGGCGCCAGCGGCGCGGAGGGCACCTGGATATCGACCGCCTATCTGGTGGCGGAGATCGTCATGATCCCTCTGGCCGGATGGCTGGAGCGCATATTTGGCCTCAGGTCTTTTCTGCTCATCGCTACCGCCGCCTTCACTCTGTTCTCCATGTGGTGCGGAATCTCCCAGGATCTTCCGCACATGATTATGGGGCGTATTGGCCAAGGGTTTTTCGGGGGAGCGATGATACCCACCGCCCTGACCATTGTCGGCACACGCCTACCGCCTGGGCAACGGCCTCTGGGCATTGCCTTGTTCGGCATGACGGCTGTGCTCGGTCCGGTGATTGGTCCCGTGCTCGGCGGCTGGCTCACGGAGAATATTAGCTGGCACTACGCCTTTTTCATGAATCTGCCGATTGGGGTCGGTCTACTTGGCCTAGTGACGATAGGGCTCCCGGGGCGCAAGGCCAAATTCCACGAGTTCCTTACCACCGATGTCCTCGGCATCGCCGGCCTGGTCCTCGGCTTGGGCGGGCTGACTGTGGTGCTGGAGGAGGGGCAGAGGGAGCGCTGGTTTGAGTCGAGCATGATCTGTGAACTAAGCGTCGTGAGCGCTTTTGGCATCGGTCTGCTGATACTTGGCCAGTTCATCTCGCAGAAACCGGTCATCCAGCTCAAGATACTGCTTACCCGCGCCTTCGGCGGCGTCTTCGTAATGTCCTTGATGGTCGGCGCGGCGCTCTATGGGATTTTGTACATTATCCCTCAATTTCTCACGGTGGTGTCAGGCTACAACGCTCAGCAATCCGGCGAGATCGCCGCGATCAGCGGCATACCCACGATCATGCTGCTGGCGGTGTTTCCGATCTTGGTCCGCGTCGTCGACATCAGGATCGCCGTGGCCTTGGGCTTCATCCTTTATGGGGTGAGCTGTTTCATGGACATCCACCTTAGCCCGGACTCGGCTGGACCGCAGTTCATCCTCTCGCAGATCGTTCGCGGTGTTGCTCAATTTTTCGCCATGCTGTTTCTGAATCAAGCGGCCACCAGCGCGGTGGCGCAGGACTTGGTGGAGGACGCCTCTGGTCTATTCAACGCCGCGCGGAACCTAGGCGGCTCGTTCGGCCTCGCTGCGGTGGCGACTTTACAAGATCAAAGGCAGACCTTCCACGAGGCCCGGATCGCCGAATCCCTGCCCGCCAACAGCATCGCTGTGCAGACCGCGGCCCATACCCTCGGGCTGGCCCATCTCAATCAGGACATCGTGAACCAGGCGACGGTCATGACCTATTCCGACCTCTACTGGGTCTTCGGCGTCGGCTTGTTCGCCTTGATACCCCTCGTCCTGATGCTCAAGCCCTTGCCCAAAGACGCAGAAGTCTCCCTGGGAGGATGACCCTCATGCACCGCTCGCTTTCCAAATTCGTTGCGCCAGCGATCTCGCTCGCCATTGCCGGGGGCCTTTCGGCCTGCATGGTTGGACCGGACTATCGTGGGCCGCCTACTGTCGCGCCCGTCACGCTGCAAACCGGCCGCTTCTACCGCGTCGACGCGGTCCCCGTTTCGGCGGAGCCGCCATTGGCACAGTGGTGGCTTGCGCTGAATGACGCAGAACTGACCCGCCTGATCGACCTGGCCTTCGCCGACAGTCCGAACCTGAAGTCCGCAGCGGCCAAGGTGCGTAACGCCCGCGCCATGTTGCGCGAACAAAGCGCCACGCTCCTGCCTTCGGGAGGCGCCAGCGCTGCCGCCGTGTCCATTAAGCCGCCATCCAGCATTGGTTCGATCTTGGGCTCAGGCTCGTCCGCCTCGGCGCCGAGCCATTTCGATCTGTACAGCACCGCGCTGGACGCCAGCTGGGAGTTGGATTTCTTCGGCGGCGTGAGGCGCGGCGTCGAGAACGCCAAGGCGTCCGCCGAGGGCCGGCAGGCCTCATTTGAGGACGCCAAGGTTCAACTCGCCAGCGAGGTCGCCCGGGCATACGTCAGTCTGCGCGACGCCCAGCATCGCGCGGCTCTCAGCGCCAAATCGGCGGACCTGGAAAACAGAGAGCTACAACTCACCCTCAAGCGCCGGGCGGGCGGCACGGCCTCGGACGCGGATGTAGAGCGTCTGCGAACCCAATTGAGCCAAACCCGCGCCGATCTTCTGCCGCTGAAGACGACCGTAGACCGATATCTGGATCAGCTCTCCCTGCTGACCGGGCGCGAGCCGGGGGCCTTGGACAGCGAATTAGCGGGCTCAGCGCCCCCGCCCTTGCCGCCAAGCAGCGTCGCCATCGGCGATCCCGCCGCCATGATCCGCCGCAGGCCCGACATCCGCCAGGCCGAGCGCCAATTGGCGGCCGAAAACGCCGCCATCGGCCAGAACATCGCCAGTTATTTTCCGACAGTCACCCTGTTAGGCACGGTGGGCTATGCCGGAACGCAGACGTCTGGATTGTTCGGCAGCAGAAACGTCAACGCCCTAGGCGGCCCCAGCCTGAGCTGGAACGTGCTGAACTTTCCTAAGGTTCAAGCCCAGGTCAATGAAGCCAAGGCCCAGCGCGACACCGCCTTATTCAATTACGAGCAGACCGTCCTGGCCGCCCTGCAGGATGCGGAGGATTCCCTGTCGCGCTTTGGCCATCAGCGGGAAAATGTCGGCCAGCTCACAGCGGCTAAGGACTCTGCGGCCCGGGCCGCAGAGCTCACCCGCGCGCGCTATGCCGGCGGCACGGCAAGTCTGATCGACGTGCTGGATACCGAACGCCTGCGTTTATCGACCGAACAGAGCCTGGCCCAAGCCCAGGCCATGCTGACCGACGACTATGTGACCCTGCAAAAGAGCCTCGGTCTTGGCTGGCAAGACGCCACGTCTTCGACAACAAGGACCGGTTAGGCAGTCCGGCTCAGGATCGGATTGGGACGTGGCGCAAGATGGGACGAATGTCGTGAATTTGGACCAATCCCAAAGACCGCAGTTGGTCCTTTCCAGAAATTGACGCCTTGTCAGCAGATGCGATGCGACTGATTCACGCTCCGTGCAGCACGTGGATCGGCCGCACTGGAGGCTTTTGGGGCCTGTCGAAATTTGTTGAAAAAATCCATATATATATATCAAATAGATATCAATCTAATTCGATGCCCCTAGGCGCCGCCACCCGCCTACCCCAACCCCGCCAAACTCTCAGCCAGTTCCGCCTCGCGGAAGGGCTTGGTCAGTCGTGCCAGGTCCGGCGCGACGCCTTCGGTTTCGGCGTAGCCGGAGATGATAAGCACCTTCACGCCGGGGTGCTCGGCGTGGACGAGGCGGGCGAGGTCGGTGCCGTTCATGCCGGCCATGAGGTGGTCGGTCATGAGCAGATCGGGCTTTAGGCCCTCGCGCAGGCGCTTGAGGGCCTCTTCGGCTGACGCGGCTTCGACCACCACATAGCCCAGGTCGCCGAGCATGGCGGCGGTGCTGGCGCGCACCAGCTCCTCGTCATCGACCAGCAGCGCGACGCCGGCGGACGTCACCGCCGTCGCCTGATCGGGGCTAGCGGTCGGCGATCCAGGGACGTCGTCACTGGTCGGCAGCCACAGCTCGACATTGGTGCCGACGCCCGGCCGGCTTTGGATCGTCAGGGCGCCGCCCAGCTGGGACGCCAGTCCGTGAACCATGGAGAGGCCCAGGCCCGTGCCCTTGCCCACGCCCTTGGTCGAAAAGAAGGGTTCGGTGGCGCGCGCCAGGGTGGCTTCGTCCATGCCCGCGCCTGTATCGGCGACGGATAGGCGCACGTAGCTGCCGGGGGCGAGGGTTGAACGGTCCTTGGCGCGGATCTGGGCCTTGGTGGCGGAAATCCTCAGTGTGCCGCCGTCCGGCATGGCGTCGCGCGCGTTGACGCTGAGATTGAGCAAAGCCATCTCGAGCTGGTTGTGATCGGCCTTGGCGTAGGGCAATCCCTCGCGCGCCTCGATGGAGACCTTGATCTGAGGTCCTGAGGTGCTGGCGATCAGGTCGGCCATGTCCGTCATCAGCTTGGCGACATCCACGGCGGTGGGCTGGAGCGGTTGCCGGCGGGCGAAGGCGAGCAGGCGCTGGACCAGGGTCTTGGCGCGTTCGGCCGATTGGGCGGCGCCGTTGATCAGGCGTTGCTCGCGCTCGCCGCCCACGCCGCGCCGTTGCAGCATGTCCAGGGCGCCGACAATCGGGGTCAGCAGATTGTTGAAGTCGTGGGCCACGCCGCCGGTCAGCTGGCCCATGGCGTCCATCTTCTGCGCCTGCAGCAGGGCCTCTTCGGCGCTGACCAGTTCGCGGGTGCGCTCCTCGACCCGCTTTTCCAGGGTGGCGTTCAGTTCGCGCAACGCGTCTTCGGCTGCCTTGCGGGCTGTGATGTCGCGGTAGAACACCGCCACGCCGTCGGGCACAGGATAGGCGTCGATTTCCAGCCACGCCCCGCGGCCGTCCGGCCAGTCGTAGTGAACCTCGACCGATCCGGGCGCGGACGTCTCCATCACCTGCTTGTAGAGGCGCCCCTGCGGGCTCGTCTCGGTTCCCGGCCACAGGTCCCAGTGACACTGTCCGATGAAATCCTCGCGAGACCGCCCATCCAGGCGAAGTCCCTCATCGTTGATCTCAGCGATGCGGAAGTCGTGATCAAGCAGGACATAGCCCTCGGTCATTTGGGCGAGCACCCGGGCGGCGCGGGCCTCGGCCACCGCCACGGTTTCGGCCGCCTCGCGCCGGACGCGGGCCATGGCGATATTGGCTGAAACCCGCGCAAGCAGTTCGCGCGCCGAGAAGGGCTTGACCAGATAGTCGTCCGCCCCCGCGTCGAGCCCCTCGACCTTGGCCTCCTCACCGGCGCGGGCGGATAAGAAGATCACCGGCAGATCCCGCAAGGCCGGGTCGCCGCGCACCGCCTTGAGCAGGCCAAATCCGTCGAGTTCCGGCATCATCACGTCGGTGACCAGCAGATCGGGCTTGTTGGCCCGCACCGCCGCCAGGGCCTGTCGGCCGTTGCTCAGGGCCTGGACGTCATAGCCCTGTTCTTGCAGGAGCCGCTGAATGTAGGCGGCCAGGTCGGCATTATCGTCGGCCAGGACGATCCTCTGGCGCTCGGCGCCATCTGCCGCGCTGGAGCGCCCGACGGGCAGGTCAGAACCGGCCTCAGCATCGGGCGCGTCCGGCAGCCAGCGCAGCGCCTCGGACACAAAGGCGTCCGCCTTGGTCGTCGGCAAGGCCAGGCCCGCAGACAGAGCGATGCTCTCAGCCGCCAGGTGATCACTTCCGAGCGGCATGGAGATGGTGAAGCGAGTTCCCTCACCCACCTGGCTTTGCACTGAGATTTGCCCGCCGTGCTGTGCAACCAATTCCTTGACCAGGGCCAGGCCAATGCCGGAGCCCTCGAAGCTGCGGCCCTTGGCGCCCTCCACCCGGTGAAAACGGTCGAACAGTCGCGGTAATTCCTCCGACGGAATGCCTGTCCCGGTGTCGCGGATGGTCAGGATCGCGTTTGAGCCCTCTTGCCGCAGGGTCACCGCGATTTCGCCGTGGAAGGTGAATTTGAAGGCGTTGGACAGCAGATTGAGGATGATCGTCTCCCACATCGCGTGATCGACATAGGCCGGTTGCGACAAGGGAGACGTCTCGACCACCAATTGCAAACCCGCGCGTTCCGTCGCAGACCGGAAGGATGACGCCAGATCGGTGGTCAGAGCGGCCAGATCGGTGGGCCGATAGCTGGCCTGTACGCGGCCCGCCTCGATGCGGGAGAAATCAAGCAGGGCGTTGACCAGTCTCAGCAAGCGAAGCGCATTGCGATGGGCGATTTGCAGCCGTTCGCGTTGATCCGCCGACAGGCCCTCCGCGTGCGCCAAGGCGTCTTCTAGCGGGCCGATCATCAGCGTCAGGGGCGTTCTGAACTCATGGCTCACATTGGAGAAAAAGGCCGTCTTGGCCCGGTCGATCTCCGACAGGGCCTCGGCGCGCGCCTTGGCCGCCTCATATTCATCGGCCCGGGCGATCGCGGCGGCGATCTGGGCGGTCAGCAGCTCAATGAAACCCCGATAGCTGACATCGAAGGCGCGGTGCGGGCTCAGCCCGGCCACGAAATATCCGACCGGCTCGGCCCCATCCGAGATGGTGATCGGCGCTATGCGCGCTTGCGTGGGCGGTTCCTGCCAATGGGTCAGCGGCAGGTCTGCGGATGCGGCCTTGGGCACAGCGACGGTCTCGGCCTGGGCTTTTGCCGCGGCGAGGGGCCATGGCCCCTCAAGATCGTCCAGCGCCAAGCGAGACGGCGCCGAAGGCGTGTCCGGTTCAAGCCCATGGATGGCGGCCAGCCGCGCATCACCGTGCTCCGGGTCGATCAGATACACCAGCCCGAACGGCACGTCCGGCGCGCCTTCGCCAAAGCACGCGCTGAGGGCGTCCATGACCCCGGCGCGGGTGGAGGCCGCCGACAGACGCGCGCCCATGTCCCGCAGCAGGTCCAGCTGCCGCTCGCTGATCACCCGTTCGGTCACCTCGGCGACCACGCAGAGCATGCCGACCGTTTCGCCCGAATCGTCGGCCAGTGGGGAGTAGGAGAAGGTGTGATAGGTCTCCTCGATGAAGCCGCTGCGTTCCAGATAGAGCGGCAGGGCCTCGTCCCAGGTGGCCTCTCCAGTGGTCAGAACATGGTCGATGCGCGGCCCGATATCCGGCCAGATTTCCGCCCACACTCGGTCGGAACGCTCGCCCAGCACCCAGTCGCGCTTCACGCCCGTCGTCGGCAGATAGGCGTCGTTGCAAAAGAAGGTGAGGTCCTTGCCCCACGCCATCCACATGGCGAAACGGGACGTCAGAAGGATCCGAACCACGGTCCTGAGGCTTTGCGGCCAGGAGGCGGGCTCGCCTAAGCCGGTGCGCGACCAGTCCAGCGCCCGCATCCGCGCGCCCATCTCGCCGCCGCCGGACAGGAAATCCGTCGCCGTTTGGCCTAGTTTATCCCGGCGAATTGAACCGCCTGCCGTCACAAGGAATGCCCCACCCGGTCGACCGTCGAAGATTGCGAGGCCTGACGAAGGACCCCGCAGGCATTGTACCCGCCCAAGGCAACACAATGCCGATCAAGCTAAACCGTTCCCGTTCGGCGGGGGCGAATCCCACTGTACCTGCCTCGATCAGGGTTCGAAATCCCGCCCGTAAGCGCCGGCCCCGTATAGCGCGTCATATTCGCGCGGATGGACGCTGTAGTACCGATAAAAGGCGCCTTCGCCGTGGTCGGCGTCGTAAGCGGCCCGCGCGCGCTCATAGCCGGCCAGGCGGTGGCGATAGACGGTTTGCTGGTGCTCATACTGAGCCTGGGCGTCTTGGTACTGTTGCTGCTTGTTCTGATAGTCCTGTTGCTGCTGAACATAGGTCGGATCAGGGCTCTGGGCGCGGGCGCCGCCGGCGCAGGCCGCGAGTGCGACGACGGATAAGATCAAGGCCTTGGCTGTCATGGATGGTCTCCCAGGTTGGCCCTCCGACTGCATTACGAAACGCGCCGCCGCGCGTACGGTTTCGCGTCAGCCAGGGTTAACGGAACCCGGCGCCGAGCCGCCCGTTTTAGATCGGTTCGCGGCGCCTTTCGGACCTCCGTCCAGATAATCCGCCGCACGGAATGGAGAACTGACAATGACGTCTGCGAAAAAGTCCTCAGCCTTGGCTGTGATCATGGCGGTGGGCGCTCTGGCGGTCAGCGCGCAGAGCGCTGCGGCCTATGTGGTTTGCAACTCGAACGGCGAGTGCTGGCATACCGAACGCCATTATCGGGCGCCCACGCCCCTGCAATGGCACCGTGACGACTACTACTTCCACCGCACCTGGGATCACGACCATTGGCGCGATTCCCACGCCGGCCGTGGTTACTATCGCAACGGTGTGTGGATCACCTTCTGATCCGAATGCTTGCGGCCATTAAGGTGATGCACGCCTTCTCCGCTCGTTCCCGTGTTCACGGGGATGAGCGGGTGAATGGGGCAGACTGGGTGATCAGCGCGTCTCGTTCCGCCTCGGTCAATGGCCGCCAGCGGCCCTCCGGCAAATCGCCTAGGCCCAATGGGCCGATCCTGACTCGCAACAGGTCGATGACCTTCAGCCCGACGAGGTCGCACATGCGCCGGATCTGGCGGTTGCGGCCCTCGGTCAGGATAATGGTCAGGTCCTGATCCCCGGTGCGGCGCACCTGGGCCGGTTTAAGTTTGCGCCCGTCCAGCGCCAGACCATGGCGCAGCAGGGCAAGCTTGCCTTTATCGATCACCCCGCTCACCCGGACCTGATATTCCTTGTCCAGCAACGATTGCGGCCCGATCACCGCCTTGGCCAGGACCCCATCCTGCGACAGCAAGAGCAGGCCGCGCGAATCCATGTCCAGCCGTCCCAGGGGGGCCAGGCCGCCCTCTAGGTCGGGGATGGGCGCCGGCTCCCCGAGCCATTGGGCCTGTGGCGTGATCAGGCGCACGGCGGGGACCTGGCCGGGATCGGGCTGGGCCGAAACCACCCCGACGGGCTTATGGATCACGGCGCTGAAGCGGCCAGTAGCGGCATCCTCCAGCGTCAAGGTCTGGCCGGAGGCAATCTTGCGGCCGGGATCGGTGACGGTTTCCCCGTCGATGCTGATCCGTCCTTCGGCGATCAGGGCCTCGGCTTCACGGCGCGAGCACACGCCGCTTTGCGCCAGCCAACGGTTGATCCGCTGGGGCTCGGCCTCTTCATAGCGTCGCGTGAAGGCCACAGGATTAGCGCCAGGCGTAGTTGAAGCTGATGGAGATGCGCTCGCCCTTGCCGCCCGTCGGAGGCACTTCATGCCGCAGCCAGCTTTCCCACAGGAACAAAGTTCCGGGCGCAGGCTTCAAGGTGACGAAGGTCTTGAGGTCCTCAGGGGCGTCCGGGCGGCGGGGCGGGGCCGCCATCATCATGGGTAGGCGCGGATCCTCCAGCTTCAGTCCGGCCGCGCCGGCCGGGACCGCCACGTAGACCGTGCCGGAGATCACGCTGTGCGGATGGATATGTCCGCTGTGGCCAAAGCCCGGCTTCAGGACGTTGGCCCACAGGCTGTCCAGCTTCAGGCGCCCGCGCGCGCCGAGCTCCAGCGCCAGGTCCTTGGCGAAAGCTGTGACGTGACGGTCCAGCCGCCGTTTCAGCTCGCCAAACACCGTGGCGCGGGAGGGTAGATCGTCCAGGGACGCATAGGACGTGTAGCCGCCGTAGCCCTGCTCGCGGCACCAGGCGCGCCCTGCCGTATCTTCGGCCGCCAGCATCCGCACCGCCGCCACCAGCTCCTGATTGAAGACGGGGAAATCGGCGGCCTCGGACAGGCTCGCCTCATATAGGCGGGTGGCGAACAGGGTGCGAAGCGCGTTCATCGCCGCGCCATAGCACAACAGCGTCGTAAACGCCGCTTGACCTTGCGCCGGGCTGCGCGTATTAAACCCATCGGTTATTTAACTAAAAGGTTTAATCCGTGAGCGCCGATGCCCTGTCCGCCACGCTATCGGCCTTGGCCGATCCGACCCGCCGGGCGATCCTGGCGCGTTTGGCCTTGGGCGAAGCCTCGGTCGGTGATCTGGCCGCGCCCTTCGCCATGAGCCTGCCGGCGGTGTCCAAGCATTTGAAGGTGCTGGAAAAGGCCGGCTTGATCGCCCGGGGTCACCGGGCGCAATGGCGCCCCTGCCGGATCGAAGGGGCGCCTCTGCGGGATGTTGCCGATTGGCTGGAATCCTACCGGCGATTCTGGGACGAGAGCCTGGATCGCCTCGACGACTATTTGCGGGAACTTCAAAAGGGAAATCCAAATGGCGACCAACACTGACGAGCCGGTGCTCGAACGCGAACTGGTGCTGACCCGGCGCATTGCCGCCCCGCGCGCCCTGGTGTTTCGCGCCTGGACCGACCCGGAGCACCTGATGCGCTGGTGGGGACCCAAGATGTTCACCACGCCCGAGTGCCAGATCGATCTGAGACCCGGCGGCGCCCTGCTGATCGTCATGCAGGACCCGGCCGGACAGCGCTATCCCATGACCGGGCAGGTCCTTAGCCTCGATCCGCCACGCGCCTTCAGCTTCTCCTTCACCGCCTCGCACCCGGCCACCGGCCCCGCCCTGGAGGGCGTGACCGCCATTGTCCTGACCGAACAGGACGGGCAGACCGAACTGACCGTAACCGCCCGCGCCAGGGGACTGATCCCTGAGGCCGCCATGATGCTGTCAGGCATGCAGGCCGGCTGGTCCCAGAGCCTGGACCGCCTAGCGGACCTCTTCACCGCCTAATTTCACGCTTACTTATGGCTCAGGATAGCGCCCATGACCGCCGAACCGATCGCTTTCACCATCTCCCGTTCCTTCAACGCCCCGCGCGAGCTGGTGTTCAAGGTCTTCTCCCAAGCCGAGCATCTGGCTCGCTGGTGGGGTCCGGCCGGGTGGGAGTGGGTCAAGGGCGACATGGACTTCAGGCCCGGCGGTCAATTTCACTATTGCATGCGCTTGCCGGCCGGGCCGGAAATGTGGGGCAAGTTTCTTTATCGCGAGATCGAGGCGCCTAAGCGGATCGTGTTCATCAACGGATTTTCCAACGCCTCCGGCGAGTTGACCCGCCACCCCATGGCGCCGACCTGGCCGCTGGAGGTGATGAACCTGATGACGTTAGAGGAACAAGACGGGCGCACCCTCTTGACCCTGCGCGGGGAACCGCACAATGCCTCCGAGATCGAACGGCAGACCTTCGCCGCCGGCTTTGACAGCATGCGGATGGGCTTTGGCGGAACCTTGAACCAGCTGGAGGCCTATCTGGCCACCCTGTCGCCCGCCGCCGAGGGGTGAATGGAGACCGTATGAAGCCTAGCCCAACCCCGCGCCTGGTCGCCCTGCTATGGCTGACCGCCGTCTTTTTAGCCGTCCAGCCCACGAGCCCCGTCTCGGCGGCCCCGCCCGTCGTCCTGACAGCGGCTGACCAAGCCTCGGTGGATCAGGCCAACGCCTATCTTCAAGGGCTCGATCACGTGAAAGGCCGCTTTGAGCAGACCAGCCCGCGCGGCGCCCTGTCCACCGGCGACATCTATGTCCAACGGCCGGGCAAGGCGCGATTTGCCTATGATCCGCAATTCGGACTCTTGGTTGTGGCCGACGGCAAGACCATCACGGTCTATGATTCGCGGCTCAAAGCGTTCAACCGGGCGCCGCTGAACGCCACGCCCCTGTCGATGCTGTTGTCCCATGAGGTGCGTCTGGACCGCGATGTGGCGATCTTGCGCGTGGACCACTATCCGGACTACTTCGCCTTGACCCTGAGGGACCGGACGGGCCACGCTGAAGGACGGATCGTGTTGTATTTTAATGCCAATCCGATCAGCCTGCGCGGGTGGACCTTGATCGACGCCCAGGGCAAGCAGACCCAAATCCGGCTCCTGGGCCTGGACAGGGCCGAGCTCGACCCCGGTCTGTTCGTCCTACGCGACCCCCGCCAAGCCGCCGCAGCCCCCTAGAGCTTTTTCGCTCGTGGCGTGTGTGTGGTGTTTTGACAACAATCAAGGGCGATCTAACAAAGCCTTGACTTTTCAGTAAAACGTGGCAAATTTGGCACGCTTGCAGTGGACGGGTCGTTCGCTGCGGCTCCCGTGCCGGACTCTATCCCCTCCCGGCGGCGGTATGAGAGACCACTTTCCAACGCCCGGACGGTTCGCCGCCGGGCGTTTTTTTATGTGGGTTTTTGTTGCGCTAACGGCCTACGGCCTGCTTGAGCGCCCTCAAGCAGCGAGCGCAAGCGAGCGTTAGGGCGACAAAAATGCATTGTTGGCGGCGCTTCCGCTCGCCGCCTAGGTCTCGCACTCCTAAAGTCCAACAATGCGCCTTCGAATCTGCACCTGGAACGTCAACTCCGTCCGCCTGCGCGCCGAGCAGGCCGCCCGCTTTGTCGCCGAGCAGGCGCCCGACGTGCTGTGTATGCAGGAGATCAAGTGCCAGGAGGCGGAGTTTCCGACCCAGGTCTTCGTCGACATGGGCCTGCCCCATATCAAGATCTCGGGCCAGAAGGGCTGGCACGGCGTGGCCATCGCCTCGCGCCTGCCAATTGAACCCGGCCCGGCGCTGGACGTCTGCCGCGAGGGCCATGCCCGGGTGGTGGGCGGGGTGATCGCCGGCGTGGAGGTTCAGAACTTCTACATTCCGGCCGGCGGCGACGAACCGGACCGCGCGATAAACCCGAAATTTGACCACAAGCTTGATTTCTACGAGCGCCTGACTGCCCTGATGGCCAAACGCGACCCCAAGGCGCCCCTGGTCGTCACAGGCGATCTGAACGTGGCGCCGGGTGAACACGACGTGTGGAACCACAAATTCATGTCCAAGGTGGTCAGCCACACGCCCGTCGAATTGGAGGCCTTCGCCCAATTGATGGCCTCGCTGGGATTCATCGACATCGTGCGCGAGGCCATCCCCGATCCACAGAAGCTGTTTTCCTGGTGGAGCTACCGGGCGGCGGACTTCCGCATGTCCAATCGCGGCCTGCGGCTGGACCATTTGCTGCTCTCGCCGGGCCTGCGCGAGGCGGCCTTGCGCCAGGGCGCAGCGGCGGCGCGGGTGCACGACGACGTGCGCGAGTGGGAACGTCCCTCAGACCACGCGCCGGTGAGCGTGGATCTGATGCTCTAAGGCTTGAGCCGGTACCCGCCCGGCTCGGTCAGCAGCAGCTTGGCGCTGGTCGGGTCCGGTTCGATCTTCTGGCGCAGGCGATAGACGTGGGTTTCCAGGGTGTGGGTGGTGACGCCGGCGTTGTAGCCCCACACCTCGCTCAGTAGCACGTCGCGCGGCACGGCCTTTTCGCCTGAGCGATAGAGGTATTTCAGGATGCTGGTTTCCTTTTCCGTCAGGCGGATCTTCTTGCCGCGCTCATCGAGCAGGAGCTTGGCCGCCGGGCGGAATTCATAGGGACCCAGGTGAAACACCGCGTCCTCGGACTGTTCGTGGCTACGCAGGTGGGCGCGGATGCGCGCCAGTAGGACCGCGAAACGGAAGGGCTTGGTCACATAGTCGTTGGCGCCCGCCTCCAGGCCGTTGATGGCGTCATCGTCGCTGGCGGCGGCGGTCAGCATGATCACGGGGGCCGTCACGCCCGCCGTCCGCATGCGCCGACAAGCTTCGCGGCCGTCGATGTCGGGCAGGTCAACGTCCAGCAGGATCAGGTCGGGCCGGATTTCCACCGCCCGTTCGACGCCGGATTCCCCGGTCTCGGCCTCGACCGTGGCGAACTCATCGTCCAACTGCAGTTGCTCGGCCAGGGCGCCGCGCAGGTCCGCGTCGTCGTCGACAATCAGGAGTGTCTTGTGTTGCGCCATGCGCCGGACCATGCACCGCTGCGGGGGAACGCGCCAAGGCCAATTTTGCCCGGAATCGTCATGAATTTCACTGTCTGGCCCAAGCCTGCCTCATCTGATTGCGCTGCCCGTGAAGGGATAATGCGCATCGACGGCAAAGAGGTCCGCTGCGCCCTCGGCCGAGGCGGCGTGATCGCCGGCGCGGACAAGCGCGAAGGGGACGGCGCAAGTCCGGCGGGGCTGTGGCCCCTTCGCCGCGTGCTGTACCGGCCGGACCGGGGGGCCGCGCCGGTCACCGCCCTGCCCACAGCGCCGATCCGGCCGGACGACGGCTGGTGCGACGATCCGTCGGATGCGAATTATAACCGCCCAGTCAGCCACCCCTACCCGGCCAGCGCCGAACATCTGTGGCGGCCAGACGGCGTCTACGACATCGTGGTGGTGCTAGGCCACAACGACGATCCGGTGGTTCCCGGCCGGGGGGCCGCCATCTTCCTGCATCTGGCGCAGCCGGACTTTGGGCCGACCGAAGGGTGTGTGGCCCTGGCGCGAGAAGACTTGAAGCAGCTGCTGGCCACAGCCAAGCCGGGCGACGCGGTGGACATCCAAGCCTCGCCCCCGGCGCCCGGGCCGGTCTAGACTGCGGCGTATGGCGATTGGGGTATTCGATTCGGGGGTCGGCGGTTTGTCGATCCATCGGGCCTTGGTGGAGCGGTTCCCCCAGGCCGACTTCATCTATCTGGCCGATCAAGCCCATGCGCCCTACGGCGCCCTGCCGGGCGAACGCATTGTGGAGCTGACCCGCCTAGGCTGTCAGACGCTGTTTGCAGCAGGGGCTGACCTGGTGGTGCTGGGCTGTAACACCGCCTCGGCCATCGCCCTGCGACGACTGCAGCAGACCTGGCTGCCCGGCTTTCGCGCGGCGCGGGGACGGCCCGCCAATGTGCTGGGCATCATCGTGCCGACCATTGAGGCGGCCACCGGGCTGCCATGGGCTCAGGCGATGGAGTTTCCCCCGGAAAAGTCTCAGGCGCTGGAAGTGCTGGGCGTGTTCTGCACCCCTCAGACGGCGGCCAGCCGGGTCTATGAGATTGAGATCGATAAGCGTCGCGGCGATCTGGCGGTGTTTACCGAACCCTGCCCCAACCTGGCCCAGATGATCGAATCCGGCGCCGACGAGGCCGCCTTGGTGGCGCAAATTCGCGAACATGTAGAGGCGCTGACTCGCCGGGTCGGGCGTGCGCCGGATCGCTGGGTCCTGGGTTGCACCCATTATGAACTGGCGGGAGACCTGTTTCGGGCCGCCCTGCCGCCCGGCGCAGCCCTGATCCACCAGCCCGGCGCCACGGCCGATGCGCTGGAGCGGTATCTTGTGGCCCATAGTGAATATGACATGGGCTCGCTCGCCGAACGCCGCTTCCTCACCACCGGCGCGCCCGGCGCCCAATCGGGTCTGGTGGAGGCCTTCTGGGGCGGACCGGTGCGGTTCGAAGCCGCTTAGCCCAACCGTTTTAAGGCTTCATGGCCCCCCGGCGTCAGCCGGGACCAAGGCTATTGAACCACGAAGAACACGAAGAACACGAAGGAAGCGCCGCCCTCTTGGTGTCCTTCGTGAGCTTCGTGGTTCAATTTCTAATTCGCCGCTTCAGCCGCCAGGACCCGCGAGACGGCGTTGACCACCGCCGCGATGCGAAAAGCCGTCTGAATCTGGGCCGCGGGAACCCCGCGCTTTTTTAGCTCCTCTTCGTGGGCGTCCAGGCAGGCGCCGCAGCCGTTGATGGCCGACACCGCCAGGCACCACAGCTCAAAATCGGTCTTATCGGCCCCAGGATTGGCGATGATGTTCATGCGCAGCCGGGCGGGCAAGGTGCGGTACTCGCTGTTCTTCAGCAGGTGCAAGGTCCGGTAGTAGACATTGTTCATGCCCATCATCGCCGCCGCAGCCTTGGCCGCATCCGCCGCCTCTGGGGTCAAGCCCGCCGCCTGCGCCGCGCCGGTGATGGCCTGAACCGTCCGCGCCTCCCCCACGGCATAGGCGCTGGCGAGGAAGGCGCCCCACTTTTGCTGGTCGGTCAGCACGGTTTCCCCGGCCAGGGATGACAGGTTCAGGCTGAGATCCTTGGCGTAATCGGGCAACAGGTCTCTTAAAGCGTCAATCGACACGATCTTACCTTTCTGAGAATGGGGCTGGAGGCGGCGCGGGGGAGGAAAGCGCCGCCTCCACAAGGGGCCTGAAGGGGGTCAGGCCGCCAAGGTCTCACCGCCCACCGGGCGATTGCAGGCGCACAGCTCGTCGGTTTGCAGGGCGTCCAGCACCCGCAGCGTATCCTGCGGATTGCGGCCGACGTTCAGGTTGGTCACATAGACGTGCTGGATCACATTGAAGGGATCGACCACGAAGGTCGCGCGAAACGCCACGCCTTCGGACTCGTTCAGAACGCCCAGAGTCCTGGCAAAGCGCCCGCCGCTGTCGGCGAACTGCCAGATCGGCAGGCTCGTCAGGTCTGGATGCTCGCGCCGCCACCCGAGCTTGGAATGCTCATTGTCGGTCGAGCCGCCCAGAACCACCGTGTCCCGGTCCTCGAATTCACGGCTGAGCGCGGCGAAGGCGGTGATCTCGGTGGGGCAGACGAAGGTGAAGTCCTTGGGATAAAAGAAGATTACCTTCCATTTGCCCGGGAAGCTGTCCTGGTTCAGCGGCTCGAAGGCGCTGACGCCATCTTCTTCATGGCGATTGAATTTCGGCTTCACGCCGATGATTTTGAAATCGGGCAGTTTATCGCCGACGGTCAACATGACTGAACTCCTGGTATGGCATTGGGCCGCTGTAGGCCTGTGCAACACCAGTTAGGCGCTTCCGATCCAGAAAACGAATTGATAGTTTTTCGCTTATACATAGACCGGCTCTATTAACATCAGCGGCATGGGCAAGCCGGTCTTCGTCCGATCCGCCCCGCTGCCGCCGCATTATCCCGTGCCCGATCCCCGCGCGATGCGCTAAATTGCCCGAATGGACGCCCTGCTGCATCTGGACGCCGTGCTGACGCCCAACCGTTCCTTGCCCAAGAGCGGGCTCTATTGGCTGCTCGGCGGCTTGGCGTTTGTGAACCTGGCTGTCGGCGCCATGATGGTGCTGGCGCTGCATGCCGCGCCCATTCCCATCTTCCTCGGGCTGGATTTCCTGGCCATCACCCTGGCCTTCCGGACCAGCTACCGTCAGGGGCGACAGGCCGAACGGGTGCAAGTGACAGCCGATGAAGTGCGCGTGATGCACGAGATCGGCGCCACCCGGCGCATGGTGTGGCGTTCGCCCACCGCCTTTACCCGAGTGGAGTTGGGCGGCGAGGCTGAGGATGCTCACGTACGCCTGGCCCTGTCGGGCCGTAGCCTGATCCTCGCCCGGCAGCTCAGCCCGCAAGAGCGCAGCGATTTCGGCCAGATGCTCCAGGCGGCCGTGCAAAAGGCGCGGGCTGAGCGTTACACACCGTGAGCTTCAGCGAACAAGAGGTCGAGCGCTACGCCCACCATCTGGTCCTGCGCGAAATCGGCGGGCCGGGGCAGCAAAAGCTGAAAGCCGCCAAGGTGCTGATCGTCGGCGCGGGGGGCCTGGGCTCGCCGGCGGCGCTCTATCTGGCGGCGGCGGGCGTGGGCCGCATCGGGCTTGTCGATCCGGACACGGTGGCCCTGTCCAACCTGCAGCGACAGGTGCTCTACAGCGGCGCTGATGTGGGGCGCCCCAAGACCGAGGCCGCCGCCGAGCACTTGGCGGCCCTCAACCCAAACATCCGCCTGATCGCCACGGCCCAGGCCCTGACGTCAGAAAACGCCGCCGATCTGGTCGCGCCTTACGATTTGGTGCTGGACGGCACGGACGATTTCGCCACGCGCTTCGCGGTCAACGACGCTTGCCTGTTGAAAGGCAAAGCGCTGATCTCCGGCGCCATCGCCCGCTGGAGCGGCCAGGTCGGCGTGTTCGCCGGCGGCCTCACGCGCGGCAAGCCACTGGACCAGCGCCAGCCCTGCTATCGGTGTCTCGTCCCTTACATCCCGCCCGAAGCCGAAACCTGCGCCCTGGTCGGCGTGGTCGGCGCCCTGGCCGGGGTGGTCGGCTCGATGATGGCCCTGGAGGCGATCAAGCTGATCACGGGGGCGGGGGAGGCGCTGATGGGGCGGTTGTGGCTGTACGATGCGCTGGATGGGGAGAGCCGGACCGTGCGGCTGAGTGCGGACCCGGCCTGTCCGGCGTGCGGGGAGGGCTGACCTCTATCCACCGCTCATCCCGGCCTTCGCCGGGATGAGCGGTTGAGGGGGAGGCGCTCTCACCCCGCCATCGATCGCATGATCGAATGATGTTTCGAAGGTCTGGGCCGGTCAAGGATCGGCTTTGCCGACCGCTTCGCGGCGACGCGCAGCGTCGTCCTTGAGGGGCACGGGCCCTTCGAAAGCAGACTGGCCATGCGATTGGCGGAGGGGGGGACTGTTTCTAAATGCGGTCTTGATTCTTTCCAACCGTCACCCTAGGGCTTGTCCCTAGGGTCCAGTGGTCGGCTTCCAGTTCGGGATCACAGGTCGAGCGAACACTTCGGTCTCAACCCGTCTGAAACCTGGATCCTAGGGACAAGCCCTAGGATGACGGGGTGAAGATTGATGGGACGGACTGAAAGACCGTCCTAAGCCTTGGTATCCACCGACCCGCCCGAGTCCGTGTCAGCCGCCGCATAACCGTTAGCCTGGGGTCTCGCGGCCGCCGCCTTCGCCGCCACCACCACCATGGCCGGGCGCACCACGCGGCCGTAGAGCTCAAAGCCCACCTGGACCGCCTGCACCACGGCGCCGGGCTCCACGTCGGGGGCTTCCTGCTCCATCATGGCCTGGTGCACATGGGGGTCGAACTTGGCGCCCTTGGCGGGGTCGATCTTTTTCAGGCCGTTGCGCTCGAACGCCTGGGCCAGTTCCTTGTCGGTCATCTCGATGCCGAGCACGAAGTTCTTGACCGCAGGGTCGGCATCCTCGCGCGGGGCGTGTTGCAGGGCGCGCGACAGGTTGTCGGCCACGCCCAAAAGGTCGCGGGCGAATTTCTGGATGGCGAAGGCGCGGGCGTCGTTGGCCTCGCGCTCGGCCCGGCGCTTGGTGTTTTCGGCTTCGGCCGCGTAACGTAACGCCTGGTCGCGCAGGGCGGCGTTTTCCGCCTGCAGCGTCTCCAGCGCCTCGGCGACGTCGAATTCGCCGTCTTGTTCGGGGGCGTCGTGGTCGGCCGGCGCGACATCGTCGGTCATGGTCTGGTCCTCTTAAGTCTCAAGCATCCGCCCGAGCACCCGGGCGGTGTAGTCCACCAACGGGATAATGCGGGCATAGTTCAAACGGGCCGGGCCGATCACGCCGATCGCCCCGACCACCTTCTGTCGGCCGTTCATATAGGGCGCCGCGATCACGGCGGAACCCGACAAGGAAAAAAGCCGCGTTTCGGCGCCGATAAATATCCGCACGCCCTCCGCTTCGCGCACATCGTCGAGCAAGCCGATCAGCTGTTCCTTCTGCTCGAGGTCGTCGAACAACATGCGCACCCGCTCCAGGTCTTCCAGAGCCGAACGGTCGTCCAGCAGATTGGCGCGGCCGCGCACGATCAGCGCCCGGTCGGCGTCATCGCCCCCGCCCCAGGCGGCCAGGCCGTCCTCAACCAGCCGGGCGGCCGCAGCGTCCAGCTCACGCTTGGCGCGGTCCAATTCACTGCGAATCTCCGCCTTGGCTTCCAGCAAGGTGCGCCCAAGGATGCGGGCGTTGAGGAAGTTGGACGCCTCCTGCAACGCCGAGGGCGTCATGCCGGCGGAGCGGCGCATCAGGCGGTTCTCCACCTGGCCGTCCTCAAACACCATCACCGCCAGGGCCTGATCGGGGCCCAGGGCCACGAACTCCACATGCTTGACCCCGGCGTCGCGCGCCGGCGCCATCACCACGCCGGCGCCGCCCGCAAGCCCGGACAACAGCGAGGAGGCCTCGTCCAAGGCGTCCTGAAAATTGCGGCCCCGCCCGGCCAGCCGGGTTTCGATCTGCTGGCGCTCGTCATCGCCCAGATCGCCCACCTCCAACAGGCCGTCGACGAACAGGCGCAGGCCCATATGGGTCGGCATGCGTCCGGCGCTGGAATGGGGCGAGCCCAGCAGGCCCAATTGCGCCAAATCCTGCATGGTGTTGCGGATGGACGCCGGAGACAGGGCCACCCCGCCGCGCGAAATGGTGCGCGAACCCACCGGGTCGCCTGTTTCCAGATAAGATTCCACGATCCGGCGGAAGATGTCGCGCGCCCGCTCATCGAGCTGGCCGAGGGTGGGGCTGACCGGGACGGGAGAGCCTGGAGAGATGAACGTCGCCATGCGCCCTGAGGGGACTCCGGAAAAAACTGGCCATGGACCTTATGTCCGGCATTTAGGATAAGCGCCGCCTGCGTCCGCGCAAGCCGCGCCGCGCACCCTCATAAACGCCCGAAAGGGGCTTTGCGCCATGCGACCTTCCGAACGCGCGCCCGATGCGCTGCGCGCCGTCACCTTGGAGACCCAGGTCAACCGCTATGCGGAAGGCTCATGCCTGGTCAGCTTCGGCCACACCAAGGTGCTGGTCACCGCCAGCGTGGAGGAGGGCGTGCCCGGCTTTCTGCGCGGCAAGGGCCAGGGCTGGGCCACCGCCGAATACGGCATGCTGCCCCGCGCCACCCACAGCCGGGGCCGGCGCGAGGCGGCGGCCGGCAAGCAAACGGGCCGCACTCAGGAAATTCAGCGCCTGATCGGCCGCTCTATGCGCGCCATTATCGACCTGAAGGCCCTGGGCGAGCGGCAGATCACCCTCGACTGCGACGTGGTCCAGGCCGACGGCGGCACCCGCACCGCGGCCATCACCGGCGCCTGGGTCGCCCTGCGCCTAGCCACCCGCTACCTCTTGACCGAAGGCGTGATCAAGACCGACCCGATCCTGGACCAAGTGGCGGCGGTGTCCTGCGGGGTGCATCAGGGCGTGCCGGTGCTGGACCTGGACTACGAGGAGGACTCCGACGCCGAGGCGGACTCCAACTTCGTCCTGACGGGCTCAGGAGACATCGTGGAGATCCAGGCGACGGGGGAGAAGCGGGGCTTCTCGAGGGCGGAGTTTGAGGCGCTGTTTGACTTGGCGCGCAAGGGGGTGGGGGAGTTGCTTGAGATGCAGCGGGCGGCGACGGCGTAGGGGGTTATCCCCAGAACGAGTTTTTGCTGGGGACAGGGACCCCAGGACCCATGCTCCTTACGCAGTTTTGATGGAAAATGGTTCGGCACCTTCAGCGGAGCGATTCGGGGCCACGGTGTGCAAGCCGTGGCCCCATCGTTGTCTTTCTGATCCCCGAGGCCGGGTGTTGGCGTAGCCTATACGGGCGCCGGTGGAAGCTGCCGCTGGGCTTCCATTGGACTATTTGTCCAAGACAAACCGTAACTCGAGCCGGACTATTCGTCACTCTTAGGCGTTCGGCCCTTCCGAACTTTCTGTGGGTAATTGGATGGCCCTGACACAGCAGTTCAAATCCGCCCACTCCCCGCCTTCGTTCGCATGATGGAATGATTTTTCGAAGGCCGGCTCCAGTCAAGGACGGCGCGTAGCGGCGCCGCGCAGCGGTGGCCTTCGGCCATCCTTACGGGGCCGGGCCCTTCGAAAGCAGACTCTCTATGCGATCTATGGGGCGGTTTGGCGATTTCAGTTGGAACAGAGCAGGGCCGACCGGCTTCTCCTCCCCTGTGCAGCGTAGCGAAACGGGGGAGGGGGACCGCCTGAAAGGCGGTGGTGGGGGCGTTTGTGGCGCCAAGACGCCCCTTCCACCACGCTTCGCGTGGTCCCCCTTCCCCGCTACGCAGGGAAGGAGATGCCGCCGAACCGGCGCCTCCAGCACCTATGCGATTGCTCCATCGAGGGAGAAGGGAGTCAGAGCCTCAGTCCACTCACCCTGTGATCCCGCTCCAGCGTCACCAGAATATCCGCCCGCCCCGGCATCTCGGACAAGATCCACTGGGTCAGGCGCTGATAGTGGGCGAGAAACACGCGCAGCTCGTCCGGAGTCATGATTTTGCGCCCGTCGCCAAGGCCGCCTTGGGCCTTGAGTTTGTCGCCCAGCTTCTTTTCCTGCAGGGACCGCCACTCAAACACGGCGTCAAAATCCGGCGCCTTGAGCATCAAGAGGCTGTCGATCCTAGCAAAGAGCGCGGCGTAGTCGCTTCCCAGCCGGTCATTGACGTAACGCCGCCAGATCCCGTCGGGGTCGCGCGTGCGTTCCAAATCGTTGATGGGTTCGGCCAGCAGCGCCTCGGCCTGGGGCTTGCCGCCCACGCACCAGCCCTCGAACAGCACCACATCCACCGCTCCGTCCAGCACACGCCAGGACTCGCGCGGGGCCAAGGTGTCGGCCGCCTTGTCGAAATGGGGCATGCGCACATCACCGGGCGCGGTCACGCCGGTCAGCACATCGAGCACCTGATGGCCCAGGGCCACATCATGGGTGCCCGGCGGCCCTCGGGTGATGAACAGGGGGTGGACCTCGGCGGCCAGGGCCTGGCGCCGCTCCTTGCTCAGATAAAGATCGTCGATGGCTAGGACTTCGGCTTTCAGCCCGCCCTCCTGCAACAGACCTTTGAGGAAGGCGGCTAAGGTGGTCTTGCCGCTGGCCTGAGTGCCGCACACGCCCACGACGACGGGTTTGCCGGCCTTGGCGCGCAGGGCGGCCAGGTGGGCGGCGATCGGCCGGTGGACCGCCGTGACGATCTCGGCGTAGGACTCCGGCAGGACGTGCTCGGCCATCAGGCTGCGGACAGCGTCGCTCATGGGCCGGTGCGCGCCTTAGGTGCGAACCGCGCGGCGGCGGCGTAGAACAGGGTCAATGGAGCCTCCCGGAGGACAATCGATATGCCGCTGAACCTGCCGCGCGGCAAGCGCATCGTGGCCGCGACGCACAACCCCGGCAAGGCCAGGGAGCTGGCCGCCCTTTTGGAAGGCCGTTTTGAGGTGATCGCGGCCGGATCGCTCGGCCTAGCCGAACCGGAAGAAACCGAAGCGCTGGAAGTTATCCGTTTGCCTTTCTGGGAGGCGGTGGATCGAGTGAAGCGCGGCGAGATTCGAGACTTGGTGAGCGTCGCGGCGCTTTTGCGCATCGCGCTGATGTCAGCACAGGGCGAGCTGCCGGATCCCGTCGATAAATTACTGTGGGGCTAGCCGGTA
>CAYVHP010000109.1:0-13380 GCA_964451265.1 uncultured Caulobacteraceae bacterium | reverse complement strand
GGC
This sequence comes from uncultured Caulobacteraceae bacterium, assembly GCA_964451265.1. Classification (GTDB taxonomy): domain Bacteria; phylum Pseudomonadota; class Alphaproteobacteria; order Caulobacterales; family Caulobacteraceae; genus BOG-938. The sequence goes on along the minus strand of CAYVHP010000109.1, from coordinate 13,377 downwards.
CCGTGGCCGCCGCTTCCGACACCATGGATACGCTGTCTCCGGTGACCGCCAGCTGGTCCGCAAGGGCTAGGATGCCCTGATAGGGATTGTCCCCCTGCCCGTCCCACATCAGCGCCCTAGGATCGTCCGCGAACGCCTGATCGAACAGAGTCTTGACCTCATCCGGCGTGCGCCGCGAAGGCGTGATCACCAGTCCGCCGCCAGAGCCGCGCAGACGGTTGAGCGCCTCGATCATGGCCTCGGCCTTTTTGGCGGTGAAGGGATGACGCCGGGTCGATCCACCCAGAAGCACGCCAGTCAGGGGCCGCGGCAATTTCGCGAGCCGTTCGCGCCAGATATCACCCGCGGCGGCCAGGGCCTCAGGGGTCACGTCGTGCAAGGCCGTGTCGATCTGCATCACATTCGGCCCGGCGACGCCGTCGTGGCGCATGGCGATGACCAGATCGAATTCGGCCAGCGGGGCCAGCGGGTTTTGGATGTGCACCGCCAAGGTCTGCCCACCGCTGGCGCGGCGCACGGCTATGGCGGCCTTGGCCGCGCGGCGTCCGCAGCTGATGACTAGGTCGGGCCAGGGCGCCGTCAGCTGATCTTTGCGTGCGTCCAGCCCTCTAAGCGTGAGCCGCCATAGGGCCGGCGGGGCCCAGGACCAGGGCGCCTTCAGGTCGATAATCTTTTCCTCCGCCGGCAGACCCAGCGCCTTGACCAGACCGCGCGCCTGGCTGCGAAAGCCGGCTTGACCATTGGTGATCCACCAGACGCGGGGGGTGCTCATGGCCCGGCCTTGGCCCAGGGCGGCGCGGGATAGGGCGTCAGCAGATTGTGCGCCTCAATCACGGTCAGCGGGATCTCGGCCTTGCCGCCCCGGCCCACAGAGAAGCCGGACAGCGGCTTGAGCGAGGCGAAGTGCGGCGCGATCGCGGCGATCTCCTGGGCCACGCTGGGGCCTCGGCCGATGATCAGGGCGTCCTGTCCCACTGATCCCCCCGCATGGGCGCGAAACGCATATTCGCGCGGGTCGCGGTTGAACACCACCACCGGATCCAGGTCGCCCAGCGCCTGATCGATCTTGCCCGCCTCATTCCATTCGACCGCCACAACGAATTGTCCCGCCCCGTGTATCAGTCCCGCACCTTGCAACTGTCCGCGCAGGGGCGACCAGTCGATGGCCTCATAGGTCGGATCGGTCTTGGGAAATGCCTTTGGGAAGGCGTCTTTCACCCAGGCCGTGTTCGCATCGCTCAGAGCAAGGCCCCAGAAGGCCAGAAGCGCTGCTGTAGAAACGACGGCCCACGGCCTGGGCCAGGCGCGGCTCGAGCGCGCCAGGGTGTCGCCCAGCAGCGGGAACAGCATCAGCCACCCCGGCATGGGCCAATGGGGCAGCACCTTAGAGCCGAACAACGGCAGCAGGGTGAACAGGAGGATGGTCGGCGCCGCCGCCATCAGACACAACCAGGATCGGCGATCATCCGGGCCGGCCTTGATCGCTCCAATCCCCGCCCACACCAGGGGCGCAGCCACCCAGGGGGTCAGCAACGCGGCTTGGCCCAATATCCCAATGACCGGGCCGAGCGGCGTCAGATGACGCGGCGCGCCGCGCGCACCCTGAAAGGTGAAGGATATCCACTGGTGCTGGGCGTTCCACACCAGAACCGGCGACGCCACCGCCAGGATCACGGCGCCGGCCAGATAGGGCCAGGGCGTGCGCAGCTGTCGCCGGCCCTCGCGGGTGGTCACGAGGAACAAGGCGATGCCCAGCCCCACGCTCGCCGCCTGATACTTCGAAAGGGCCGCCAGACCCAGCCACAGGCCCGCTGCGGGCCACCAGACCCACGGCCGATCTCGCTCGCCGACGCGGGGGAAAAAGATGCGCGCGATGCACAGGGCCGCCGCCAGCTCACAGAAGATCAGGGGGCCGTCGGGCAGCACCCACTCCCCCGCCGCCAGGGTGAAGAAGGCCGACAGGTTCAGAACCAACACCGCCCACACCCCCGCCGCCTCGCCGAACAGCCGCTTGGACAGCAGGAACATCAGCCAGGACGAGCCGGCGAACAGGGCGATGAACGGCAGACGGGTCCAGCGGCCATAGCCGAACGCCTCCCCGCCCAGGTGCGCCAGCCACTGATGCAGCGGCGGGTGATCGAAATAGGACAGGTGCAGATCGCGTGAGATGGCCGTGGAGTAGGACTCGTCCATGCCCAAGCCCATGAAGGCCGAGGCGACAAGCCGAACCAGAACGAAGGCTCCGATGATCAGCAGAACCCGGCGCTCTGCGTCCGAGACGGCGCGCGCCATGTCAGGGCGTCTCGCGGCTCGGGGCGCCGTTACGGGATCGCCCGAAAGCGACGCAGGCTGTCATGGCCAGGGCGCCGAGGCAGAGCCACCACTCCTGCCACAGGCCAAAGCCCACCGCGCTGATGAAGATGTAAACCGTGGCCGCGGCGGACGCAACGGCGGCGAACAGTCGATCATCAGCAGCGCGACCGGCGATTCTGCGCCAGAGCCACACCCAGAATCCGGCGCCGAGCAGCCCGCCCGGCACGCCCAGTTCGTACCACAGCTGAAGTGGTCCATTATGGGGATGAAGCGGCACGACGCCGGGGAATGTCCGGCTCGCGTCCAGGCCGGCGCCGCGCAGCGGATGGTGTACGAACTGATCGGCCACAAAGCTCCAGATACGCAGCCGCTCGCCCCACGACGGCGGCAGATGGGGCTTCATCAGGCCATAGAGGCCGAAATGCTCCACCAACAGCATCATCACCGGGGTCATCAGCATATAGGCGGCGGTCAAGGCGGCCAGAGCCATGATCGCCGGGCGTCCGGTGCGCATGACCAGGAAAAACACCGGGAGGCTGACCAGCAGGCCGCCGGTGGGCGCAAAGCCGCGCATGAGGATCAGCGACAGCGGCGAGAACAGCGCGACGGCGAGCGCGAGCTTGGTGCGGCCTTGTCCATGCAAGGCCATCCCCACGGGCCAGGCCAGCACGGCGGCGACATAGCCGCCTTGGGCCAGGGCGCGCACCGCCAGATCAGGGCGGGTATAGGCATGAACCGCAGCCATCATCGCCTGGTAGATGGCCGCGCGGGAAAAGCCCTCCACGGTCAGAAGGGCCAATCCGGCCAACAATCCGAAGGACAACCAGGTCATAGCCTTGCGCGCGGTGTCCCGTTCCAGCCGCGCTGTGGCCGTGACCAAGGCGGTGCACAGGACCAGCTGAAGGCCCAGGTGCAGGAAGGTCGCGCGCGTTAAGGCCTTAAGCGAGCCCAGACCATGCAGATTGGGCGCGGGCGTCCAGGCCAGCCCTATGATCGCCCACCCGACCAGGGCCAGCAGCAGGGCGGCGCCGGGCCAATCAGCCTGCCGTGGCCGAGCCAGAAACAAGGCGACAAAACCGGCCAACCCAACGGCAGGGGCAAATCCTCGCACGCCCAAAAACAGACAGAGGGGCGTTGTGATCGCCAGCAACCCAAAAATGGCCAGCAGCCGGCGTTGAGTCACCGCCCCCCCGCCGGCTTGAGGCTGGATCATCGCCTCAGGTTCAGGCGGCATGCGGATCAGCTTGAGAACCCGACACCCCGCGAAGAAGGCGCTTGATCGCCGCCGACATTTTGTGCCGCCATTGCTCCCAGGCCGCGACCTTGTCCGACACCACCCAGTTCATCTGCAAGACCCGGCGCGGGCCGACAAAGGTCTCATGACCGTGCCAGGATGTGTCCGAACGTTTGAACGCCAGCATGTTGCCAAAATTGGGCGGCACTTCGGCGGCCACGGCATTGAGATCGTGGCCATTGCGCAGCAAACGCAAACGCCCCCCTTGCGCCTCCCATTCACCGTTCAGATAGACCAAGACCGTGACGATCTTCTTCTTGGAATCGTTGTGGATACGCCCATCGCGCGCGTCGCACCGGCCGCGCAGGGTGAACATGGTTGAGGCGCCCGTCAGGTCCAGCCCGAACTTCTTTTCGATCACCGCGCGAAAGGCGGGCGCATTCATCTCGTCAATCAGGGCCTGCAGCGACGGCCCTGCCTTCAGCTCGCTGAAGGGAAACGAGCCGGCGTCGGGCATGTCGGGAAAATCTTGCAAAATCGCCGGCTGATCCTTCTTGCCGATAAAGCCTTCGACCAGCACATAGTCGAAGGGATCGGTCGATACCGGCGTGTCGGACAAGGCTTTTAGATCGAGCAGGCCCATCAGCATCTCCTTCGCCGCCCCGAGCGCTTGGCAGGCGATTCCGGCGCGTTCAAGGCGAACACTCCGAACGTCGCGCCGCCCGTCCGCAGACGGGCGGAAAACCCACAGGGCCGGGTATCACAGCCGTCTGCATTCGCAAACCGTCTTCACGTAGAGGGACCACCGCCAATTGCCGCGCAAGAGGCGGAGCGCGCCGCAATCACCAGCAGGCTATGCGGGCCGATGTTGGAGCCTGTATGGAGGGAGGATGCAGATGCAGATCGACGATGCATCATTGGACGAAGCGCGGTGGACGGCGGTCTGCACGCGAACGGCCGCACCCGACGCGGATTTCCTCTACGCCGTCAAAACGACCGGCATCTATTGTCTCCCGGGCTGCGCCTCGCGCCGCCCCCGCCGGGAGAATGTTTGCTTTTACCCCAGCGCCACAGCCGCGCGCGCTGCCGGCTTCCGCCCCTGCCTGCGCTGCCGCCCCGATGAGCCCAAGGCGGACGGAATCATTGCCCAAGCCTGTCGGACTATCGAAGACGCCCTAACGCCCCCCTCCCTCGCCGCCCTGGCCGCCCAGGCCGGTTTGAGCTCTTTCCATTTCCAGCGGCGCTTCAAGGCCGTCGTCGGCCTGACGCCCGCCGCCTATGCGCGCGCAAAACGGGCTGAGCGCGCGCGCGCCGCGCTGCTGATCGAAAACCAGGTCACCGCCGCCATCTTTGACGCGGGATTCAGTTCCAGCGGCCGGTTCTATGAAACATCCGGCGAGCGGCTCGGCATGACCCCCTCGGTCTTCAAAAAACAGGGGCGGGGCCAGACCATCCGCTACGGCGTGGGCGCCTGTTGGCTGGGACATGTCCTGGCGGCCGCCACCGAACGGGGCGTCTGCGCCATCAGCCTGGGCGATGATCCCGATGTCCTGATCGCTCAATTGAAAGACCGCTTTGGAGAGGCCGACATCGCCCAAGGCGGCCAGGACTTCCAGGGCACTCTGGACCAGGTGATCGCCTTGGTCGAAGCGCCCGCAAAACTGCATCAACTGCCCCTGGATATCCAAGGCGCGGCGTTTCAAGAGCGTGTCTGGCAAGCCCTCACCCGCATTCCGCCCGGGCGGACCGCCAGCTACGCCCAGGTCGCCCGGTCCATCGGCGCGCCAACGGCCGCCAGGGCGGTGGCCAGGGCCTGCGCGACCAATGCCGTGGCGGTGGCCATTCCCTGCCACCGCGTGGTGCGCTCAGACGGTGCCTTTTCGGGTTATCGCTGGGGTAGCGACCGCAAGAAAGCCATCCTCGAGCGCGAAAAAAAGGCAAAGGAATAGAATCCTCAGCAGGGCGCTAGGACACCCTTTTCAGACAGCCCGAACAGAGCGCACTTTGGCCCTGGCTCGACGCGGCTCCGTCGACAGGAGGCGCGCCGAGCCGCTTTTTACCCGATCTCAGGCCGATTTGGCCCCGAGCAGCTTTGGCCCGATCAAGGCGTCCAGCGATATCTTGCCCGGCCCGCGCGCCAGCAGGACGAACATGAAGGCGACCCACTGAATGTGCGTGGGCCATGCGCCCGGATAGATGAACACCTCGATCACCGTGGTCATGCCCAGCAGGACGAATACGGCCGCGCGCGTGGCCAGGCCCGCCATAACCAGCACCGCACAGCCGATCTCGATGGTGGTGGCCATATAGGCCGCCGGGTGAGGCGGGATCAGGGGCACATGATACTCGGTCTCGAACAGAGCCAGGGTCGCGCTCCAATCCGACAGCTTCTGTGTGCCCGAACTCCAGAATACCGTGCAGGTCGCGGCCCGGGCGATCAAAGCGATCAGGCCATAGGGAATGCGGTCCAACAGAGCGATGGCCCGGTTGATAGGCGCCGCCAGGGGGCCGGCAAGCGGTTGACTGGTCATGGCTCTGTCTCTCCCGTTATATCGGTTTGCAGGCGCGCGAACGGCGCGAAGAAGAGGTCGCTGCGAAGTTGCTCGAGGGCTTCGGCGCCGGCGTCCAGCATCAGGGCTTCAAGCCCGGCCTCCGCTGAGCCGCCGGCTAGAACAACCTGCACAAACGCCGCGACTCCCGCCGGCAACAGGCGCACAGAGGCGCCCTGAGCGCTGCGCCAAACGGCATAGGCATAAACGCCAGGCGTCAGCTCCAGCGCGGGAAGGGCCTCGCCGTCTTGGTCGCGCGCGTCGCGAATGCGATCAGCCGGATAGGTTAGGCGCAGGATGCTCAGAGAGCCGTCCAGCTTGAGGGCTACCCCGTTGCCGAGGTCCACCGCGATGCTGGAAGCACTGACGGCCTGCGCGGCGACTTGATCCACCACCAGATCGAACCGCGCTGTGTCGGGCAGATAGGCCAACTCGGCGGCGGGGTCATAGCTTTCCAGGAAGGCGGGAAATTCGCGCCCGTAATCCGATAGCTGCATCGCGACAGGAGGATATCGCCGGGTGAAGTGAAAGGCCGCTTGATCAAAGAAGTCCTCGCCGACCAGCCACTCCACCGTAGGATAGGTCAGGCGAAGGGTATTCGTCAGTCCACTGATGATCGTATTGCGATGAACACCCAGGGCATGGTGGGCGCCAACCACGCCGGGCGCAATCTGGTCGATCAAACCCTCAGCGCTATCGGTCCACAGCGCCTGGGCCATACGGGTCTGCAGTTGGGCGAGGCTAGACATGACAGGCCTGCCTGGATCCGACGCTCTCCAACAGCCGCTCAGCCAGGGCGGCTTCTTCCTGGAGCACCGCGAAGGGGGGAATGGCGGTGTCCCATTCGATCAGCACAGGCCGTGGACCCAGCTTGGCCAAGGCCTGCTCGCACAGGACCCAGACGTCGGCGCAGACGCGTGAGCCGTGGTCGTCGATGCGCAGTTCGGCGCCGTCCTCCAGGGCGCGCACCGCATGCCCCGCCAAATGTATTTCACCCACCGCAGCTGCAGGGATCGCGTCCAGATAGCCGTCTAGAACCTCAGCGGGCTCCTCACCGTGATTACGGGCGCTGACATAGACGTTGTTGATGTCGAGCAGCACGCCGCAGCCGGTGGCGCACGCCAACTCCCCGAGAAATTCCGCCTCGCTCAAGGCCGATTGGGCAAAGCGCAGATAGGTCGACGGGTTCTCGATCAGCAGTTGGCGGCCTAGGCGCGCCTGCGCTTGCTCGACGTTGGCGCGGACAATGGCCAGGGCTTCCTCGGTATAGGGCAAGGGCAACAGGTCCGGCAGGCACAGGGGGCTGTCGCCTACCCTCGCCACGCTCCAGGACAGGTGATCGGACATCAGGCCGGGCTGGATGCGCCGCTCCAGGCTCGCCAGACGATCCAGATGCTCAATATCTAGGCCGCAAGCCGAGCCCAGCGACAGACCGACCGCATGCAATGAGATGGGATAGCGTTCGGCGAAGGCCGCCAATTCGTCGGCTAGGGCGGGCGCTATGTAATTTTCTGGATGGACCTCAAACCAGGCCGTGTCGGGCTGGTCTTCGCGCAGGGCGCGATGGTGAGGCAGGCGCAGACCGATCCCGGCGCGAGCCGGGATCGGTTGCGCGGACGCCGCATGGGCCGCCTGGGGGGCGATGGGGGCCATGGTCATGACGGACGTCCTGCAGGCTGTGATCGAAGCCTACTTCGGCGCCATGGTGGAGCCGCCCGCGATTTTCGCGCAGGCGCCCTTGGGCAGGAACACGAAAGAAGTCTTGTCGCCGTTCATGGTCGACTGACCGGCGCAGGAGTGGACGCCGGCGGCGCAGTCGTTCTTGCCGGCCTTGGCGACGCCGTAGCACTTTTCCGAACCGGCCGGCATGGGGGCAGGACCAGCCGAAGCTTCGGCGGCGATGGCGGCGATGGCCAAGGCGCCCAGGACAGTGGCGGCGGCGGACTTGATGGGGCTCATGGGTGTCTCCCTTGTGGAACTCGGTGAAGGCGAAGCGGCATCGCCTCGCATCCTGTTGTTCGTTGCGCTTGGGCAAAGGTTACAGGATGCTCCGGGCGCGCCGAAATTTTTGGCGAATCAAGGCGGGCATGAGCGGCGTGGTGGAGCACAGGGGCGCCGGCCAGGACCGAATATGGTCAGGCTGGATGGCGCAGGCGCAGGATGGCGACAACGCCGCCTATGGCCGCCTGCTCGCCGATATCGCGCCGTTCGTGCGCGTGCTGGTGCGCCGACGGTGCGCCGACGCCGACAAGGCTGAGGACATTGTGCAGGAGGTGCTGCTGACCCTGCACAGGGTGCGCCACACCTATGATCCCGCCCGCCCCATCACCCCCAGGCTAGCCGCTATTGCCGGAAGACGCTCGATCGACGCCCTGCGACGCCGTGTCCGGCTGACGGCGCACGAGGTGAATGACCCCTATGCCTATGAAACTTTTGCGGACGACGGAGCGAATAAGGAGATGGAGGCAGGCGATGCGGCTCAGGCCCTGGCAGGTTTGATCGCCACCTTGCCCCCCGGCCAGCGCGAGGCGCTTGAGCTGGTGAAACTTAAGGAGCTGTCCCTGTTGGAGGCCTCGCAGATATCTGGCCAATCGGTCGCCGCCCTCAAGGTGGGGGTTCACCGCGCCATCAAGGCCCTGCGCTTGAGAGCGGGGCGTTCATGAGCACGTCCACTGACAAGTTGATCGCCGAACTGACCGCAGAAGCCAAACCTGTTCGTCGGCTGTGGCCGCCTATGGTGCGCGCTGCGGCTTGGCTGGCAGTGATAGGGGCGGCCTCCCTCGCCTTCGTCTTGCACGGGTCGGACCTGACCAAATTCGCCGCGCGCGCTTCAGATCCCCGGATGGCGGTGGAGCTGGCCGCTACCTTGGCCACCGGTCTGACCGGCGTGATCGCCGCCTTCCACCTCAGCCTGCCTGACCGAACCCGGGCCTGGGCTTGGCTTCCCGCGCCCTTCATCATCGTCTGGATGTCGCTCAGCGGACTGGGCTGTTACACCCACTGGGCCGAGCAAGACGCGCGCGGTTGGGCGTTGGGCCAGAGCAGTCAATGCTTTGTCTTCGTTCTGACCGCAGGCGTGCCCCTGGCGGCTGTGCTGGGCTGGAGCCTTCGCCGGTCCGCGCCCCTTCAGCCTCGCCTGACCGCCGCGGTGGGCGCCGTCGGCGTAGCGGGACTGGCCGCATTTATCCTGCAGTTCTTCCACCCGTTCGATGTGACCCTGTTGGACCTGGGCGCACATTTGGCGGCGGTGCTCTTGCTGATCGGCGTCATGACCCTGGCGGGACGCGGCGCTGTGGGCGGCGCATAGGCTCATAGAGCCTTGACCTGCCTGGCTCGCAGGCCTTTGATTGATCGGTCAAAGGAGCCTTGACTGATGACGGCCCACCCTGGCTTTTCCGCTCGCACCTGGAAGTCGGCGCGCACCTTCGGCGGCCATTGCGCCACGCCGGCAGACGTCGAGGGCGCGGACGCCGTCTTCGCCCTGGGCGAGACCCTGCACGGACGCCCACTGCCGATCGAAAAGCCCGCCCCCGTGATCTGGTACGATGAGGACGAGGAGTTCGCCGCCCTGGTGGTGCAGGCCGAAGCCCACGAGACCGAGGACGACGTCAAGCTTGAGATGCTGGGCCTATTGCTGCCCAACGGCGAGACCGTCGTGGCGAATCTTGAGGACGTGGAGTTCGTCGACGAAAGCGACCCCGTATGGCTGGCTCTGCTGGAGGCCGACGGGCCCGACGCGGATAATGAGGACGATCGGGACGACGGCGCCCAATGGGCCAGCGAAGAAATCGATGAGGCCTGGGGCGAAAGCCGCCTTAGCGACAAGGACCTCAACTGAGCGCCAAGCCCTCGGCGCGTTAGTCGAGAAACACCACGCGGCGGCGTTCTTCACCCGAGCGAATGCGCTCCATTAAGGCGAGGTATTCGGGCGCCTCGGCCGCGTCCTGGCGGTTGCCCTCCACGTAGAGCGTACGGTCCATATTGGCCAGCAGCAGATTGGCCGACCATTTATGGGCGGTGAACAACATGTCGACCACGCCGCCGGCCGTTGGGATCAGGTTGGAAAAGGTGTTCGCGGTGATCAGGACCGCAACCTGGAACAACACACCCGCCGAAGCGCGCACCCTCAGGCCGTGGTAGATCAGCAGGCCTCCGGCCCCCACGCTGTAGATTGCGCCGAACCCCGGAATCCACCCCAACAATCCGTCGAGGCCTATGCCGAACGGCCCCAGCCCGACAATTCGGTCGGAGATGTGACGCAGGCGCTCAATGGACAGCCGGGTATTGTGCAGATCGACGAGGGTGCGAACATGCATTCCAGCGCTCCAGCTTCAACCGAAGCGCAGTTTTGCACGGCGGCATGGCCCTTAGATAGGCTCAGGCCTTCGCCGGGGCCTTCTTAGCCGACTTGGCCTTCGGCGCCGCCTTGGCCGCCACGGGCTTTACGGCGACCGGCGCCGCAGCAGCGGCTTTAGGGGCCTTGGCTTTGGCGGTCTTGGCCTTCGCGGTCTTGGCCTTGGCCGCCTTGGGCTTCGGCTCAGCCGTCTTGGCCACGGGCTTGACGGCCAAAGGCTTGGGCGCTGCGACGGGGGCTTCCCACTTGACCACCGGCTTAACGGCCGGGGCCGCCAACACCGACGCCGGGGCGACGACAGGCTTGGGGGGCTCAACCGGTTTGGCTGCAACAGGTTTGGCTTCAACCGGCTTGATGACCGGCGCCTTAGGTTCGGGTGGCGGCGGCGCCTTGGACACGGGGGCCGCGTCCAGTACCGGCGCAGGCGCGACCACCTCGGCCTTAGGCGGCTCGACGATAACCGGAGCAACCGGTTCGGACGCTTTGGCGATTGCCGGCGCGACAGGCGCCGGGGTTGGAACCGGCTTAGCCTCGATCTTTGGTTCAGGTTTCGCTTCGGCCTTGGGTTCCGGTTTGGCCTCGACCTTCGGTTCCGGCTTCGGCTCTGGGGCTTTGGCCTCCGGCGTCGGCTTGACCAAGCGAAGCTTGACCACGTTTTCGGTCACGGCCTCAGGGATGGTCAGCTTGGCCCACCGGCTAAAGCTCCACGCCGCCAAGCCCGCGCCGGCCGCCCCCATGAACATCAGCCAAAGGGGCGAGGCGACGCCCATTTGCAGCCGCAGGGCCTGCTCGGCGTTGAACGCCGGCAAGGGCTCTGTACTTTTGGATTTGGGCGCGGGTTCCAACAAGGACATCGTGGGCTCCTGCCGTGATGCATTACACGGGCTAGATTGTGCAGTGCAACATACACCAATTCCGGCGAGGTGCAAATCGCCCGATCAGCCGCCGGCCCGCCATATCCGCGCCTGGGCCCCGCGATCACCGATATGGCCCACCAGCCAGTCCAAGGCCGGCTGAAATTCTGCCGACAAGCCCTTGGGGGCATTGATGAAGACCATCGCACAGCCGTTAAGCCGCAAGGGATTGTCTAGAGACTTTAGGCGAAGCTCAGCCACCAGGATCGGCGCGGCGACCGCGTCCTCGAGGCCACGAACAAAGGAGTCGAAGGTCTCCAGATCCTTAAGCGGGGTCCAGATCGCCACGACAGCTTGACTGTTGCGACGCAGCAAAACCCCGGCCAGACGGGCCGTCCGTTCATAGTCGTCCGCCCGTTCAAACGGCGGATCCACCAGGACAAACAGCCGGCCGCCCTGCCCCGCTGCGGTCTGCGCCACCTCATAGCCATCCGCTTTGATCCCGACTGCGCCCGGTTTGAACGGCGCCAGGGCCTGTTGCAGGAGGGCGAAATCCTCCTCATGCAATTCAGCCCCCACATAGGTGTCGCCCCGGCGCAGGCGTTCGGCGATCTGGCGGGGCGAGCCGGGATACAGAGTAACCGCCCCCGTGGGGTTCAACCGCTTGACCGCCGCCCTCACTCCCTGAAAGGCCGATGGCGCAGTCTGATCGGCCATAAGTCGCACAATTCCCGCCTCAGCTTCGCCCGATTTTCGCGCCATGCTGCCGGACAGATCGTACAGACCGGCGCCGGCGTGAGTATCAACGATGCACAAGGCTCCAGCCTCGGTCAGCAGGCGATCGAGCACCAAGGCGACCGCGGCGTGTTTGGCCAGGTCGGCGAAGTTTCCGGCGTGGAAGGCATGGCGATAGTTCAAGGCGGGACTCGGAAAAGCGGCAGCCAGGACAGGAATGGCTAGATGCGCTATCGTCTAGAGCGTTGTCGCGTTCTCCAAGCCCCAGAGAAAGGAAGCTCGGAATGAAACAGTGGCTGATCGCCGGGACATTGGTCCTGGCAGGAATTGCAGGCTCGGTCGCCCTGGCCAAGGATTCGGCCTCCGGCAGCTTGGCGCCCAATCAATGCTTTCGCATTCACGACATTCAAAACTCGGTCCAGGTGAGCGAGACTCGGTTGAACATCCTGACCAACGATCACCGCTACATCAGGCTGGACACCACGGGGCGCTGCTTCAACCCGCCTTTCAACGACTACTATGTCATTCAGGAGCGGGGCTCAGACTGGGTGTGCTCTCCCGTCGACCTGGACATCTCGGCTGGACCGGCCGGGTTCAAAACCCCCTGCATCGTCGACAAACTGACCCAGATGTCCCCCGCCGAAGTGGCAGCCATTCCTAAGAAGGAAAAGCCGTAAGTCCTGCGATTTGAAGATTGAACCACGAAGGACACGGAGGAAACACCGACCCCTTCGTGTTCTTCGTGAGCTTCGTGGTTCAATATTCTTCGTTCCGGCTGACGCCCGCAGGAGCCGACCAAACCCAGCCCCAAACGCAAACAGCCCCGCTTTGAGGCGGGGCCGTGAAAGCTTTGGGTGCGGGGGCAGGATTTGAACCTGCGACCTTCAGGTTATGAGCCTGACGAGCTACCGGGCTGCTCCACCCCGCGGCAAAGTCTAGCGGGATCCCGACGGGCGCCCGAAAGGGATACGTGATGAAGGGTCGGGACCTGAATAACTCATCCGTTTTGTAGACCTGGCAGCGACCTACTCTCCCGCGCCTTAAGACGAAGTACCATCGGCCCTGGAAGGCTTAACGACCGAGTTCGGAATGGGATCGGGTGGGGACCTTCCGGCATAGCCACCAGGTCAACAAAACGGATGATTTGAGAAGACATCATATATCTGAGCAAGCTAACAAAGCGCTCATGAGTTTAACTAAGAACGATCAAGCCGATCGAGCTATTAGTACCAGTAAGCTCCATGCCTCGCGGCACTTCCACACCTGGCCTATCAACGTGGTGGTCTACCACGGCTCTCGGCGAAGCCTTGTTTTGAGGTTAGTTTCCCGCTTAGATGC
>CAYVHP010000108.1:0-27211 GCA_964451265.1 uncultured Caulobacteraceae bacterium | reverse complement strand
CGACCCACTGTCGGATGCAAAAACGCCTCGGCCATCCCAGACTGAGAACTGCGGATCGGCATGGCTCAACTCCCTTGCGCCTCAAGAAAAAGGGAATCACGAACCGCTACTTTTGCAAAGCTCCCGCAAGCGGGGGAGCTGGCGCGAAGCGACTGAGGGGGCGTAGATTCAGCGCGGCGCTTCCGGCACGCCCCCTCCACCACTTCGTGGTCCCCCTCCCCCGCTACGCGGTGGAGGACGTGGATATTAAGGTCCGGTTCCCAGGTCCGCCACCCCCATAACGAACGTCACCACCCTAAGATCTGGGTCCCTCCCTTCACCGGGACGAGCGGATTATGAGATCGGCGTATCCGCCTGCCCATAAACCGCCGCCGCCCGCGCCTCAAAGCACCCGATCAGCTTGACCACTGCTCGGTCCATATTGGCGTGCAGCAGGGCGTCCAGGATGCGGGATTTGAAGGCGAAGGCGATGGTGAAGTGGATCTTGGTTCCGGCCGGGTCGGGCTCGAAGCGCCAGTCGTTCGTCAGCTCGCGGAACGGGCCGTGCAGCAGGGACACATTGATGTGCAGCTTGTCCGCGTCGCGCATCACGCGGGTGGAGAAGCGTTCGCGCAGGAAGGAAAAGCCCACCCCAGCCTCCGCGTCCAGGCTGGTCAAACCGGGCCTTAGCTGGCGCGCGTTCCAGGTGCGCATGCTGGTCAGCCAGGGCACGAACTGCGGATACCGTTCCACATCGCCCACCAGCTCGAACAGCTGCTGGGGGCTATAGGGCAGAACCTTGGTCAGGGCGTGGCGGTGCAAGCCGGGCGGCTCAGCGGGCGGTGGCGAGGGCGCGGCGGGCGGCCTGCAGCTTGGCGAAGTCCTCCCCGGCATGGTGCGAGGAGCGCGTCAGGGGGCTGGAGGAGACCATTAGGAAGCCCTTGGCCCGGGCAATGGTCTCATAGGCCTTGAACTCATCGGGCTCGACGAACCGCTCGACGGCGGCGTGTTTGCGGGTGGGCTGCAGATATTGGCCGATGGTGATGAAGTCCACGCCCGCCGAGCGCATGTCGTCCATCACCTGCATGACCTCTTCCTTGGTCTCGCCCAGGCCGACCATCAGGCCGGACTTAGTGAACTGTTCCGGGTCGCGGTCCTTGACGCTTTGCAGCAGGCGCAGGGAGTGGAAGTAGCGGGCGCCGGGACGGATCTTCAGATAGAGCCGCGGCACGGTTTCCAGATTGTGGTTGAACACGTCCGGCTTGGACGCGATCACCTGCGCCTCGGCCCCATCCTTGCGCAGGAAGTCGGGGGTCAGGATCTCGATGGTGGTTTCGGTAGCGGTAGCGCGGATCGCACGCACCACGGCGGCGAAGTGCGCTGCCCCGCCGTCGGCCAGGTCGTCGCGATCCACCGAGGTGACGACCACATGTTTCAGGCCCATCTTGAGCACGGCGTCGGCCACGCGCTGGGGTTCGGTGGGATCGAGCGGCCCAGGCAAGCCGGTTTTGACGTTGCAGAAGGCGCAGGCCCGGGTGCAGGTGTCGCCCATGATCATCATGGTGGCGTGCGATACGGTCCAGCACTCGCCGATGTTGGGGCAGGCCGCCTCCTCGCACACCGTGGCCAGGCCGTGGCTTTTGACGATCTCCTGGGTCTGGCGATAGCCCGCCGAACCAGGCGCCTTGACCCTCAGCCAGTCGGGCTTGCGCAGCACCGGCGTATCGGGACGCGCCTGCTTTTCGGGGTGGCGCAGGGCGCGGGCGCTGCGGGTGTCGATAACCGTGACCATGATGGGACCTAGATCGGACTTTGCGGCGTTCAGATCAAGCACTGCGTGGGCGATAGACGGGGCCAGCTCGGCCACGGCATAAAACTATGGCGCTCAGGGCGCGGCTGTATATGTAGCCGGAATATCGGAGATTAACCTTGCCGCACGGCTCTGACATGCGCACGACCCAAGGCGGCGTGTTCGACGCCCTGATCGAGGCGGCCGAACGGTTCGGCGCCGCGCGGCTGATTCTGGAGGATCAGGAGCGCAAGCCCCTGTCCTATCGCGACCTGATCCGCGCCAGCTTCGCGCTCGGCCGCCGCATCGCCGCCATGACCGCGCCGGGCGAGCATGTGGGCTTGTTGCTGCCCACCAGCGCCGGGGCGGTGGTCACCTTCTTCGCCCTGCAGGCCTTCGGCCGCGTGCCGACCATGCTCAACTTCACCTCGGGCGCGCGCAACCTGAAGGGGGCGATCGAGGTGGCCGGGGTCAAGATCGTTCTGACCTCGCGCCGTTTCATCGCCCAGGCGCGCCTGGAGGAGCTAGCGGGCGAATTGGAGAGCGTCTGTCGCCTCGTCTATCTGGAGGACATCCGCCGCAAGATCGGGCCGCTGGATCGGCTCTACGCCCTGGTCGCCGGCGCTTCGCCCAAACGCTTCCGCAAGCCGGTTAACCCCGATGATGTGGGGGTCGTCCTGTTCACCTCCGGCAGCTTCGCGGCGCCGCGCGGGGTGGTGCTGAGCCAGGGCAATCTGGTGTCCAACGCTCGCCAAGTGGCCAGCCACATCGAGCTGGACACCGACTGGGTGTTCTTCAATCCCCTGCCCATGTTCCATTCCTTCGGCCTGACCGGCGGGGTGATGACGCCGATCCTCAACGGCCTCAAAGTTTTTGAATATCCCTCGCCTTTACATACGAAAATCATTCCGGGCCTCGTGCGCGAAACTGGCGCCAACGTCCTGCTCGCGACCGACACCTTTCTGGGTCAGTACATGCGCGCGGCCGCGTCGGGCGATCTGGATGGGCTGATTTTCGCCGTGTGCGGCGCCGAGAAGGTGCGCGAGGACACCCACCGCGCCTTCGCCGAAATCGCCGGCGCGCCGGTGATCGAAGGCTATGGCGCGACTGAGGCGGGACCGGTTATCGCGGTCAACCATCCCAGCGACAATCGGCCGGGCACGGTGGGCCAGTTGGTGCCCGGCATCGAGGCGCGGCTGGAGCCGGTGGACGGCATCACCGGCGGCGGGCGGCTGTTTATTCGCGGCCCTAACATCATGGCCGGCTATCTGAACGACAACTCCGGCGCCCTGGAAGCGCCGCCGGGCGGCTGGCACGACACAGGCGATATCGTCTCCATCGACAAGGACCGCTATGTCCGCCTGCTGGGCCGGGCCAAGCGCTTCGCCAAGATCGGCGGGGAGATGATTTCCCTGTCGGCGGTGGAGGACCTGGCCGCCGCCCTGTGGCCCGAGCGCTGGCGCGCGGCCGTGTCCGTGCCCGATAACCGCAAGGGCGAGCGCCTGGTGTTGGTGCTGGAAGGCGCCGCTGTGGACGCCAAGGCCCTACTGACCCATGCTCAGTCCGTGGGCGCGCCGGAGATCGCCGTCCCGCGCAAGATCATCTCCGTGCCCCTGCCGGTGCTGCTCGGCACCGGCAAGACCGACTACGCGGCGGTGCAGAGGATCGCTGAAGCGGAGTCCGTATAGGGATCTAGGGATGGAAGCGGACGACACGAAACGCAAGACAGCCGGCGACTTTCCCCAGGCCGTGCTGGACCTAATGATCGATCATGCCCACGGGCGCATCGACCGTCGCGGCTTTCTGGAGGCGGCGCAGACATACGCGCTGGGCGGCGTCAGCGCCTTGGCCATGTTCGAGATGCTCAGGCCCAATGGCGCCTGGGCCGAACAGGTCGCGCCAACCGACCCGCGCATCAGGAGCGAAACCGTCACCGTCCCCTCGCCGCTCGGCAACGGTGAAATCCAGGGCCTGCTGGTGACGCCTGCCAAGCCGGGGACCTATCCGGTGGTGCTGGTCGTGCACGATTACCGCGGCCTTAGTCCCTACATCCAAGACGTGGCGCGCCGCCTGGCGGTGGAGAACTTCATTGCGTTTGCGGGCGATGGGCTGACGTCGCTGGGCGGCTATCCCGGCGATTATGAGGAAGCCGGCAAGATGTTCTACACCGCCGACCGTGAGAAAATGATCGCCGATTTCCTGGCCGCCGCCAAATGGCTGAAGGCCCGGCCTAATGGCGCCGGCAAGCTCGGCGCCGTCGGCTTCTGCTTCGGCGGCAGCGTCGTCAACCGCCTGGCCGTGCTCATGGGCAAGGATCTGGACGCCGGGGCGCCCTATTATGGCAATGCCCCGAAAGACGAGGAGGTCGCCAGGATCAAGGCGGCGATGCTGGTGCAACACGGCGAACACGACACCGCCCTCGTCGCCGACTGGCCGGCCTTTGACGCGGCCCTGACCAAGGCGAACGTCCCGCACCAGGGCTATGTTTATAAGGGCGCCAACCACGGCTTCCACAACGACACCATCCCGCTTTACGACGAAGCCGCCGCCAAGCTTTCGTGGACGCGGACAATCGCGTGGTTCAACAGATACTTGAGCTAAGGAAGCGTCTTGGCCACGCGGAAGCCCACGCCCCAGTTGTCGAAGCGGGAAACGGTGTTGGTGAGAAACCGATAGGCCGAGCGCAGGTGCTGGGGATAGCTGGCCCAGGACCCGCCGCGAAGGACGCGGTTGGAACAGCCGATTGTGGTGTTGGCCGATCCATCCCGGGCCAGTCCCGCATAGGAGGCTGAGTAGCAGTCCTCCACCCACTCCCACACATTGCCGTGCATGTCGTAGAGGCCAAAGGCGTTGGGCGCGAATGAGCCGACCGGCGTGGTTCTTTGGCGAAACGCACCCTTGGGCCCGTCACCGTAGGCATAGGTTCCATTATAGTTGGCCTGGGCGGGCGAAATCGTGGAGCCGAAACTGAAGGGCGTGGCTGCGCCGGCCCTGGCCGCATACTCCCATTCGGCTTCCGATAGCAGCCGATAAGCGTGGCCGCCGACCTGGGCGTTGAGCCATTGGACATAGCGCTGCGCATCGCCCCAGCTGACATTGATGACCGGCTGACTGCCGTGACCCCAGCCTTCATCCGGCGGCCTGTAGGGTCCGGTCTCGGGATCGACGCAGCCGCCGCCGGCGACGCAAGCGTCCCACTGGGCGAAGGTCACGGGAAACTTGCCGACCGCGAGCGAGCGGATACTGACCGGGCCGTCGCGCGGCGTTTCATCGGCGCGGTGGCCGATTTCGCTGGCCGGCGAGCCCATCACGAACGAACCCGATGGGATCACAACCATATCGGGGCACTCGGGGCAGTCCTTGAAGGTCGCGCCAGCCTTATGGCTTGGGCTGACCTCAGCCCTGGGCGTTTGCGCGCTGCCCAAGCCCGCCGCCAGCACTGCGGCCATCGCCAATAGCCGCGCCGCCCAAGGCATGGCATCCTCCCCGCATCGTCTTTAGGCGCCCTTGGGGGATCGTTCCTCGCCCCGACGTCTTACAAGCATAACGACAAGAGGCATTGCGAACCAAGCGCGTTGCCTATCCAAGGCGAGGAAATCAGGCAGATATGTCCGGTCCCAATGACGACACCATCGAACTGCCGTCACAGCCCGAGGCGCCCCCTGACTCCCTCCCGTTCCCCATTCGCGGCGAAGCGGGGATGGCTGGTTTCGTCGGCCTTGTGCTCTGGAACGAGACGCGGAAAATGTTCGGGCTCCCGCCCGTGACTTAGGCCCTAGACGTGGATCGCTCGCCCGTAGGCGTCGAGCGTGGCCTCGTGCATGGCTTCCGACATGGTCGGGTGCGGGAAACACGTCGCCATCAGTTCGGCCTCGGTCGCTTCCATGGTCATGGCGATGACGAAGCCCTGGATCATTTCGGTCACTTCCGCGCCGATCATATGCGCGCCCAGCAAGGCGCCGGTCTTGGCGTCAAACACGGTTTTGACAAAGCCGTCGGTTTCGCCCGAAGCGATATTCTTGCCGTGGTTCTTGAAGGGATAGCGGCCGACCTTCACGTCCAGACCCTTGGCCTTGGCCTGGGCTTCGGTGAGGCCGACAGAGGCGACCTGCGGTGTCGAATAGGTGCAGCCCGGCACGGGTGAGTGCAGGTTGGTGGGCTTCAGCCCCGCAATGTGCTCGACGCAGTGAATGCCTTCATGGCTGGCCTTGTGGGCGAGCCAGGGCGGGCCGGCGATGTCGCCGATGGCGTAGAGGCCCGGCACGCCGGTGGCGCAGTGATCGTCGATGACCACGTGGGTCTTCTCGATCTTCACGCCCAGGGCCTCAAGGCCCAGGTTCTCGACGTTGCCGACGATGCCGACGGCGACGATGGCCACGTCCGCCTTCAGACTCTCGGCCTTGCCTGCGGCTTCAAGATCAATGGTGACGCCGGATTTGTCCTTGGACAGTTTCTTGACCGTCGCGCCGACGCGGAATTTCAGGCCCCGGCGCTCGAACACCTTATGGGCGGCCTTGGACACTTCCTCGTCCTCTACCGGCAGAATGCGGTCCATGGCCTCGATCACCGTGACCTCTGAGCCCAGGGCGCGGAAGAAGCTGGCGAATTCGATGCCGATGGCGCCCGAGCCGATGACGATCAGGGTTTTGGGCGCGGACTTGGGAACCAGGGCCTCGCGATAGGTCCACACCTGCTCGCCGTCCGGTTCCAGGCCAATAGCAGGGATGGTGCGCGCACGCGCGCCGGTGGCGAGGATCACATTCTTGGCTTGCACCGTGCGGCTGCCGCCGGCTTTCAGGGCGATCACCACCTTGGGCGCGGGGGAACCCTTCTCGAGCTTGGCGGTCCCCTCGATCACTTCGATCTTGTTCTTTTTCATGAGGAAAGCCACGCCGCCGTTGAGGGTCTTGGCCACCCCGCGCGAGCGCTGCACCACCTTGTCGAAGTCGTAGGAGCGGCCCTGGACCGACAGACCGTAGGCGTCCAGATGGCCGAGCTGCTCATAGAGCTCGCCCGACTTGAGCAGGGCCTTGGTGGGGATACAGCCCCAGTTCAGGCAGATGCCGCCCAGGGCCTCGCGCTCGACGATGGCCGTCTTCATACCCAGCTGCGCGGCGCGGATCGCGGCCACATAGCCGCCGGGGCCAGAACCGATGACGATAAGATCGAAGTCCATGGCCGTTTCCTAAGCCAACATCACAATGGGGTCTTCGATCAGCGGCTTGAAGGCCTGCAGCCAGCGGGCGCCGATGGCGCCGTCGACCACACGGTGATCGCAGGTGAGCGTCACGGTCATCACCGTGGCCGCCACCACCTGATCGCCCCGCACCACCGCGCGCTTCTCGCCCGCGCCGACCGACAGGATCGCGCCCTGCGGCTCATTGATGATCGAAGCGAAGCTCTTGATGCCGAACATGCCCAGGTTGGACACCGAGAAGGTGCCGCCCTGGAACTCTTCGGGCTTCAGCTTCATGGCCCGGGCGCGTTCGGCCAGGTCCTTGGCTTCCCTGGAAATCTGCACCAGGCCCTTGGTCTCGGCCGCGCGGATGATCGGGGTGATCAATCCGCCGTCGATAGCCACAGCCATGGCGATGTCGGCATGCTTGTGCATGGCGATGCCTTCCGGCGTGAAGCTGGCGTTGGCTTCCGGCACTTTCTTCAGGGCCAGGGCGGCGGCGCGGATGACGATGTCGTTCACCGACACGCGCACGTCGTTGCCCAAGGCGCCGTTGATCCGCTGACGCGCTTCCAACAACCGGTCGATCTCCAGATCGATGGTTAGGGGGAAGTGCGGGATATCGCGGAAGCTGTCGGTCAGACGGCGCGCGATGGTCTTGCGCATATTGTTGAGCGGGATCAGCTCATAGGACCCAGGGGCGATGCCCATCTGCTCCAGCGACAGGACTTGGCGCGGCGCCGAGGTCGAAGCGGCTGGGGCTGCCGCAGGCGCGGCGCCCGGCTTAGCGCCGTCCACGTCGCGCGCGATGATGCGGCCATGCGGACCGGAGCCCGCTACGCCCTTCAGGTCCAGGCCCTTGGCGGCGGCGAGGCGCTTGGCCAGGGGCGAGGCGAACACGCGATCACCGGAGGCTTTGGCCGCTGGAGCCGATGCGGCGACCGGCGCGGGCGCCGCTGCGGGAGCGGCCGCCGGGGTAGGCGCGGCTTCAGCCTTGGCAGGTGGCGCTGCAGCCGGCGCCGGCTTGGCAGGCGCGCCGCTGCCGTCGTCCAGTCGCGCGATCAGGGCGTTGACCTTCACGCCCTCGGAGCCTGCCGGCACGAGGATTTCGGTGACGACGCCCTCATCGACGGCTTCCACTTCCATGGTCGCCTTGTCGGTCTCGATCTCGGCGATCACCTGGCCGGATTCGACCTTGTCGCCGACCTTGATGTGCCACTTGGCGAGATTGCCCTCCTCCATGGTTGGAGACAGGGCAGGCATGAGGATGTCAGTCATGGTTAGGTCCGAACTGGCCGCGTCAGCGATAGCAGACGGCCTTGGCCGCCTTGACGATCTTGTCCACCGAAGGCACCGCCAAGGCTTCCAGGTTGGCGGCGTAGGGCATGGGGGTGTCTTCCTGGCACACGCGCAGGGGCGGCGCGTCGAGATAGTCGAAGCCGAATTCCACCACCCGTGCCGCGACCTCGGCGCCGACGCCCATGGGACCCCAGCCTTCCTCGACCGTGACCAGACGGTTGGTCTTCTTGACGCTCTCGATGATCGTAGCGGTGTCCAGGGGGCGCAGGGTGCGAAGGTCGATCACCTCGGCCTCGATCCCCTCGCCCGCCAGTTCCTCGGCGGCTTTCAGCGCCAGGCCCACCATGCGCGAGTGCGCCGTGATGGTCAGATGCGCGCCCTCGCGGCGAACCTTGGCCTTGCCGATGGGCACGATCCAGTCCTCGATCTCGGGAACCTCGAACTCCTGGCCGTAGAGCAGTTCGTGTTCCAGGAAGATGATCGGGTTGGGATCACGGATAGCGGCCTTGAGCAGGCCCTTGGCGTCGGCCGAGTCGTAGGGCGCGACCACCTTCAGGCCGGGCACATTGGCGTACCAGGCCGAATAGTCCTGGCTGTGCTGGGCGGCCACCCGGGCGGCGGCGCCGTTGGGTCCGCGGAACACGATGGAGCATTTGATCTGGCCGCCCGACATATAGAGCGTCTTGGCGGCGGAGTTGATCAGCTGGTCCATGGCCTGCATGGCGAAGTTCCAGGTCATGAACTCCACGATGGGCTTCAGGCCCGCCATGGCGGCGCCGACGCCCAGGCCTGCGAAGCCGTGCTCGGTGATGGGGGTGTCGATCACCCGCCGGTCGCCGAACTCCTGCAACATGTCGCGGCTGACCTTATAGGCGCCTTGGTACTGAGCCACTTCCTCGCCCATGAGGAACACGTCCGCGTCGCGGCGCATTTCCTCGGCCATGGCGTCGCGCAGGGCGTCGCGCACGGTCACCTTGACCATATTGGTACCGGCAGGAATGGCGGGGTCCTTGACCAGCGATACGTCGAGCGCGGGCGCGCTCGGCGCGGCGGCGGCCGGCTGGGGCTTGGCTTCGACGACCGGAGGAACGGGTTCCGCAGCGCCATTGGCCTTAGGCGCAGCGCCGTTGGCCGCGCCGTCGCCCAGGCGGGCGATCGGCGTATTGACCTTCACGCCCTCGGTCCCGGCGGGAACCAGGATTTCGGAGACGATCCCTTCGTCGACGGCTTCCACTTCCATGGTCGCCTTGTCGGTTTCGATCTCGGCGATCACTTGACCGGATTCGACCTTGTCGCCCGCCTTGATGTGCCATTTGGCCAGATTGCCCTCTTCCATCGTCGGAGAGAGCGCCGGCATGAGGATTTCCACGCTCATTGCGCCGCAGCCTCCAGATAGATGTCGGTGTACAGTTCGGATGGATCAGGCTCGGGGCTGGTGCGGGCGTATTCGGCGGCGTCCAACACGATCTGGCGCACTTCGGCATCGATCGCCTTGAGCTCTTCTTCCTTGACGCCCGCCGCCTCCAGTTTGGCCTTCAGGTGGTCGATCGGATCACGCGTCTTGCGCACTTCCTCAAGCTCGCCTTGCGGCCGGTACTTGGCCGGGTCGGACATGGAGTGCCCGCGGTAGCGGTAGGTCTTCATTTCCAGAATATAGGGTCCCTTGGTGCGGGCGTGCTCGGCCGCGCGCGCGCCGGCTTCAGCCACGGCGTCCACATCCATGCCGTCGACTTCCTCGCCGGGAATATTGAACGACAGACCGCGTTTATAGAGATGGGTTTCAGCGGAGGAGCGCTCCACGCTGGTGCCCATGGCGTACTGGTTGTTCTCGATCACATAGATGACCGGCAGGCGCCAAAGCTCAGCCATGTTGAAGCTTTCGTACACCTGCCCCTGGTTGGCCGCGCCGTCGCCGAAGTAGGTGTAGGAGACGTTCTTGTTCTGGCGGTAGTGGTTGGCCAGCGCCAGGCCGGTGCCGAGCGAGACCTGGGCGCCGACGATGCCGTGGCCGCCGTAAAAGCCGGTGGGCACCGAGAACATGTGCATCGAACCGCCCTTGCCCTTGGAGGAGCCCCCGGAGCGACCGGTCAGTTCGGCCATGACTTCCTTGGGGTCCATCCCGGCGGCCAGCATGTGGCCGTGGTCGCGGTAGCCGGTGATGATCTGGTCGCCGTCGCGCTTGACCGATTCCATGCCCACGGCGATGGCTTCCTGGCCGATGTACAGGTGGCAGAAGCCGCCGATCAGACCCATGCCATAGAGCTGGCCGGCCCGTTCTTCGAAGCGGCGGATCAACAACATAGAGCGGTAATATTTAAGCCAACGGGCCTTATCGGTCGGCGCCTTCGCGGCGGGACCGCTGGCTCCGTTTTTGCGCGCACGCGCCATTTATCTCTCCATCCCAGGCCAGCCGAAAATTCAATCGGAAATCACGGCCGCGTGCGGATCACATAATCCCTTGGGTCGGAGAAGCCTAGCAGGTATCGCGCACGTTCTTCCACCAGATCGCGTGAAATTTGACCATCTCGCAGCAGGCGGCTGCGTGCTTCCAGGTCAAGACGCTCATTCTGCAATGCCGCAAGCTCGGCCCGGCGCGCCGCCAAATGCGCGTTGCGTTGCGACAGGGACAACAGCCCGCGATCCCCCGTCAGCGCCTGAAAGCCGAAGTAGAAGATCAGGCAGGCCAAGGCGGCCGTGGGCAAATAGGGACTGAGGCGCGCCAGCAAGGGCAAGGGCTCCGGGTGGGTCAATGACTCGCCGAAGCATCGTCGCTCATAGTTAACCGAGCGTTGGCGGCGCGGAGTAGCAGCGTGCTCCCCCGCGAGGCAGGGGAATTGCACATGAGTGAAGTTGCCGGCTCGGCGGCATCTCCTTCCCTGCGCAGCGGGGAAGGGGGACCACGCGAAGCGTGGTGGAAGGGGCGTCTTGGCGCCACGAGAGCCCCCACCACCGCCTTTCAGGCGGTCCCCCTCCCCCGTTTCGCTGCGCTGCACAGGGGAGGAGAGGCCAATCCCGCCGGCACTTTCCCTTGTGATATCCCCCGCTTTGCGGTGGAGGACGTAAGGGTCTACCGCCCCTTCAGCGCCGCGCGCCCCGGATACACCGCCTGGTCGTCAAGTTGCTCTTCGATTCGCAGGAGCTGGTTGTACTTGGCCAAGCGGTCAGACCGGGCCAGGGAGCCCGTCTTGATCTGACCGCAGTTGGTGGCCACCGCCAGGTCGGCGATGGTGCTGTCCTCGGTCTCGCCCGAGCGGTGGGACATCACCGCCGTATAGCCGGCGCGCTGGGCCATATCGACCGCGTCCAGGGTTTCCGACAGGGTGCCGATCTGGTTGACCTTGACCAGGATCGAGTTGGCCAAGCCGTCCTTGATGCCCTGCTGCAGGCGGGCCGGATTGGTGACGAACAGGTCGTCTCCGACCAGCTGGACCTTGCCGCCCAAGGCCTTGGTCAGCAGCGACCAGCCGGCAAAGTCGTCCTCGGCCATGCCGTCCTCGATGGACACGATGGGGAATTGGGCGACCAGGCCCGACAGATAGTCGACCATGCCGGCGCTATCGAGCGTCTTGCCCTCGCCCTCGAGCTGGTACTTGCCGTCCTTGAAAAACTCGGTGGAGGCCACGTCCAGGCCCAGAACGAAGTCCTTGCCGGCCTTGTATCCCGCGCCCTCGCCGGCCTTGAGGATGAACTCCAGGGCCGCCACGGCGGAGGCCAGGTTTGGCGCGAATCCGCCCTCGTCGCCGACATTGGTGTTGTGACCGGCTTTCTTCAGCTGGCCCTTCAGGCTCTGGAAAATCTCCGCGCCCATGCGCAGGGCTTCGCTGAAGCTCTCAGCGCCCGTGGGCAGGATCATGAACTCCTGAATGTCGATGGGATTGTCCGCATGGGCGCCGCCATTGATGATGTTCATCATCGGCACCGGCAAGATGCGGGCGTTTACCCCGCCCACATACTTATAGAGCGGCAGATTGGCCGAGACCGCCGAGGCCTTGGCGCTGGCCAGGGACACGCCGAGAATGGCGTTGGCGCCCAGGCGGCTCTTGTTGGCCGTGCCGTCTAGTTCGATCAGCAACCGGTCCAGCCGGCGCTGGTCTTCGGCGTCTGTGCCGCACAGCGCGTCGCTGATCTCGCCGTTGACGGCTTCGACCGCCAGCAGCACGCCCTTGCCCCCGTAGCGGGATTTGTCGCCGTCGCGCTTTTCCACCGCCTCGTGCGCGCCGGTGGAGGCGCCTGACGGCACGCCCGCGCGGCCGAAGGCGCCGTCCTCGAGCACCACATCCACTTCCACCGTCGGATTGCCGCGGCTGTCGAGAATTTCGCGGGCGATGATATCGACGATCTCAGTCATGGTCGGCTCTCAATTGGACAAACAAAAAGGCGCGCGAGCCTTAGCCCACGCGCCTGGATTTGAAAACGCTGTCCTCGGCCGTGGCCGAGCCGCAGCCTAGTCTTCCTTCACATCCAGAACCTGGCGGCCCTTGTACATGCCGGTCTTCAGGTCGATGTGGTGCGGCCGGCGCATTTCGCCGGTTTCCTTGTCCTCGATGAAGCTGTTGGGCGCCAAGGCATGGTGCGAACGACGCATGTTGCGGCGCGAGGGCGAGGTTTTGCGTTTAGGAACGGCCATCGGAGGTCTCTTAGGCGTGAAATGACTGCGGCGGCCGAATGTCGGGCCGCCGTTGAGCGGGGGTGTATGACGCAAAGCGGGCGGGAATTCAAGCCGACTGGCAAACGGCGGTGCATGCGATTGGTTTAGCCACGAAGCTCACGAAGACCACGAGGACCCAAAAAATATCCGTCATCCTCCGGCCGCCGGAACGGCAGACCGGGGGACCCAAGCGAGGTGTGTTAAACTGAATAGTCGCTTGGGTCCCCCGGTTCGGCCTTCGGCCGCCCGTGGGATGACGACACGGGGTGGCCTTCGTGGTCTTCGTGCGCTTCGTGGTTCAATCTCTTTGCAGCCACTCCCGCCAAGCCGGCCACGCCTCGAACGCCATCGCCACGCGACGATAGCCCTCCGCCCCCGGATGCACCCCGTCTCCCGCTTCCGCCTCGCCCCGCCACGCCGACCAGTCCTCGACCACAGCAGGCAGGTTCAACATCGGCACAGCGAAATCGGCGCAGACCTGGGCCAGCGCGGTGTTCAGGGCGTCCTGTTTCGACTGTAGCGCAGCCTCGGCCATGGGCGGCGCCGCGACGACGAAGGCCGCATAGCCCTCACCCTTGGCCCACTGCAGCAAGCCCCGCATCGCCTGGACGGATTCGCTGGGCGGACGGCCCAGGTAGAGGTCATTGGCGCCAAAAGAGATCACCACGCCTTGCCGATCGCCGCGATCTTGAAGGCGAGCCGTAACTTCGGCCGCCGCCCGTTCTGCGATCTGCGCGCCGGTCTGGCCTCTGACGCCGAGGTTATAGGCGGTCAGGTCCGCGCCCCTGCCCCGCTCAGCCGCCAGCACACGCCCGACCCAGCCCAGGCCATCCGGATCGCCCGTGCCCAGGGTGAAGCTGTCGCCGAGAAAACAGACGCGGATGTCGGGGGTGGTCATTTAACCGGTCGGAACGTGGCTGCATGCTGAGGGAGAGGCAATATAATCCCCCCACAACAGATAGAAGGTTTTGAATACTTCGATCTTGTCGCCTTTGGTGCAACTCGCGCTACCGCCCCAAAGAGTGACGAGGATCCGGCCATCCGGCAGATCCGTCCAAACGCTGTACCCAGGCCCCTCGCGCCCAGTCCCGACAAGAAGGCTGACCACCGTGCCAACCTGTCGCTCCCGTCGCAGCGGAATATAGAACGCCCAAAGGACCAGCACGAACACTAGACCGGCAATGACCACCAAGACGAGCGGACGGTCTTCAAACAGCCAACGGCGAATGGGGCGCTCACTAGGCATTCCGTCACTCAGCATATCCCATCGACAAGAGCAGCCCAAATACCCCGGGAAGGACGGGTAAACTGGATTGGTCTGCCCCTAAACCAACCGGCTCTGCTCCTTCGCCGCCGCAATGAAGCTGCGGAACAGGGGGTGCGGGGCGAAGGGGCGGGATTTGAGTTCGGGGTGGAACTGGACGCCGACGAACCAGGGGTGGTCCTCGCGCTCCACGATCTCGGGCAGGACGCCGTCGGGCGACAGGCCGCAGAATTTCAGCCCCGCCCCCTCGATGGCCTCGCGGTAGTCGATATTGACCTCGTAGCGGTGCCGGTGGCGCTCTGAGATGGTCACGGAGTCATAGATTTCGCTGACCATGGAGCCGGGCTTAAGCACGGCCTCGTAGGCGCCCAGACGCATAGTGCCGCCGAGGTTGTCGCCGATAGTGCGGATATGGCGTTCGTTGCCTTTGACCCACTCGGTCATTAGGCCCACCACAGCTTCCTTAGCGGGGCCGAATTCCGTAGATGATGCGCCCCTGATGCCGGCCACATTGCGGGCCGCCTCGATCACCGCCATTTGCATGCCGAAACAAATGCCGAAGTAAGGAATCTTATGTTCACGGGCGAACTGCACGGCGCGGATCTTGCCCTCCGCGCCCCGCTCGCCAAAGCCGCCGGGAACCAGAATGCCGTGCACGCCCTCCAGGCGTACGGCGGCGGCGCCGTCCTCCAGCTCGAAGGTCTCGGACTCCACCCACTCCAGATTGACCTTGACGTTATTGGCCACCCCGCCGTGAGCCAGGGCCTCGATCAGCGACTTATAGGCGTCCTTCAGCACGGTGTATTTGCCCACCACCGCGATGGTGACCTCGCCGTCCGGGCTGGTGACGCGGTTGGAAATCTGCGTCCAGGCCGACAGGTCGGGCTCAGGCGCGTCGGTAATGCCGAAGGCCTCCAGCACTTCCCGGTCCAGGCCCTGTTCATGATAGTCCAGCGGCACGCCGTAGATGTTGGACGAGTCCATCGCCTGGATCACGGCGGTTTCGCGCACATTGCAGAACAGGCCGATCTTGCGCCGCTCCTCGGCCGGGATCGGCTGCTCGCAGCGACACAAGAGGATGTCGGGCTGGATGCCGATGGAGCGCAGCTCCTTGACCGAGTGCTGGGTCGGCTTGGTCTTCATCTCGCCCGCCGTCTTGATGAACGGCAAAAGGGTCAGATGAATATAGATGGCGTGGCGACGCGGCAGATCGTTGCCGAGCTGGCGTATGGCCTCAAAGAACGGCAGGCCCTCGATATCGCCTACCGTGCCGCCGATTTCCACCAGCACAAAGTCTGCGTCGCCGGCGTCGGAGCGTATGAACTGTTTGATTTCATTGGTGACATGGGGGATCACCTGGACCGTGGCGCCGAGATAATCGCCCCGCCGCTCCTTCTCCAGGATGGTCTTGTATATCTGGCCGGTGGTGATGTTGTCGCCCTTGGTGGCCGACACCCCGGTGAATCGCTCGTAGTGGCCCAGGTCCAGATCAGTCTCGGCCCCGTCGTCAGTGACGAACACCTCGCCGTGCTGATAGGGCGACATCGTGCCCGGATCGACGTTGAGATAGGGGTCAAGCTTGCGCAAGCGGACCTTGTAGCCGCGCGCCTGCAACAACGCGCCAAGAGCCGCGGAGGCGATGCCTTTCCCAAGGGAGGAGACCACGCCGCCGGTGATGAAGATGTACCGGGCCATGGGCGGCTAGGTTAGCAGTGATTCGGTTTCGCCCGCGCGTCCCGGCGCAGGGTTGAGCACCACGATCAGGGCTTTTTCTGTGGAGGTTGGCCGGGCGCAACCAGCGGCGGCGCGGCCAAGCCCGACAGGCCGCCAGCTTGTCCATTAGACCCGCCAGACTGGGGCAGGCCAGGTATGACGGCGGCCGGGGGGCTTTGCACGGCGGGCAGAGGCGCTTGAAGACCGCCGCCCGCAGGCGCGGCCGGTGGCGTCTGAGGCTGGGTGGGCGTTGAGAAATCCAGGCTCTGAGAGTTCAGCCGGTCGACAATAGAGCTGTGCCCATGAGCGCGGCCGATCAGGATGGTCTGAACCATCGCAAGGCCGAAGAAGATGAAAGCCAAGATCCAGGTGATGCGGGTTAGCAGATCCCCTGCGCCGCGCGTGGTCATAAAGCCGGAGGGACCGCCGCCTCCCCCGCCGCCCATACCCAGGGCCCCGCCTTCGGACCGCTGGATCAGCACGACGGCGATCAAGGCGATGCAAACGAAGATGTTCACAACCAGCAGAATGGTGGCGAGAAGGGACAAGGCTTAAGGTCCGTCACTGGAGGGTCTTAAAATCGGCGCCGGTCTAGCACCAACCGCCGGGCAGCGCAAAGGGCGCGCGGTCTAACCGGCGGCGCGAACAATCGGAAGGAAGTCCTCGGCCTTTAACGAGGCGCCGCCCACCAAAGCGCCGCCGACCTCGCGAACCGCGAGAATCTCCGCAGCGTTGGCCGGCTTGACCGAGCCGCCGTAAAGAACGGGCGCGCGTTTTCCCATGTCGCCTAGGCGTTCGACCAGGGCTGCACGCAAGGCGACGTGGGCCTCTTCTATCTGCTCCGGCGTGGGCGTCAGGCCGCTGCCGATGGCCCATACCGGCTCATAGGCCAGAGCAATGACGCGGCCCTGCGCTACGTCGGGCAGGGAAGCCCTGGTCTGACTGGAAATGATCTCCAAGGTTTGCCCCGCCTGGCGTTCGGCCAAGGTTTCGCCGACACAGATGATCGGTTCGAGGCCCGCCCGCAGAGCGGCCTGGGTCTTCAGCGCGACCAATTCATTGCTTTCACCGTGACCGGCGCGCCGTTCGGAGTGCCCCAGGATGACCATGCGGGCGCCGGCGTCGGCCAGCATCTCGGCGCTGATGTCGCCAGTGAAGGCGCCATGAGACTCTGGATGATTGTCCTGGCCGCCGACGATCACGGCTGACCCGGCCAGGGCGCGGGCCGCCCGCTCGATCAGGGTGGCCGGCATGCACAGGCCTATGCGGGCCTTGGCCGGGGTTTGGGCCAGGGACTGCGCCACCGTGACCGCTTCGCCCAATGCCGAATTCAGGCCGAACATCTTCCAGTTGCCGACAATCAGGGGCCGTATGGAGTCCATCTATCATCCAGTTTTGGCGAAGGGTCCGTGCGCCCAGCTAAGCCAATCGTCGCGCTCTGTCACCTCGTTGACGCGCGCGCGCCTCGCTCTTGTTCTTGCCGGAAGGGGAACGGGTAACCTATACCGCCCCGGTTCGGCCCCGCATCGCAGAGCCGTTTCATTCGGGATTTTCGCCCCGGCCGCCAAGGACGCCTAATGCTCGCCTTCTTCCGCATGCTCTCCCAGTCTAAGATCACCTGGGTCATTATCGGGCTTCCGCTCGTCGCCGGGTTTCTCCTGATCGGCAATACGCGCGCGGATTTGTCGGGGATGTTTATCCAGAACGCGGTGATCACTGCCGGATCTCGGGCCTATTCCCCGGCGGAGTTCAAACGGGAATTTGAGACCTATCGCTCACGCATGGCGCAGCAGGGTCAGGCCGCTTCGGTGGACGACATGGTGTCCCAGGGCGTCGTTCAGCAGATGCTACAGGCCTTCGCCAAGCGGGAATCCCAGGCCGAACAGGTCCGCCGCGACGGCATCGTGCCTGACGACAGCCTGATTGTGACGGAAATCCGTAAAATCGCCGCCTTCTTCGATCCGATTTCCGGCAAGTTCGACCAGAAGACCTACGAGCAGCGCCTGGGCGAAAACCAGCTGACCCCGGAGACGTTCCAGCGGGGCCTGCGCGACGAGGCCGCCTCAGGCCATATGACCGCAGGGCTGGAAGCGGGACTGAAGCCGCCGCGCCTCTTGGCCGCCGCCCTAACCGATTTTGCGTTTGAGACCCACAGCCTCAGCTTCTTCCTGGTCAATCCGAAGCTCCTGGGCGCCCCGCCCACGCCGACGGACGCTCAGCTAAAGGCGATCATGGACGCCAACGCCCAGGCGTTGACCACGCCGGAAACCCGCGTCTTCACCGTCGCGCGCTTCAGCGCCAAGGCCCTGGCCGCCACGGTCACAGCCGATCCGGCCGAGGTGCAAAAGCGCTTCGATTTCCGCAAGGAGACCTTGTCTACGCCCGAGCGGCGGACCCTCGTTCAGATTCCCGCCAAGTCGGCCGCCGAAGCCTCGGCGATCGCCGCCAAACTGGCTAAGGGGGCCGATCCGGTCGCCGTGGCCAAGGAGTCGGGCGAAGAGCCCCTAACCTATACCGACCAGCCCAAGGGCGGCGTGGCCGACCCCAAGGTGGCGGACGCAGCCTTCGCCCTGCCCGAGGGCAAGGCTTCGGGCGCGATCCAAGGCCAATTGGGCTTTGCGGTGGTCAAGATTTTGAAAATCACCCCCGGCCATCAGGTCACTCTGGACGAGGTGCGTTCGAAGATCGAGGCCGAGATCAAGGGTGAGAATGCGACCAATAAAGCTTATGATCTCAGTCAGAAATACGAAGATGCCCACGACAAGGGCGCCGGCATCGATGCTTCGGCAAAGGCCGCCGGCGTCTCGACCTCTATTGTGGGGCCGGTTACCGCCCAGGGACAGGGCGCCGATGGTAAGCCCTCGGGACTGTCGCCTAAGCTTCTGGCAACCGGCTTTGCGCTTGGTCAGGGCGCGGAAAGCGACGTGGTTCAAGAGGATAAGGGCGAATACTTTGTCCTGCGCGCCGACAAGGTCATAGCGCCTCAGCCGCCGGTGCTGGACAAGGTGCGGGCGAAGCTGACCCAATATTTCCAACAGTCTGAGCTGCAAAAGCGTATGGCCGCTAAGCTGGACGGCATCGTCGCCCAGGTAAAGAAGGGCCAGACCATGGAGGCGGCCGCGGCGAGCGTGGGCGCTAAGGTCACCCAGGCCTCGATGAACCGTCAGCAGGCGCAAAGCAATCAACAGATACCGGCTGAACAGCTCGAACGCATTTTCCAAGCTAAGGCGGGCGATGTCTTCGCCAGCGGCGCGGCTGTGGTGAAGGTGACAGCGGTGCAAGCGCCGCCGATGCTGATCGTCGGCCAGGCGGTCAACCCGGCTCAGGACCAGCTGCGTCGGCAACTGGTGGAAGAACTGGGCGTGGAAAGCGGCGCCTGGGCCCAGACCAAGCTGAAGACCAAGATCAATCAGCCCCTGGCCCTTCAGGCCATCGGCGCCTCGGCCGATGCGGGCAAGGCCTTGGCCCCCGCTCTGCCGGGTGCGCCGCCGCCGGCGAAACGCGCCCAATGAGCCTGTGCCGGAGCCTGGGTCGGTGAACCTTGAGGTGCAGCCCTCCCTGGAGGCCTTTTCTGCGGCCTATGACGCCGGCCAGCCCCAGGCTGTTTTCGC
This sequence comes from uncultured Caulobacteraceae bacterium, assembly GCA_964451265.1. Classification (GTDB taxonomy): domain Bacteria; phylum Pseudomonadota; class Alphaproteobacteria; order Caulobacterales; family Caulobacteraceae; genus BOG-938. Next base: position 7,732 of record CAYVHP010000108.1, on the reverse strand, counting down.
GCGGCTGGTCGATGACCTTGAAACGCCGGTGTCCGCCTATCTAAAGCTGGCCAAGGGACGGCCCTACGCCTTCCTGTTTGAATCTGTGGAAGGCGGCGCCTGGCGTGGGCGTTACTCCATCCTGGCTATGAAGCCCGACCTGATCTGGCGCTGCCGGGGCGACAAGGCCGAGATCAGCCAGGGGTCCGATCTAGCGGTGGGACGTTTTGCCCCCGAGGGCGAAACCGCCCTAGATTCCCTGCGCAGCCTGGTGGCGCGTTCGCGTATAAATCTGCCCGCCGAACTGCCCCCCATGGCCGCCGGGGTGTTCGGGGCGGTGGGCTACGACATGGTGCGGTTGGTCGAGCCGCTGCCGGACATGAATCCCGATCCCCTGGACCTGCCCGACGCGGTGATGATCCGGCCGTCGGTAGTTGCGGTGTTCGATTCCATTGGCCAGGAAATCGTGCTGACCGCTCCGGTGCGGCCCTCAACTCTGTCCGCCGCCGAGGCCTATGCCGCCGCCGCCGCGCGGTTGACCGAGACCGTGGAGGACCTGCGCAGGCCCCTGCCCGCCTCGCCCGAACGCGCGCCGAAATCTCAGCCCGCGCTAGAGTCCAAAATAACCCGCGCTGCTTACGGCGAGATCGTCGAGAAGGCGAAGACCTATATCCGGGCCGGCGATATCTTCCAGGTGGTGCCTAGCCACAGGTTCAGCGCGCCGTTCAAGCTGGACCCCTTCGCCTTCTATCGCGCCCTGCGCCGGCTGAACCCCTCGCCCTATATGTTCTATTTGAACTTCGGCGACTTTCAGCTGGCGGGATCCAGCCCCGAGATCATGGTGCGATTGCGGGACGGCAAGATCACCATCCGGCCCATCGCCGGCACGCGGCGCCGCGGCAAGACTCCGGTTGAGGATCAAGCGCTGGAAAAAGAGCTGTTGGCCGATCCTAAGGAACGATCCGAGCACCTGATGCTGCTGGACCTGGGCCGCAACGACGTCGGTCGCGTGGCCATGCTGCGCGATGCAGGCCGTAATGAGCCGCCCAGCGCGCCCACCAAGCCTCACGTGCGGGTGACGCAGAGCTTCGCGGTCGAGCGCTACAGTCACGTCATGCACATCGTGTCCAACGTCGAGGGCGATGCGCCGGAGGGATTGGATCCCGTCGACGTGCTGATGGCCGCCCTGCCGGCCGGTACGCTATCGGGCGCGCCCAAGGTGCGGGCCATGCAGATCATTGACGAGTTGGAGCAGGTCAAGCGCGGGATCGCCTATGGCGGAGCGGCCGGCTACATCTCGGCGGACGGCGGGATCGATACCTGCATCATCCTGCGTTCGGCCCTATTCAAGGATGGGATGATCCACGCCCAGGCCGGCGGCGGGGTGGTGGCCGATTCCGATCCGAGCGCCGAATACGACGAGACTTTGCAAAAATCCGGCGCCCAGCGCGACGCCGCCCAAGAAGCTTGGCGCTTCGAGTGACCTGCGGGTTACTGCACCCCGGGCTTGGCCATGGGTGTGACGACGGTCGGAGGGGCGAGGATGGCCGCCGCTGCGAAGGTCAGGGCGCAAACCGCGAACAGGGCCGCCGCCGCCACGGCCGGTAAGGCGCGGTCAGCCGGCGCCGACGGAGCCAGCTTTGCGCGGGCCTGATCCAAGGGGGCAAGCGGGTAGGTCGTGGGCGACTCGCTTTTCATCGGCAAAGTCTAGCTAATCGTACGCGCCGCGTCAGTTTTCCGCTTGGGCCTTGGCCTCAAGGGTGTTGAGGCCTAGAACCGGGCGGGAAAGGCGCGTTCGCATGATCCTGGTGATCGATAACTATGACAGCTTCACCTACAACCTCGTTCATTACCTGAATGAGTTGGGGGCGCAGACCGTCGTGCATCGCAACGACGCCCTGTCGGTGGAGCAGGCGCTGGGCCTAAAGCCCGAAGCGGTGCTTCTGTCGCCCGGTCCCTGCACCCCCGATGACGCCGGTATCTGCCTTGCCCTGCTCCAGACCGCTCCGGCGGACCTGCCGATCCTGGGGGTCTGTCTAGGCCACCAGGCCATAGGTCAGGTCGCGGGCGGCAAGGTGATCCGCGCCAAGGCCCTGATGCACGGCAAGACCGATCAGATTCACCACACCGGCCAGGGCCTGTTCGCCGGCCTGCCCAGTCCCTTCACCGCCACGCGCTATCACAGCCTGGCGGTGGAGCGCGAAAGCCTGCCCGAAACCTTAGAGGTGACCGCATGGAGCGCGGACGGCGAGATCATGGGCCTCCAGCGGAAAGATCGTCCGGTGCACGGGGTGCAGTTCCATCCCGAGTCCATCGCCACCGAACACGGCCATGATCTGCTGGCCAATTTCCTGAACCTGGCCGGGGTCAAGCGCCTAGCCGCCGCGTCAGCCTAGTTCCGCCCCATGTCCGACGCCTTTAAGCCCCTTCTGGCCCGACTGGCCGACGGCGCGACCTTGACCGAGGCCGACGCCGACGACTTCTTCGCCGCGTGCCTGCGCGGTGAGCCCAGCCCGGCGCAGATTGCGGCGGCGGTCACCGCCATGCGCCTGCGCGGGGAGACCATCGGCGAAATCACCGCCTCGGCTCGGGCCATGCGCGCGGCCGCCACGCGGCTGGAGCATCCCTATCAAGTGATCGATACCTGCGGCACGGGCGGCGACGGCCTGCACACCCTGAACATCTCCACCGCCTCAGCCTTGGTGGCGGCGGGCGCAGGGCTCAAGGTGGCCAAGCACGGCAATCGGGCCATGTCCTCCAAGTCCGGCGCCGCCGATGTGCTGGCGGCGCTTGGGGTCAATATCCAGGCAAGCCCGGCGCAGAACCGCCGCAGCTTGGACGAGGCCAATATCTGCTTCCTCTTCGCGCCGACCCATCACGGCGCCATGCGCCATGTTTCGCCCATCCGTCAGGAACTGGGTTTCCGCACCATATTTAATCTGCTCGGGCCTTTGGCCAACCCCGCCGGCGCGCAGCGTCAGGTGCTCGGCGTATTCGACGGCCGCTGGGTCGAGCCCTTGGCGCGCGTGCTGGGCGCCTTGGGCTCCGAGCGCGCCTGGGTGGTCCATGGTCAGGGTCTAGACGAAATGACCACCACCGGCCCGACCCAGGTCGCCGAATGGAAGGAAGGCGCGGTGCGCCTGTTCATGGTGACGCCTGAAGCCGTCGGCTTGCCGAGGGCTGATCTGGCCGATCTGCAGGGGGGCGATCCCTCATTCAACGCCCAGGCCATCCGTGACCTGCTGGACGGCGCCAAGGGCCCCTACCGCGATGTGGTGCTGCTGAACGCCGCTGCGGCCCTTCTGGTGTCGGAACGGGTCGAGACGCTACGCGAGGGTGTCGAACAGGCCGCAGGCGTGATTGATCAGGGGTTGGCCAAGGGGGCGCTGGAACGCCTCGTCCTGGCCAGCAACGCCTGATGACGGACATTCTGCAAAAGATCGCGGCCTATAAGCGCGACGAGGTTCGCGCGCGCAAGGCGATGCGCTCAACGGCCGAGCTGGAGCGAGCGGCTAAAGCCGCCTCTCCGCCGCGCGGGTTCCGCAGGGCCTTGCTCGCGGCGCAGGCGCCGGGACGTCTGGCCCTGATTGCGGAGATCAAGAAGGCCAGCCCCTCGCGCGGGCTCATCCGCCCGGACTTCGATCCGCCGGCCCTGGCCAAGGCCTATGAGGCGGGTGGCGCCACCTGTTTGTCGGTCCTGACCGACGGGCCGAGCTTTCAGGGGCGCGACGAAGACCTGCTTACTGCGCGGGCTACCGTGTCCCTGCCCTGCATCCGCAAGGACTTCATGGTCGATCCCTGGCAGATCGCCGAATCGCGCGCCCTGGGCGCCGATTGCATCCTGGTGATTCTGGCCATGACCGACGATGTTTTGGCCGCCGAACTGATGGCCGAGGCCGCGCGATTCGGCATGGACGTGCTGGTGGAGACCCATGATGAGGCCGAGATGGCCAGGGCCGGCAAGCTCGGCGCGACGCTCGCGGGGGTCAACAACCGCGATCTGCGAACCTTTGAGGTCGACCTGTCGATCACCGAACGACTGAGTGCGCACAAGCCCGCGAACGCCTTATTGGTTACGGAAAGCGGCATATTCACGCCCGCCGACGCGGCTCGGCTGCAACGGGCCGGAGCGGGCGCCATGCTGGTCGGGGAAAGCCTCATGCGTCAGGCCGACTTGGCCACGGCGACCCGCGCCCTGCTGGGGCACACGGCGGTAACTTGACATTAAGAAAGAACACCTAGAGAACATTCCCAACAGTTAGCGGTTTGTTCTGAAAAGGGTTCCTGGCGATGCTCACGCGCAAGCAGCACGAATTGCTCATGTTTATCCATGAGCGCATCAAGGAAACCGGCGTTTCCCCTTCCTTTGACGAAATGAAGGAAGCCCTCGACTTGGCGTCCAAATCCGGCATTCATCGCCTGATCACGGCCCTGGAAGAACGGGGTTTTCTTCGCCGTCTGGCGCACCGGGCTCGGGCGCTGGAGGTGGTCAAGATGCCCCAACAAGCCACTGCCGCCGCCCCGCCTCGCGGCCGCGCGCCCTTCCGTCCTCAGGTGGTGGACGGCGACCGGACCGGTTCGAACGATCCTCTGATCGCCAACGACATGCGTGAGCTGCCGATACTCGGCCGCATCGCCGCAGGCACGCCCATCGAAGCCATCCAGCACGAACGGGACCGTATGCCGGTGCCCGAGGCCCTGTTGGGCGCCGGAGAGCATTACATCCTCGAGGTGCAGGGCGATTCCATGATCAACGCCGGGATTCTAGACGGCGATCAGGTGATCATCCGCAAAGGCGCCACCGCCAACTCCGGCGAGATCGTCGTGGCCTTGGTGATGGGCGAGGAAGCCACCCTCAAGCGTCTGCGCAAGAAGGGCGCCTCCATTGCGCTGGAGGCCGCCAATCCGGCCTATGAGACACGCATCTTCGGACCTGATCAGGTTCAGGTGCAGGGCAAGCTGGTGGGCCTTATCCGTCGCTATCACTGAGTTGGGCGCCGGCCGTCCAGGTTCGAACGCCGCGCTCGTCCGCTGTCCAGCGATAGCGCCAGCCTGCCGGGAAGCGGCGGATTTCAACCGCCCCGCCGCGCGCAAAGTCTGTGGCGCTGAGGACGGTCGGGGCCGCACAGGTCTGGCCCTCCGGCGCGGTTGAGCGCAGGACGACGAGCTCCGAGGATGCGCATAGCCTTGCGAACGCCTCGGCCTTGGGCGGTTTACGTCCTGCCCACAGGCCCAGCCGGACCGGCGCGGCCGAAAGCGGCGCGCAGCTTCGCCGATCACAGTCAAATAGCTTGTCGTGGGCCGGATCGGCGTCCACCGGCAGCTCAAACCCATAGCGGCGCGCCCAAAGGGCGGCGGCGAACTTTTCGGAGTCCGGGCGCAGCATCACCGGGTGGCCAGAGGCCAAAACAGCCGCGTTGGCCCCGTCCGAGGAAATCCAAACGTCCGGCGTGGGCGCGCGCGGCCACAGGTTCACGGCCAGGGCTAAGGGCAGGCCCAGCCATCGCAAGGGACCTCGCCACAGGCAAAGCCAAAGAATGCCGATGAAGGCCATGGGAAGGGCGATGGTCGGCGCCGACGGCAGGGTCTGGAGGGCGCCGGGCGCCTCGGCGGTCAGGCGGGCCAGCATCAGCATTTTGTCGATGCCCCAGCCGGCCACGGCCAGCAGTCCCCCGCCCGCACCGAAAAGTTGGGCAATGGCGCCCAGCGCCAGAGCGGGCATGATAACCAAGCTCGAAAGGGGCTCAAGCAACAGGTTGGCGGGCAGTCCGTAAAGCGAGACCCGATTGAAGTGCTCAATGGCGAAGGGCGCTGTCGCCAACCCCGCAACGACGCCCACGGCCAGGCCCGCGATCAACCAATCCTTGGCTTTCTGCAGGATCCTTAGGGCCAGGGGCGTGTTGATCGGGCGCATGGGATGGGGCCAGACCTCCGACAGGGCGATAAGGGCGGCAGTGGCGGCGTAAGACATCTGAAAGCCCGGCTCGACCACCGCTTCAGGCTGAATCGCCAGGACGATCAGGGCTGATAAGCCCAGCCCTCGCAGCGTTATCGCTCGCCGGTCGAGCAAGATGGCGCCAAAGGCGATGGTCGCGGTGATGGCCGAGCGCTGGGCGGGCGGCGGTGCGCCGGAGACCACCAGATATAATCCGATGGCGCCCAGGGCCAGGGCGGCGGCCAGCTTCTTACCGTTCACCCGCACCGCCAGCCACGGCCACAGGGAGATGAGCAGGCGGATGGCGAAAAAGACGAAGCCGCCGACGATGGCCATGTGCACGCCGGAGATCGACAGAATGTGCGAGATGCCGGCGTTGCGCATCTCATTGGTGTCGGCCTGGCTGATCGAATAGTCATGGCCTGTGACCATGGCGGCGGCGACGCCCCCCGTCGGCTGCCCCATTTGCGCGATGATCGCTTGGGTCAGGGCCCAGCGCGCCCGGTTGATCCGCAACTGGAGCGCCAGACGCCAAGGCGGCGACGGCAGATCGATCACCTGGGGCGGCTTCAGAGCCACGCCGACGCCGCCTACGCCGATGAAATAGGCGCTGCGGGCGAAATCAAACGCGCCGGGCGCCGCCGGCGGCGGAGGCGGGTTGAGCAGGCCGATAAACCGAATGGCGGCCCCAGGACCCACCACATCATCGTCCTTGACGGTGATCCGCAGGCGCTTGGGCAATCGGTCAGCGGGAATTGAACGAATATAGGTTGGCGCGATGAGCAGTCGCGGCCCGGTCGTTCCGCGCCCGGCCAGGTCCACAACCCAGCCCTCCACGCCCACGCCCGCGAGGGGCGGACTAACCGGGCCCTGCATCGCCGAAGTCTGCAGTTTGCCGCTCAGCACGCCGCAGGCGGCGAAGGCGAGCAAAAGCGCCAGAGCGGCGGCAACCGGCGCCCTGCCCCATCGGCGCAAAGCCGCAGCTAGAATGATCGCAACCCCGGCCAAGGCCAATATCGCCGACAGGCTCGGTTCGACCTTCAGGGCAAAATAGCTCGCGCATCCGCAGCCAAACGCGACGGGCGACCACAGGGACCAGCGGTCCGCCTGGGCCTGTCCCTGACTTAAAATCCACGCGAGAATTTCTCGCGCACTAGGAGGGGTCCAATTGCGCGTGTTAAGAGGCGCCGCCTCTTTTAATTGGACCTCGATGCCCGGACCCTCAGACGTCGTCACGCGCTTTGCCCCGTCCCCTACGGGCTCCCTGCACATAGGAGGCGCGCGCACAGCCTTGTTCAACTGGCTTTACGCCCGGCACACGGGCGGGACCTTCCTTCTGCGCGTGGAAGATACAGATCGCGAGCGGTCTACGCCCGATGCGGTCAAGGCGATTTTCGATGGCTTGGCTTGGCTGGGTTTGGAGCCGGACGCCCCGCCGGTTTTCCAGTTCGCCCGCGCCGACCGCCACCGTCAGGCAGTGCAGATGCTATTGGATCGCGGCCGGGCCTACCGCTGCTACATGAGCGTGGAAGAGTTGGAGATCGAGCGCGTTAAAGCCCGCGCCGAAGGCCGGGCGATCCGTTCGGCATGGCGTGACCGGGAAGACGATCAAACAAACCAGCCCTTCGTGGTCCGCTTCAAGGGACCGCTGGACGGCGAAACCGTGGTCGATGACTTGGTCAAGGGACCTGTCCGCTTTCAAAACAAGGAGTTGGACGATCTGGTCCTGCTGCGTTCGGACGGCGCCCCGACCTACAATCTGGCCGTTGTGGTCGATGACCACGACATGGGCGTCACACACGTCATCCGCGGCGACGA